>JAYZFP010000186.1:0-4482 GCA_036336715.1 Planctomycetota bacterium
GGGCTGTCGGGCTGGCAGAATTCTGGCGGCATGCCAAACTGGTCACCTATGAAATCACGCATGTATCCGCGTGTCTGTTCCGACAGCTTTTCACCAATCTCTTCCACGGCTTTGGCTGAAATCAGGTAGGGGAGTGCGGAGAGCGCCATCTTGTCCCCAAAAAACAGGCCCCCGATCTGGAAGTTGGTGATTTCACTCCGCGGGCGACCTGAAATCAGGCAGTGATCCAGCCATTTTTCCGGAGTGATCTCACTCGATTCCTCTTCCAGCCATTCCATCCGGGACGACCAGTCGACCTTCCCGTGGAATTCTCTCTGCATGGTGAGTGTGGATTCTTCTGACATTTCTCCCTGCACAGCCAGAGAGCATGGCAGGCAGGTGGCGATTTCAATAATGGTTTCACTACCCCGAAATACTTTTTCAATCATGTAGCCCTGTCCCTCGTGCAGAAGATCACGTGTACAGATCTGGCATTTCAGGAATGGACCGCCAAATTCCAGTGAATGAAAAATTGGCGGAATATCGACAAGTGACTGGGGAAAGGGAAACATGGGCAAAAAACAGGCAAAAAGAGAAAGGAAAACGAATCGCAAACCAGAACCGTTTCCAGGGGCCAGGCCGTAAACTTTACAGGCTGGAATCCACCACCCTATATTAGCATTACCAGCTGTGGGCAGCGAACGGGTTGATCGCAACCTCCTTTTCTCATTTTGTTGCCTGCGACCCAGCTTTCCCTTCATTCCATCCTTTTGCTTCCAATCCTTTTCCGGAGCTCATCATGTCCTGTTCCTCACGAACCCGGGTACCTTTCGTCCTGTCCCTCCTGTCAAAGTGTGGTTTTTGCCCACCGGTGATTTCCTGTTTCCTGGCCGTTTCCCTGTGGGGACTTGCCGGATGTGACAAGGCAAAAGAGATTGCTGACAACGCCGTCAACCAGGTCAAGGAAGACTTCAAAAAGACCAAGGAGAGAGTCGAGGAAGATCTGAAGGGAGGGAAATCGGCCAAGCCCGGATCCGGCAAAGGGGACATTCCATTCTCCAAACCCAAGCAGACTGCCCAGTCGGAAACACCGGGTGGAATGAGCTTCGGTGAATTTCTCAATCTCGGACCCTCGCAGGTTCAGGACCGCCACCTGGCATCGTTGGCCAGTGATTCCAAGGTCGCATCCTCGGTTCGGGAGTTGAAGCTGTCAGGCGCCCGAATCACCTCTCGCGGCTTTGAGACGCTGAAGAAATTTCCCAACCTCGAGCGACTTGACCTGACACGGGTATCGGCAACGGTCGGCAACATGGAAAAGGTTGGTGAGGTCCGATGGCTCAAGGCGCTGGATCTTTCCCGCAATCCGCTTACCAACCAGGACTTTGATGGGATCAAGACGCTCACCAAACTGGAAGAAATCAACATTTCAGACACCCGGATTACCGACGAGGGATTCTCCTGTTTCAAACAAATGCCCAACCTTTCGTTCATGATCATGATGCAAATGTCCCATCTCGAAGGAAAGGGATTCAAGTTCGTGAACAAGAACAGCCTGAAAATCCTGCATGCCCACGGTTCGGGCATTGGGCAATACGCGTTTGCCAGCTTGGGGGGATCGGAATCCCTGGAAATACTCTGGCTCAACGGTGCCCAGGTCCACGACAAGGCGATGCCCGGAATCGGTCGCTGCTCCAACCTTCGAGAGCTGAAACTCCAGAGCAATCCCATCTCGGTAAAAGGAGTCGGGGCTTTGAAGGGGCAGCGGAAACTCGAGGTTGTTGTGTTGGCCTACAATCGGCAGCTGAACAACCAGGCCCTCGGTCACCTGACGAAAACCAAAACCCTCAAAACAGTCAACGTTCACCAGACCGGATGCACGTCGGACGTGGAGGCGGAATTCCTCAAATATGTTCCAGGGTGCACACTGGTGTTCTGACCAGGACCTCCGCAGGATGGCCAGATCCATCGGTTCGGGAGCCAGAACTCATTGAGGCTTGTTGCAAGATCAGGGAACGGACACGCGTCACCTATCAGGAAATTCAGCGGTACCTCGTTCGGCCGTCGGTTTTGGGAACAGCCTCTATCCTTCCCCCTGGTCGTTTGGAGGATAGCGGATTCAAGAGGTGGCGTTCCCAGACGGCCCTTCCCACTTTTCCACCCGGAAGACCGTCTTCAGCCCGTTTTTCAGATAGAACGATTCCCGTCCCTGTCGGGTGATCAACCCGCACCACGCGATGCCGTTTTTCCAGGCGAGGTCAGTCGCGAATTCGAGGATCCTGGAGCCAATGGATTGATTTCGGTATTCAGGCGACACAAACAGGTCGTAAATACAGAGTACTTGAGGGGGAGCAGGGATTTCTGATCCCTGTTTTTCCTCCAGGATCTGGATCCGCTGATCGACCACGTGCAGGGAAACGGTTCCACATGCGCGGCCGTTTGTCCTGACCAGAAGTTGGAGGATGTTTTTTTTTCGGCCCCGATTTTTCAACTGCTTCCCGATTTGGTCGGCCGATTGAAACAGGTCGGCAGAGGTGTGCAGTTCCAGTGCGGTCGCCCTGTCAGCTTGGCTGTCCAATAACGAAAACTCCAGTTCCGTTTCGCTCTGCATTTTTTGGGCTGGGCATGACATGGCCAACAGTTGCGTATTGCGTGAAAGATCGATTCGAGCGAGTTCCTTGCGTAGCTCAAAGCCTGGCTGGGCAACCCAAAGCTCGAACCCGCCTGGGCATTGTCGGCAATCCTCCCGAATGAATGCCAGCTCATTACTACCCGGGTCTTCCGGAGTCTTTTGATGGAACCAGATGACCACATCGCGCAGCTGGCGGCTTCGAAATTTCACCCGGGTAAAATGCGGCTGTTCCCGAACGTCGTATTCGGAAGGTGCAATTGCCGACGTCATCCAGCCAAGCAGGTTTTGCAGGATCATGATCTGGATATCGGCAGGGTTCTGATTTGATACAGATTGTTGCAGTTTCATGCGGTCGAAATCAAAGATGAATGGTCGAGGGATGTGCGGGACCGTTAATCTGAAAATTCGTAGATTTGTATTGAAACCCCTCCCGCAAACCTCGAAAAGGCCGACCAAGGGACCCCAATGGCATCCACGCTCGAAAAGCCGGTGCTGTGAGAAGCTCCCTGGCATGCCGGCCGAGTGACTCCTTCCGGCAAGAGGATCCAATCGTTTTCATTTGTCGGGGGATTTTTTTCCCCGGACAGGAAAAAAATGTAACCCCGGCAGTTCACGGATCGATCCTGTTTGTGATGGAAAAAACTGCCCTTGTCGGAAAGCGGACCGCACTTTGTCGGCAGAAAATCTGATCCAAATCGTGGGTGAAAATGCTGTTGAGGGGGAATGATTCACTTTATGGTTTCCCGGGTGGGGATCCTGATTTCCTCCGTGTTTTCTGTTTGAATCGCAAAAAACAAAGTTTTCCAACGTTAACCGGGGATTTAGGTTGTCCATTCAGGACAACCCCGGAATGGCGTAATGCCAAAGTGGCCTCTCCAGGACGTTGAGCAGAAATTACATCTCGAGATACCGCGCACGATGTTAATGGTGGCAAATCCTTCTTTGCTGAAATCTGGCCAACTAGGGGGTTGTAGTACGGGGCGTTAATCGCACCCTAAGCGGGGCCAAAAGTTCGTTTCTTTCCTTGACGGTGGTTCCAGGTTGATTGATAATCGCGTGGCTGATAGTCGATTAACTTTATACCTCTCCCAGCGATCAATTTAAGGATTTAGCACAACGGATGAATAAATTAGCTCTTACCCTCGCTCCACTTGTTGTTTTTTCAATCGTTCTTTCCGGTTGTGGTGGAGGCTCCACCAATGGACCGGCAACAGTCAAGGTTTCCGGTACCCTTAAAGTCGGTGGTGCCCCCAAAGCCAATGTCCAGATTACCTTGAGCCCTATTGGTGAGGGCCTTCAGGCAGCCAGTGGTAACACTGATGACACGGGGAGATTTATGTTGACGACCGGTCAGACCGGTACCCCCGGCGCAATGAAGGGCAAATACAAGGTGGTTCTTCGCAGCCTTGCTGGCGAAGATGATGCCTACATGAACCAGACCGAAGACAACATCCAAAGGTCTGAAAGTGGAACCGAAACGGTTGAGCCGGACCAGTCAAACGGCGAAATCCCCAAGAAATACGAGAAGAAAGAAACCTCGGACAAGGAGATTGAGATCACCGGAGCCACCAGCGATCTCGTCATCGAAATCGAGTGAACACGGAATAAATCGAATACGTTTTTTTTAATCTTTTCATAAGATTTTTTCATCCCTTTTAGGAGTTCCTCTCATGACTGCACGCAGTTGTAAGACGAAAGGTTTTACGCTCGTAGAACTTCTCGTCGTCATTGCGATCATCGGTATTTTGATCGCGCTACTGCTTCCGGCTGTTCAAGCGGCTCGCGAAGCAGCTCGTCGGACCCAGTGTGCTAATAATCTGAAGCAATTGGGTTTGGCTTGTCAGAACTATCATGACACGCAAAAAAAGTTTCCA
>JAYZFP010000187.1:0-42460 GCA_036336715.1 Planctomycetota bacterium
CCGATCATGAACTGCCCGGTCTGACCTTCACGTACAAAAATATCGAGATCAGCAACATTCCCGTTCTGAATGCCAGGAGGGGTAATAAAGGGTTGCCCCAGACCGAATTGTCCCTGCCCTGGTAGACCTGAGGGTCCATAACCGGGTGGCGGAGGGGTGTTGCCAAAGGTCTGGGTTTGGGGAACCAGCGGCTGGTTGCCGTCCACGGGGGGGAAACCATCAACGGCAGGTGCACCATTCCCAGCGGTACCCCCCGGGTCCTGGAAAGCGATTCGATTCTGGCGGGACGCAGGCACCGGCTGCTTGGGATAACCGTTGGGCCCGTCCTGTCCCCGGAAAACAACGCCTTCCGCTTTTGGATTCAAGGGTTTGACGGTTTCCGCCTGGCCGGAAGCCGGCGCATTGACCGAGAGAGGAACCTCGTAACGCTTTAGCGAATTGAGGGAAATCGGGCCAGTTTCCGGGCGATTCGATTTCAGGGAGGATTGGCAGCCGGTAAAAAAAAGGACCAGGCTGGCGACAATCACCATGCTTTTTTCGAATGGTTGGTTCACGGCTTGATCAGCGAATGTTTGAATTCGCCGCGTTCAGGTTAGCGTTTTGGGTCGATAGTGGGTCGAATGATTTCCAGGTCGATGAATTCCACATCCTGGCGATCCGGACTCTGTCCACGGAATCCGGTATCCTGTTTTTTGGCCAATCCTCCAAAGTCCTCTCGGGGATTGACGACGATCCGGGGAGGTGGCCCGTCATTCCGGGCCCCGGTGAAGAGTTGTGAGTTGGCGAGCCGGCGTTCCGCAGAGCGGATTTTTCGCACGTCCACGACATCTCCCTTGTACAATCCCAGACGGTCGAGGATGACTGTCTGCCGGGTTATTCCGTAATCTCCATCGATATGGACCTTGATGTCTCCCACCCGGTACTGGGGCCCCTCGTCAATGTTGAAGACCAGGTCCAGCTTTCCGGGTTCTTCGTAGAGCCGAGGTTCGGCCTGGATATTGACCGCGATGTAACCCTGGCTCCCATACAGATCCCGCAGCTTGGAAAGATCCGCCTGCAGGCGACGGGAATCGTAGTACTGGTTGGCTTCCGAGCGAACAATGGAATCAAGTTTTGCGGGCTCATATTTTTCATTGCCCTCAAAAGCCACGCTCTGTACCACGTATCTTGGGCCTTCGGAAATGATGAATTTCAAGTCGACCCGGGTTCCGGTCCGGTCAAAGATGATTTCCCGGTCGACTTTGGCAAAAAAGAAACCGAGGCTTCTGTAGTAGGCCGTCAACCGCTGGACGTCCTGTTCCACCTCGACCTTCTGGTAGTTGCCGCCAATCAGACCTGCAATGGGAGGTTTTGATTTGATGTAAGTCTTCAGTCGTCCGTCGGAATCGATGGAATTCCCCTCAAAGCGAACCGACCGGATAATCCGTTTTTCGTCCTCGTGGATCAGGAACGTCACCTCACGATCCTCTCTCCGATCCCCGGCGAGAACTTCCACCTGGGTGCGGGGGAATCCCTTGGAATGGTAAAAATCCTCAATCTGGCGTTTTGCCATTTTGACTGCCACCACATCCAGCGGTTTGCCCTTGGCGATACCGGTTAATTTTTCCAGCCGCCGATCGGGAAAGGCCCGGTTGCCGACATAGCGTACAGCGGTGATGAAGGGGCGTTCAAAAATCCGGAAGGTCACCACGACGCCCGCCGGTGTTGAATTGATAAAGGAACGGACGCTCTGAACGATTTTCAGCCGGTGCAACTCTTCGACATCCGCCTGCACGTCGTCGGAATCGTAGGCCCGGTTCTTTCGAGTCTTCAACCTTCTCAGGTACTCGTCAGCGGGAATGTAGCTTGCGCCCTGGATCTGGACGTCAGCAACTTTTTGCTGAACCAGATTTCCCCCGGAATTTTCTGAAGCCGCAGCAGGAGCACCCTGCCCAGGCGAGGTGAGTTCCGGCAATCCGGTTTGACTCCATGCGGTGGATTGCAGATTGCCCATACCGCCAACGGGGAGAGAGGAACTCAAGGTACCCATCAGGACTGCCGATAGAAAAATTCGGTAATGCGGCAGGCGATACGTTCTTCTTGACACGGTAATGCTTCCATCCTTGGCTAGCAGATTTCACCCGGCTGGTAAAAATCGGGTTGTGGTAAATACCGAATGCCGTACCAAACGGCAAGGCGAGTTTTGCAACCTGTTACGCCCGTTCGGTGTTTGGGTTCAGACGTATCCGTAAAATCCGGTGCAATCAACGCTGGTCACGGTCTGCAGGAAAGGTCAAACCACCCGAAACCCATTACCGACAGGATCATACGAAGCTACCCAACTTTTGACGGGCGGGTGTCGTATCGTTGGCGGGAAAAATGCTCACCGGCCAGGCTGGTTGGGAGCCTGATTGGTCAGTCTGTTTTGGGATCTGATTTCCGGCCAAGCTCAGGGTCGAGGCTCCCATCGACTGCCTCAAGCTTCAAAATGAAGGGCGACCAACCTTCTGCCGCCCAATGCGAGGGAAAACATGAGTTTGGATAATTTTTTTTGGTGATTTCAGGGTGTGTTCCAGTTGGTCTGTTTGACTCGATGTCAGCGCCATTTATCTTTACCTTCGCAGTGACGCTTGGCGGCGACCAACAGATCTCTTTCAAAAAATCCCCTTGGTCGCCGCCATTCTTATTCTTGACTGCCAGAGCACCCAGCCGGTCTACCTTCTTCTTTTTTGCGGTGCTTCGAACTGGAGAAACCGCATCTCTTTCAGGTCCTCGGAGCCGACGATTTCACTCGTTGATTGCTGATAGCTGAATTGCTTCGCTTCTCCATATTGCCAAGGCTGTTTTTCATTTTTTCGGAACCAGATTTTGGCGTGACTCCGATCCAGGCCTTCCAGTCGGACGATTGCGTTCTCTTCGGTATAGGTCAACTGGGTCGCCAGGGCTCGAAATTTTTTACCTTCGATTTCCGTATTCCCCACAGCCGCCATTTCGACGACCGGCTTGGGACTGTTTACAGGTTTCCATTGCCTGAATTTCAGTTGATCACAATTCAGGTAGATTTCATCTCCAAAAATGGACTTGCCATCAGGATCGTAGCGGACATTCCAATCCGCGGCCGGACCGTAAACGGCCCGAATTTTTTCACTGACCGTACCTTTTCTCGTATTCACGTTGCCGAGAATTTGTCCTTCAAAGGCCACTTCAATGCAGGAAAGTGGTTCCTTGCCTGACTCCTCCTGGCGGGAGAGGGCGTCCACCTTGCGGTCACCCTGGCTGCCCCTGCGAATCGAGCGAATGCTTCCGGGACCAATGGCCCGTGCGTCACCGGTGTCGGTCCTGACATTGATCTCCTGTGCGTAAATTTCCTCAACCGATTGGACCTGATCGAGGTCTTCCCGGGTAATCGCCTTGACGTGAGCCTGCTCGAGCAGGGCGAACTCCTGGATTCGAATTGAATCTCCTGGTTTTCCATCGCCACCCGGACTGGAGTCCACGCCTGTCCCTTCCTGTTGAAAGCTGACAAAACGATTGGTGCGGGCGGCCAACTGCCGCGTCTGACCCTCGTACTCAACCTGTTCACCCGTCGCCAGGTAATCGAGACCCTCAAACGTGATATCATCGGTCAAACGCAAAACCCAGCCGTCAAAATCAAAACGTTTATTCCAGCGAATACTGGTTTTGGCCTCAGGCCCCAACGGTTTTCTTTCCGCCCGGATCGCCGGAGAAATTTCGACCGTTCCCGGCAGGTTGCTCCATGCTCTGTTGGTCGATTGATCCAGCGAAAGTTCGTTGGACCGAATTTTCATCCCATCGGATTCCACACTGGCCGGAAAGCCTTGAAGGGTCATCTTGAAGGCATCCTTTTTGCCCGTTGCATCCACCTGGATATCCGATCCCCTGACCTCCACCATCACGCGTGCGGGATGCCCCACCTGCTGCGGTCGCAGGTCGACCGACTGTACGTTGACCTGTTCCACGATTTTGCGGCCATCAGCGAGCGTCTTTCGGGTCCGCCCCTCAAGACGAAAGGAGCGGAGCTGGTTTTTGCGTGTCAGGTACGCGGTAGCAAGATGGCCATTGCCGATAACGCGATTTTCCACCGGTTGCCCAGGACGTTCCGGTTTCGAATCCGCAACAGGTTCCGTTTTGCGACTACTGGCAAACCGGGTGGCAGATCCCCCCTTCTTTCGGGTTTGCCGGTTGGAGGAACCGCCGCGAGCTGGATCGACGGGAGGGGGCCAGAACACCCGGACTTCGTCAACTTTTCCACCAAACGCGGGTGCGTTGAGAGTAACCTGGCGCAATCCGAGCATCTGGGCCGGAAAGTAGTTCCACTTCGGTCGGGGGCCTCGCTTTCTTTTTTCCCAGATCCAGAAGTGAAGCTCTTCACATTGGAATGTCTGGCGATCGCCGACGACAATCCTTGGTTGACCGTGCAGGGAAAGGACCTTTTTCCCGTCATGTGGCTGGAGGTTGAATTCCGACTCCCAGTTCGCACGAAACTGGCCATTCTGATCGTCCGATTCGCCGATGATCTCTCCCGGCCCGCTGGCCCATCCGGTTCCCAGCTGTTGATTGGTAGTCAGTCGGTATTGAATCTCCGGTGCGCTGAACCGGTAGGCGCCATCCCGCAGCATCACGTCAGTTCGGCAATGGATCGTCCTGCGATTGATTCGATATTCAATCGTATTCGCCCGGGCCTGGGCGTTCCTTGAATCGACCTCCAACCGGGCCGGTTGACCATGCGCAATAACCGACTGAAACTGGATTTTATCTTTGTTTGAACTGCCTTCTGCCGACTTTTGGGTCAGGCGAAACCTGACCTGCAGACGGTCGCAGTACAGGTGATCATGGGGACCCGTTTCATGAAACTGTTCCAGGTGAACCTCGTCGAACAGCACCATTTCCGACTTGCCAAAATCCAGACGAAAAGGGCCGGAGCAGGTAATTTGCACCGGCGACTTTTCCAGCTGGGCCTCACCGTCAAGAGAAACCTTCTTTTCCACCTGACGATCTTCCACGGCCGCATCGGATGGAATCAGCATCAGTTTGTCCAGGTGCGCCAGTTCCACGGTTTTCAGATTTCTGACAATCGGAAGACGGCGGTCTGATTTTTTGTTTTTGCCAACCGCGGCCAGGTTGATGGTCAGATTGTGTCCGTTGCCAAAATGCTTTCCGTACCGGAACCGGACAGGGTTGACCGCCAGAATCTGCTTTTTGTTGACCTGGATGTTTCGCGTTACAAACTCAAAATCATCGTCGCTCCCCGCCGTGGATTCCTCCCGCATCACGGTCACCTTACCCGGCATCCGGGCACCCGAAAATTTCCCACTGGGCGAGTTGGGAGAGGACCCATCCTCAAACTTGATGTAGGCCCCTTCTTCGGTTCGCAGAATGATCGGCTTTTCACGTGAGCACTGTTGCAAACCATCTTCCGCTTCAACGAGGGCCTGGTCCGGATTCAGAAACATCGTAAAGGGTTTGACCTCCCAGTTTCCATCCTCCAGTTGCCGGGCCTCCTTGAAAAACAGGATGCTCTGGCGGGCGTCCAGAATCTTGCAGCGACCCCGAATCCAGTCATCTTTTGGAAAGGCCTCGGTAATCAGTGTCTCGTATCTCTGGTTGCCCGTGTCAACGGGCTGACGGGTTTCGACTTTTTTCCGGGAAACCTCTCGATCGATCAGGGGCACCGCGATGGTTGCATACAGGTAGTAGACAACTGCAAGGCAGCCGAACCCAATCGCAAATCGATAAAGAAATGAAAACACTTCAACCTGGGGAGTAAAATGACTCGACGGCTCCGGACCACTCACCTTTGGCCTTTAACAGGGATTCGACCAGCTCCCTCAGGGCTCCCGCACCACCACGACTTTGCAGGACCAGGTCGGCCTCCTGCTTGACCTCCTCCGCTCCGTCAGCGACCGTCACGCCAAGACCAGCTTCCCGCACGGCGCCCAGGTCGTGCAAATCGTCCCCAAGGTAGCAGACTTCGGACAAATCCACGCCGGCCTCACGTGCCACCTCAACAACGGCTTTCAGTTTCCCCGGCCGCGACTGAAGCAGAAAATCAACCTTTAATTCAGCAGCTCGTTTTTCCACCGCCGCTGATTCACGGGCGGTCACCAATCCAAAAGGATAGCCACAGCTCTTCCAGATCCTGACTGCCAGGCCGTCCCGTACATGAAATTCCTTGATTTCCACTCCGTTAGATCCGTAGACCAGTTTTCCGTCAGTCAGCACCCCATCGATGTCCGATAAAAGGAGACGGATACCCTGCATCTGTTTCTGGATTGATTCGGTATGGACCATCGAAAATGCTTGTGGGAAACCGGGAAGCGGAAATTCTAGTAAGACTCGCATTTGTCGGCAATCCAGAACGGTCCGCTAGCAGTAGCCTGCTGGCACAAAGGCTCCTTGCGGCGGGAAAACAGGTCGCTCGGACTCGCAGAGCGGGAAAGAATGTATTAGGTTTTTGTCATGGAACTGTTGAATTCGATCAAGTCCCGAACGGAGCGGAACTGTCCAGGTAGCCAATCACGCAAACGGACTGCCCAGATCTACTGGAACCTGCAGAAATCAGGGAGATTTCGATCGGCTCAATTCAGCCGGATCGAGGAGTCCGACCTGGAGGAGATGTTTCACCTCTATGACGCCCTTTTTTTTGACAATGAGATTTCCTCACTCCTGAAACAGCTGAAACACCCTCTCTCTTTTCGTCTTTCGGGAAAAATGACGCGTGCCGGGGGAAAAACGACACGAGAGGAGAGCTGGGATGGGCGAAGACTGATTGACCGCAAGTATGAAATTGCCATTTCAACCACACTGCTTTTCCAGACATTCAAATCCCCGGGGAAACCGGTAATTGTTACAGGTGTCGAATGCTCGGATCGCCTCCAGGCCCTGCAGCGAATCATGGAACACGAGCTCATTCATCTCGTGGAAATGATGGTTTGGTACCACTCAGACTGTTTCCGCAATCGGTTCAAGGCAATTTCGAATCGACTTTTCTGTCACACCGAGTCCACACACCAGCTGACGACCGTCGACGAAAGAGCCCTTCGTGAATTTGGCATACAGGCCGGAGACAGCGTCAGTTTTTCCCACGGCGGCCAACGCTACCGGGGCATCGTCAACCGGATTACCAAGAGGGCGACCATCCTGGTGCCTTCATCAGCAGGAGAATTGTTTTCCGATGGAAAACGATATGCCCGGTTCTATGTCCCCATCGAGGCGCTCCGCCTGGATCGAAAAAAAAGAATCGCCTGATTCATTCAGCCGGTATTCCGGGCGCATACGCTGAGCTCCGCCATCACTGCAGGTGCAAAGCAGGAACCAATGCCTCTCTTTCAGAATTTTGTCGACAAACGGCAGGTTCTACCCGCCCCGGAATTCGAAGACTCCCTTTGGCAACCGGTTGCCAAATCGATCACCTCTTCTCAGCTGGCACCTGGCAAGGACATTCGGACAACCTTCAGGATTCGTTGGCCGAAAGGGATTCATCGGCCTTGGGACTGAAAAACCAGCAACCGATGGCAGCCACAAGCAGGCCGGCCGCAAGGGCGATATTTTCGCGGGAAAGTACCCAGAATCCCTCCTCGGGGATCAGCCCGCCCACCAACCGGGTTCCGAATATCGCGAGGATCCCGCCGGTAACCACCGGTATCGTTACAAACCAGCCCCAGATGGCTGCGGAAAAGATGAAAACCAGACCAATCCATCCATGGTTGATACTGTTAAAAGGCTCCAGCAGCGACGAAGGAATCAGCGGAATCGATATGGCCTCCGTGGTAGCGCCCTCTTTCAGGGTTCCTTCAGCATCATAGGCGTTCTGGGAAAAAATGATCTCAATCGCCTGGCCGAAGTCCGCCTTGCCCAGTGCAGCGATCTTTCCATTTTTCTGCATCCACCACAGGCAGAGCCCAAACAGGATCACGCCAACGAGGAACCGGACTCGCGGTCCGATGAAAAAACTGATTGTGCCATGAAAACGGTCAGCAATCGTGACCTTGGGTTCCCGATCCTTGAATCGGTCGTCCAGGTTGCGGGACAGGTTCGACAACGTTGGTTTGGGAACTTCGGCTGCCTGGGTCTGGGACTGCTGGCGGGTCGACTGGGATACCTGCTGCAACTGGGCCTGGCTTTGCTTCCACGCTTCCGCGTTTTCAGTCATCAGCTTGGCTATGTTCCGGGCACGGACTTTGGCCTCGACTTTCTCAATACCCTGGGCCATCAGCTTTTGCATCTCGACTTCCTCGAGGTGCCGTAGCTTTCTTGCCCGATCCCGGGCATCAAATCTTCTGTCGACCCAGCGGATCAGCGGATCCCTCCACCAACGAAAAATGCTACGCCTGCGGCCGGTTTCTCCCCGCAGCCAACTGCGGGCCGAGATCTTGGCCGGGTAGCCGAACAATTCCTCAAAGTATTCCTCCCAGTGATTGCCGGCGAATTTGCAGACAAACTGCCGCAACAGATCTTCGTTCAATCCTCGCAGCCTCAATACCTTGAACAGTTTTTCGGATTCCTCGATCGCGCTGCGACGTTTGATTGCGAGCAGCTTGTCGATGCCAAAATACAGGCCAGCTGCCAACAGGGGACCGGCGATTCCCACGACGAGACTTCCGGTAATTCCGAGAACGAAATAAACCAGCACCAGGGAGACGACACCGGTGATCCCCATCGTGATCCAGTCCCAGACCTGATTGCTGAAAAGGTAATCGCGAGTCCTGTTGAAGAGATGGGTTTTATCCATCAGCCCGCGAATCAGGAAGTAACAGCCGCCAGTGGTCACCAGCAGTCCAAGGACCCCCATGGCAAACCTTGAACTGAAAAAGACACCCCCCACGAAGAGGATCAGCGAAAGCCCCAGCAGACCCTGAAAAACCCTTTTGCGGATTTTGGCCAATGGACTCTTGTTGAAGTCGGTAACACTCTTTTCGAGGATTTCCACATGCCGTTCACTTGGAGAAAACGCGCCGGTACTGGAAACCCCGAGGTATTCCTCAAGGTCACTGATCAGGTTACCCATGTCCGGGTACCGGTCGCTGGCTTCCTTGGCGATCATCCGGTTAACAATGGAGCTGATCCGCTTGGGAATGTCCTTGACGATCAGTTCAGGTGGAATTGCCTGTTCGGTAATGACCTTGGTCACTACCTCCCGGGGGGTCCTCCCATCAAAAGGCAACTTGCCCGTCACGAGAACATAGAACGTGCATCCCAGCGAATAAATGTCAGCTCGCTGGTCGACATCGGATGATTTTTTCCATTGTTCGGGAGCCATGTAGGAAGGGGTTCCTACCGAAACACCCAGCTGTGTGATCTGAGAATCCCCCTCCACACTTGCGCCAAGGTTTTCAGCCACATGCTCATCAGCGTTTTCATCGCCAATCTTGACCAGCCCGAGGTCCGCTACCTTGACGATTCCATGTTCATCCAGCATCAGGTTGGCCGGTTTGACATCCCGGTGGACCATTCCCTGGTCATGCGCAAATTTCAAACCCCTAGCGGCCTGCAGGATATAACCGGCCGCAGTGTCACAATCGATTCGCTTCTGTTTTTTGACAACCCCGCTAAGGGAATCTCCCTTGACCAGCTCCATGCTGAAATAATGCACGCTGCCCTGGGAACCGATGTCATAGATCTGCACCACATTGTGGTGAACCAGCTGAGCAGCAGCGTAGGCCTCGCGAACAAAACGGGAGACAAAGGAAGGATTCCTGGTGAGACTCGGCTTCAGGATTTTGATCGCTACGTCACGGTCGAGCGAAACCTGCGTGGCCAGAAAAACAGTTCCCATCGCCCCTTTGCCAAGTTGGCGATCCAGCCTGTAGCCTCCCAGTTTCCGCGGTATGGTCTCCTTTTCCTTGGCGACTTCCTTTTCGGGAGAATCACCCATGGCCGTTGCCTCTTCCTGGAAGGCTACGGTTTCGAAACCACCCGTCATGCCGACAGCGGAGATGGGATCCGCCGTGGTAGATGGATCGACCGGGTTGGGATCCCGCTCGGCAGCGTCGAACGCTTCCCTGATTTCCTGTGTCTTGGCCGCAGCCAATTGACGGGTCGGATCCTCACGGATCTGTGACGTGGCCTCGACATCCTGGGGAGTGAGGTTCCCGGATGGTGAAGTGTCGCTTCCCGGAAGTTTCCTGTCCAAATCACTGGTGTTGTCGGAGGAAGTAACCTGAACGTGCAACTTCCCCGCATTGTCAATCACCAGGATAAATGGTTTTTGACACTTGGGGCATTTGGGCTTGAAACGACCAGCCTTGGGCTTGCTGATCTTCGACGGATGACCGCAATGGGGGCAGGTGAAATTCACATCAGGACTTTTGAAAAGGAGAGAAGAGACAGGGCCTGGGTTCCGGGGAGGAGTGCCTGTCACCAGGGGTATTGTTATGTTATATCATGGCGGATTTGTTACTTCTAGTTTTTGAACGACCACATTTTGGCGTTTCGGGATGAATAGAGACGTTCGGATGAAAGGTTTTTCGCAACGGGCACCCGTTGCGGAGGCACTCGATTGGCTGGCAAAGGTTGAAATCCCAACCAGAACCGAGACAGCGGTCCTGAACGAACTTGCTGGCCGAGTCTTGGCGAGGGATGTTACCAGCGAGGTGAATGTCCCGGGATTTCGTCGCTCCATGATGGACGGTTACGCGGTAATCGCGGCTGAGGTCCTGGGCGCGAATGCCTACAACCCGATCCCGCTGTCCATCGTGCATGAAGTCCTTCCGGGCCAATCCTGCCCGGTCGATATCCGGCCGGGGGAAACGATACGGGTGATGACCGGTGCCGAGGTCCCTGCGACAGCGAACGCAGTGGTGCCGGTCGAGCAGGCAGAAACCCAACCCGATGACAAAACGGTATCGATCCTCTCGTCGATTGCCGAACAGAAGAACGTCGCCCGACCCGGTGAAGACATCCAGCTGGGTGAAACCGTTTTGCGCAAAGGGAGACGACTTCGACCTCAGGACGCAGGTCTGCTGTCTTCGATTGGCGTGAACGGGGTGGAGGTGTTTTCCCGACCGCGTGTCAGGATCATCGTTACCGGCAATGAACTCCTGCCAGCTGGCCACAAACCGCGGGGCGTGCAAGTCGTGGACTCCAACAGCATCATGCTGGAAGCCCTGGTCCAAAGGGATGGAGGAGATCCTGATTTTCCGGGGATCCTGCCGGACGACAAAAAGGCCATCCAGGAGGCCATGCAGGATCCCAGTGATGTCCTTCTCGTGGCAGGCGGATCAAGCACCGGCAAGGAAGACTTTGCCCCCGGGATTATCGCCGAATTCGGGGAGCTCTCAATTCACGGTATCGCCATGCGGCCCAGCAGTCCGGCCGGCATGGGACGATTTGACCAGCGTCCCGTTTTTCTGCTTCCCGGAAATCCGGTCTCCTGTCTCTGTGCCTACGATTTTTTTGCCCGTTACCTGATAAGGAAAATGGCCGGGCTTGACCCGGGTTGGCCCTACCAGAAAACACGCTTGCCGCTGAGGGAAAAAATCAGCTCTGCGATAGGCAGGACCGACTACGCCCGTGTTCGCATCGTCGACAAAGAGGTGGAACCGATTGCCATCAGCGGCGCATCGATCCTCAGCTCCACCATCAAGGCGGACGGTTTTTGCATCCTGCCACAGGACAGCGAGGGGTTTCCGGCAGGCCATGAAATCGAGGTCTTTCTTTACGAATGGTCCGGGCAACCCTCCTAGCCCTCGTGGACCACCAGTTGGGTGTTCAGGACTGACCGCAGCCGGCGGCACAATGCTGCCTGGACGGCATGTTTCTCTGATGCCTTGAACTGGACGGCCGGTAGTGTCATCAACGAATCCGGACCCAAATTTTCCCAGTTGTCATTGCTGCGCAGCGAATCCACCCGGGCAGAAATATCCTCGGTTTCACCGACGTAAACCGGAATTTCTCCTGAATACAGAACGTAGACGCCGGCTATCTTCAATTCTTCAGGATCGACGTTCTTCAAGGGAATCCGGTCTGGCAATTCACAACTCGACCAGCCAGCATATTTCCCCAGGGCCAGTTTCCTTGCCTGGTTGGCCCTTTTGCGTATTGCCAAAGCGGCCCAGCGATAATCCAGAGCGCTGAACCCGGGAGCGAACTCCCGCGCGATGCGGTCAAACTCGGCAACAACGTCGGGAGCGCACAACATCGAATCAACCGTCACACCCTGATCAACCATGACCAGTTGCAGGGCAATTTCCGCCCCGTGACTGTAGGCGTCCATCTGTTCGAAGGTAACCCGCGGAATTTTTCGGGTGGACTTCGGCAGGCGTTTTGACTTTCGGAGTTTCAGCATTTGCTGGTTCCAGAGAATCGCGTTCCCCGGAACAGACAATTCCTTGCAGGTTTTCAAAAAGTGGCTGCCGAGATCGGGATGGCATAACAGGTAATCGGCCGAGTAACCGTCCGAAGATTTCCGGAAAGCCTCGATCACCCCTTCTTCCATCTCGGCATCCGCTGCCATTTTTCGACGCTTTCCCCGGGAGGTTGGAGGTGCACTGGCAACCGGATCGGCCGCGCCATCAAGCTCATCACCGATTTCGCATTGTCGTAGCCGTTGATTGATGTAGCTGACGTATTGTTTGGAAAGTTCAAAACCGATCCATTGTCGGCCCAGCTTCTTGCTGACCGCTGCCGTGGTTCCGCTGCCGGCAAACGGGTCGAGAACCAGCTCGTTGGCCTGGCTGGAAACCCGGATAATTCTTCCCAGCAGCTGTTCCGGCATCTGGCAACCGTGAAACCCCTGCCGCTCCCGAAAGGTCCCGGCAACCCTTGCGAAATACCAGGTATCATGGTCCGGCTGGAAAGCATGGGGGGCATCCTGGGGGCGGTAGATCCAGGTATTGTCGGGCAGCCGACCACTCGGATTGGCACGACTGTCTGCGTAAACCAGTTGTCGAGCGGAAGGAACCCGGTTTTTCGGGTTGGCCGCATTGAAGGTAAAGGAATCCCTGTCCTTCACAAATTGAAACAAATGCGTGTGCGACCTGCTGAATCCGCGGCTGCAATTCACTCCAAACGTGTAATACCAGATCACCCAGCTACGGCAGTGAAATCCAAGCTTCTGGGCGGTGATTTTCAATTCGGCGGCGTACTCGTCTCCGATCGCCAGCCAGAAGGTCCCATCTTTTTTCAGACATTTCCTGACACCGGCCATCCATTGCCTGCACCATTTCAGGTAATCGTCCGCGGTCCGTGCGTCATCATACTCGTCGTAGTCATAACCGATATTGAACGGGGGATCGGCAAACACGAGATCGACCGACCCCTTGTCCATTTGCGCCAGCAATTCGATGCAATCACCGCGATGGATTTTATTTTTGGTTAATGACACGAAACCGTTTCTCGAAATCACCTTGAGAAAAGTGTACTTCCAACCCGCAATTCTAGCGCCAGCGGGTTTTTTCAACAATCATGCTGTCCCAGGGAACGGCCGCAACAGACGCAATACCGACCGGATCCATCCGGGTGGGGCTCTTCCAGCAGAACCTGCAGACCCCTTGGTCGTGACCACTAGGGAATACGTTTTTTTGTCAGCGACATCAGGTACTCGACCAGGTCGACCAGGTCGGACTCCGAAAAGTTCTTTTGCAGGTCAGCCGGCATCAGTGATTGTTTTGATTTTTTCATGCCATCGAGATCCTCCTTCAAAAGTTCCTTGATGACCGCCTCCGCCGTACGCAACACGATTTTTTCATCGGTTTGGCTGACCAGGATGCCGGAATAGGACAACCCATCGATGGTTTCCACGAGGAAGGTCTCGTAATTGTGGCTGACCGCAAGGCTTGGGTTGAGAATGGATTCGTACATTGCCTGGCGTGAAAGCTTGCTGCCGATTTCAGACAGGTCGGGGCCGACCTCTTTCCCCTGCCCGTTGACCAGGTGACAGTTTGCGCAGGTCCCCAAACCCTGGAACATTTTTTTGCCGTTTTCCGTCTGCCCCCTGCGTTTGACCAGCTGGCCGATGGGGGACAATGGCTTGCTCCCCGCCGTGGCGGGAAGCTTCATGATCTTGGCAGCCGCACCCCGCAGGGCATCGTCGGAGGAAGAAAGCAGAATGTTGGCGACAGTGAATTCGCATTCTGCCGGCAGGTTCCCCGACTGGGCAAGCTCGAGCAGAAACTGCTGCCCGATTTTCTGTCGTCCCAGTCCCTTGGCAGCAGCGTTCCGGGAAGCAGCCGATGTCTTTTCAGCTGTCATCAGGCTCTTGAGAATCCCAATCGACTCCCTGGAATCGACCAGGCCGATGGCGTGGATGATTTTTGCAGGCTCCGCTTGAGACAGCAGTTGCCTGCCCAGCTCCTCCATCTTGCTTCTTTGCATCAACAGCCCCACGGCGCGGGCACGACTGTTATCGTCGGCCGATTGGCTCGCGATCTTCCACAACCGGTCGTTCAATTCCGACAGCTTGAATCGTTCGGCCATGGCAAGGTACTCGGTCTCATCGGAAACGGTTCCCAGGTGCCTGATGACCACCGCTTTCAACTTTGGCTTCTGGTTGACATCAATGTTTTTCAATCGCATCAGCACGGAGACTTTTCGCTGGTCTGCCGCAGCCTGTTCGTCATCCTGTGCGGAAACCGGAGGCCAGGTCAAACTGACGGACAAAAAGGCAAACACCGCAAACAAAATCATTTTGAGCATGACAGGCTGACAATCCGGTAAACCGATGGATGTACAAGACAGGGATTTTGCTCCCCGCCCACTGGAGGATTTCATTTTAACACGGAAACCAGAACCCGAAATCTTCTGTTTGCCGTCCGCTACGCCAACAGTTCGTTGATGACGTGTCCATGCACATCGGTCAGCCGACGCTGGATACCATTGTGAGGGACCGTCAGCTTTTCATGGTCAATCCCCAATAGGTGAAGGAGGGTTGCATGGATATCGTAAACCTCGGTGGGATGATCCCGATCCAGTGGTTTGAATCCCCATTGGTCAGAGGGCCCATGGGTCGTGCCTCCCCTGATACCACCTCCACAAAACCAGTTGGTAAAGACAAAGGGATTATGATCCCGGCCGGTTCCTCCCTGGGAAGAAGGCATGCGCCCAAATTCGGTCGTCCACATCACCAGGGTGTCCTTCAGCATATCCCGTTGTTTGAGATCTTCGATCAGTGCGGACGCTCCATGAGCCATTCCCGTGGCCAGGGGGCCGTGGTCCCGTTGAATGTTCTCATGCGAGTCCCAGTTGCGACGGGGAAAGCTGTTGTCATTGCCGCTCCAGATCTGGATAAACCGGACGCCCCTTTCCAGCATCCTCCGAGCGGCCAGGCATTTCCGACCGAACAGGTCCGTCTCCTCCAGAGGATTGATCTCCTTGCTGAATTCAGACTTGCCGTGGTCGAGGCCGTAGAGTTTCAACACATGTTTTGGTTCGCCCGAGAAATCAAAGACTTCCGGCGCTTTCAATTGCATGCCCGCCGCCAGTTCGTATGACTTGATCCGGGCTTCGAGTCGGGAGTCCCCTCGACGCTGCTCCATATGCCTGCGATTCAGCTTTCCCAGCAATTCGATGGCATCCGAAGACGCCTGCCGGGTGATGTACTTGCCATTGGTTGGAAAAAGGTCGGGGATCGGATTTCGGCTGGAAGGTCGGACAACGGTACCCTGGTGTTGTGCCGGCAGAAAAGCCGAGTGCCAATTCTTTGGGCCGTTGGAAGCATAACCACGCTTGTCCGGCATCACGACGAAGGAGGGCAGGTTTTCATTCAACGTCCCCAATGCGTAACTGACCCAGGCCCCCACGCCGGGAAAACCGGGACGCTGGAATCCGGTTGCCTGGAGATAGGTTGCCTGGCTGTGGACACCGGTTTTCCCCACCAGGTTATGTACGAAGGCCATCTCGTCCGCGTGACGTCCCAGCGGCGAGACCACCTCGCTCAGCATCTTGCCACATTCACCGTACGGCCGGAACTTCCAGGGGGACTTCATCCACGGTCCATGGCCATTCTGGAACAACTCCACCTTCTCGCCAAAATCGGACTTTTGACCATGATGTTTTTCCAGGAATGGTTTGTGATCCCACATGTCGAGGTGGCTGGCCGCACCACTCATGAACAACTGGACCACCCGCTTGGCCCGGGGAGCATGATGCATCGTCTGCAGGGCCGCACCTTCACCCAGTTGATCGTCAGCGCCCAGGGGTTCATCCCCAGATCCACCCATTGGCTGCCGGGCAAATCCCGATTCGGCCAAGAGAGCGGACAGGGCAATTCCTCCCAGCCCACCACCTGATTGCCATAAAAAATTCCTGCGATCCATGTCGTTTCCCGGTTGGCTAGTCAACAAAAACAAATTCACTCAGGTTGAAATAAACCCGACACAGGTTTTTTAATCCATGCTTTTCGGCGTATTCCTGCAGCAGGATCAACTCCTGGTCATCCGGCGTTCGTCCAGTCAATTTCCTGTAACCCGAACGGAGCTGATCCGGCAGTCGGCCCGACTCTTTTTCCAGCAACGCCGCGTACTGCTCTGACATGGCAACCATGAACAGGTTATTCAGCATGCCCAGCGCCTGAAGTGCCGTCAGTGTCTCCACACGTTTCGGTACGGAAGAGGACGGGTCTGCACAATTCAGAGTATCCAGGAAAGGTTGGGGCTGACTTCTGACAATAAAGCGGTAGACGGCCCGACGATGCGTTGCCCGATCATTGGGATCATAGAGATGGTACTCGTAATGCGGTGAGTGTTCGGGTCGTTGAATGACGAAGTCCCGGTAGGAAGGCCCCCCCATTTTCGGATCCAGAAGCCCCGCCACCTTGAGAACGGTGTCATGGATTTCCTCGGCGCTCAAGCGGCGGCGATCCATTTTCCAGAGAAACCTGTTGTTATTGTCCTGCTTGACAAACTCTGCTGAGCGGGAGGACTGCTGGTAGGTTCGGCTGTTGCAGATCATTCGGTGCAGTGACTTGAAAGACTGCGCTTCGAGGTACCTGCCACCATCCCGGAACTCCACCGCCAGCCATTCCAGCAGTTGCGGGTGTGTCGGCTTGCTGCCGCCACGCCCAAAGTCGTTGGGCGTGTCAACAATCCCCTTGCCGAAATGGTACTGCCAGACCCGGTTGACGACCGACCGCCAGGTAAGCGGATTGTCGGGGCGGACGATCCAGTCGGCCAACGCCACGCGACGGGAACCTTCGTCACCCGCATCCGGCAGTGAAAACATGGAAGCCACCCCCTTGATAAAAGGAACGGTCCCCGGGCTGACTTTTTCCCTTCGCTGGCGGATGTCACCCCGATGCAGGACATGAATTTCCCTCGGCCCCAGGCCGGCCCGCCCCCGAAAAGCGCCCTTGCCATTGTGCACGGTACCGGCGTAGACACGGGAGGCGCCGGGGAGACCTTTCTGCCGGCTGGTAATCGCGGACAGCTGTTCTTCCAATTCGGCAAGTCGAGACAGCAACCGTTCACCGACGGCCTTCTTGATCAATCTTTCCCGCTCGGCTATCCGTTCGGTCAGTTGTGGCCGCAACTCGTTTTCGCTTCCTGCCTGCGCGAGGTATTGAATCCCCTGATCGACCCCAAGACGACTGGTCCAACCATCCACCAGGAAATCCTGGTGCCAGCGGCCAGAGTTGATGGAATCCGATGCCGTGACTTTTGCGCCGCCGGCCAGGTTTTTCCCATCGGACAACACCATCACCTCACCCAATGCCAGGGCATGGTTTTTTCCACCGGGATCCCCCCGATTCCAGAGTCGGCTGGCGGTGAACCTTATAAAACGGAAAGAGGTCTGGTTGGCAACATTCACGACCAACGGCTTGGTAAGCGGATTGGGAAAGTCCTGCTGACTCTGGTCCCGGACGATCGTTGACTTCCCGAAGGCAGGGTCATTGGACAGCTCTACGCGAAACCGGAGAGGAAAGCCGAACCCCGGAGTCTCCTTGAAGTCAGTCGGATAGGCAGGCAAAAACCGAAGCTCATCGATCACGACCGCTGAATCCAGTTCCAGCTGGACCCACTTGGTGGTCTCTGCGGAGCCCGAAAAATGGCTGTGGTAACCATTGGACGGGCTTTCCTTTTTGCCCAGCTTTGTTTCGAGGTCCGCTCCTCCATACAGATGATCCACCAGATTTGCCCTCCCCCAGCCGGGTCGCGCTTCAATGGAGTCAAGCGAAGTAACTTCCTGGATATCGACGGTCCTGCCCTCGGCGACCACAGTCAGTTCTCCCATCGCAAAAATCCAGTCATTGGTCCTGGGAGCTCCCTTCATTCTCCGACTCCACAGCCGCGTGGCTGTCAGACGGATGTACCGGGCGATCACCTCACCTGGTGAATGCAAAACCACAGGCTGGGCCCCTGGCCGAACAAAATCCCGATTGCGGAAATCGGCAAACGGCCGGGCATCCGAAAAATCCTTGCGATTGGCAACCTCGACCACAAAGCGGACGGGAAAACCAAAATCGTCAAAACCATATTCCACGGCACCTGTCAGAACCAGGAAGTCGATTTCCTTCGGTTTGCCAAGATCGACCTGGACCCACTTGGGAGTATCCTGTTTCGCAGCAACGTGGCTGTGGTATCCCATTCGCGGGGAACGCGGCAACGCTGATTTGGGAAAGGATCCCTTGGCGATCCGCTCGGTCAACCTTTTGATTTCACTCTCCAGTTTCCGGATGGACTGCGTCTTTTTACCATCCATCGTGGCACGCGTGCTGGCGATTTCCTTTTCGATTTCGCGTTGGCGTTTTGAGAGCATCCTTCGCTTGTCGGCCACGGCTGGATCCGCGTCATAGTCACGATCGGCCCTGTCGACAGATGCGAATACGGCCTGCAGGCTGTAATACTGCTGCATGGTAACCGGGTCCAGCTTGTGGTTGTGGCAACGGGCGCACTGCACCGTCAGGCTGCAAAAAGTATTCATGGTGCTGGTGACCATGTTGTCCCGGTCCAGGTTACGAGCCACCTGGCCATCAATCTTTGTTTCAGGAACTTCCGCATGGCCAATAAAATCCCATGGCCCTGCGGCGATAAAACCGGTGGCTACGATACCGTCGGTCGTTTCCGGCCACAGGATGTCTCCCGCCAGTTGCTCCCGCACAAAACGGGAATAATTCTTGTCCGAATTGAATGCCCGGATGACGTAATCACGATAGGGCCACGCGTTTATGCGTGGTTTGTCCTTGTCATAACCGTGAGTCTCTCCATACTGGACAACATCGAGCCAGTGCCGAGCCCATTTTTCACCGTATTGTTCGGAGGCAAGCAGACGATCCACCAGCCGTGAATAGGCATCCGGATCCTCGGACTGCACAAAGGACTCCACCTCCTCGACAGAAGGAGGCAGCCCCGTCAGATCATAAAACAGGCGACGTACCAGGTCCCGCCGACTTGCGGGCTGGGAAAAAGACAGGCCCTGCTGCTTCAGTTTCTGCTCAATAAAATGGTCGATCGGATTTCCAACCGTGTCCGGCAGTTCCGGTTTGCCAACCGGCTTGAGGGACCACCAGTCCTGATCAATCGACGAACGGTTGGCAATCCTGAGATCCTGCGGCCAGTGAGCACCGCGTTCGATCCAGGTCCGGATGGAATGGATTTCTTTTTTTGAAAGTGGTTTCGCATCCTTGGGCATTTCCGGTGGGTCACCGGAAAGATAGTCGATGAGGCTGCTTTCTCCCGGTTTGCCGCGAGTCACTGCCTGACCACTTTCGCCTCCCCGAAAGAAGGCGTCGGCAGATTGCATCGAAAAATCGCCCTCGAGGTCATTGTCGTTGTGGCAACCAACGCATCGTTTCTCGAAGATGGGCAGGATCGTCTGTTGAAAGAACTCGTTCTGCCGGACAGCCAATTCGCCCTTTGCAGTCTCATCTGCATGGACATACGGCAACAGGCAGAGACCGTGAATGACAAACGCATGAATGACGGGAACCCGAGCCATTCCGGGCAACCCACTCAGCAAACTAGGGGGAGTCTCACACATCGACGGTCTCACATTGGCATTTCACAGCGGGAATCCCCCGTGTTTCGGCTTCATTTTAGCTCCTCACCCGTCTCAAAGCAAAGCAAGCCGGGCTGATTGCAGCACGCCGTATCGGCGCAATCGTGCCATACAGGGTGCGTCAAACCCCAACGTTACCGATGCCAAACCGGTTGCAACCAGGCCTGCTGTTTCTGGGCTTTGATGGACGGGTTGGCGTGGCTTTCGCTCGAAGTCACCACGGCACGAACGTAGAGATCCTCTTCTGTCAAAGTGTAGGATGGCTCCAGTTCGTTTGACTCTGCGAGAACCCTTCCGACGTTCTCCAGGTCGTCGGTCGAAGCCCCTTTGCGAGTACCGATGAACCGGGTGGTGTAGCGGACTCCCCTGGTCGGCAGGATCTTCAATGAATAGCGGCCGGTTTTCCTGTCGAATTGAAACGAATCGATCCGGACACCACTGGAAGCGTAGAAATCGCCCCTCTCCAGCGCATTGACAATATTCGCCGGGGTCAGACGGTTCGCCGAAACCATCACCCATCCCCGACCCGGTGAAGATCCCGTGGTACCAAAATAATTGTGGGAATCGTCTGTCGCGATGCCAAAAAGAGGGTCCATTTTCATTTGCTGAATTCGAATGGTGTTGGCAATGTCCCACATTTTCTCGAGACTCGGATGGTTCTTGTCTCCATTCTGCCGAACGCCCGGGTGGCCATTGTAAATTTCAAAAAACTTTTCTTCCTCGACAGCCGCCATGTCCTCGGCTGTAATTGCCCAGCCGAAATTGGGGTGATTCAAATGGGCGAAAATCGGCCGTCCGATCCGCTCCTGCTGCCTCTTGATCGCCTGCAGGTTATTGGACATCGTTTCACGCACACTCTTGCCCCCTTGCGGCTTGATCAGGTCCTGCAGGTTGGTAGCGTTGATATGAATCGGCAGGCTGCCAAAATGGTCCGTGACTTCCTCGGCCTGGATCATGAGGAACTTGTCCGGTTCATCAAACAGCGGTCGGAATTCGCTCAACGGTTTGAGGCGGTATTCGGTCACCTGGTTTCTTGTTCTCTTCTCGACCCAGTCCGACCCGAACACCTTTTCGTACCTCTCGCCACCTCCCTTGCCACCCCGTTTTTCAATAGCCGTCTTGGGCATCCATTTGATTCCCTTGCTGAGAATATTGTGGTCGGAGAGCCCAAGGAATTGGTAATCATGATCCTTGTACCACTTGGCGATCATCTCCGGAAAATCGTTTCCGTCACTCCAGAGCGAATGGGTATGGAGATTCCCCTTGTACCATTTCTTTTTGGCCTGCTGGCTAATGGATTCGGTGACCGAAAGAAAAAGTCCCAGAAGGATGACGGGCAGGAGAGCAGTAGATTTTGACATGGCTCGGATGAGTGGGTGTGGGATGCCGTGATACCGGGTAACGCAGGCTGGATTCCAGCATACCACACCGATCCCTCCAACCACCATCTGATTCAGCCCGATTCCTGATTTCCAGGATCCGGACACCACCGAATCGAATCCCTGGAACGGATTACTGGAACGGATCACTCGCACACCGAAGCAATGAGAACAGCGAAGCAATAAAAACAGCGAAGCAATGAGAACAGCGAAGCAATGAGAACAGCGAAGCAATAAAAACAGCGAAGCAATAAAAACAGCTCCCAATGGGCCCTGTACTTGGGTCCCTGCACCCAGGGCCCCCGCACCCAGGGCCCCGGTCACTTCCGCAATTCCAAAGCCCCGCCGCTAAATGCCCCTGGATTAGTGGCCGCTGGACTGTTGGATTGGATGTTCCAGTGAAAGGGTCTGCTCAGATGCCCTTGTCCACGAGGTAACGTTCGCAATCGAGTGCCGACATGCATCCAGTGCCTGCGCTGGTTATTGCCTGACGGTAATAATCGTCCGCTACATCTCCCGCTGCAAAAACGCCCTCGACGCTGGTGTTGGTTCGGAACGGCTTGGTCCATGTGATGTAACCCTGTCCATTCATCTCCAGTTTCCCCTGGAGAAAGGAAGTGTTGGGCGTATGACCAATGGCGGCAAACATCCCGTTGACCTCGAGTTCCGAGGTCGAATCATCCAAGGTGTTTTTCAGCTTCAGACCGGTGACCCCCTTTTCATCGTTACCAAGCACCTCATCCACAACGCTGTTCCAGACAATTTCGATGTTGGGATGCTCCTTGGCCCGGTCGGCCATGATCTTCGAGGCCCGCAATTCATCCCGGCGATGGATCAGGTAGACCTTTTTGGCCCCATCCAGGTTTGCCAGATAAGTCGCCTCCTCGACTGCGGAATCCCCGCCACCGACAACAGCCAAAGGGACTTCGCGAAACCGGGGGAGGGCACCATCACAAACGGCACAGGCACTCACACCACGATTCTTGAACCTTTCCTCGGACTCCAGCCCGAGGTAATTGGCGCGAGCACCTGTGGCAATAACCACCGTGTGCGCCTCAACAGGATCACCGTACTCGGGAATCAGTCGATGCACCTCTCCGGAGAAATCGACTTCCACAACTTCATCACCCAGTACCCGCGTACCGAAGTTCAGGGCCTGCTGCTTCATCAGCTCCATCAATTCCAGACCCTGGACTGCATAGTGATACTGGCCATCCTTTTTGTGCTCTTCGGGCGCCGGCGGAAGGTTGACAAATCTTTCGCTGGAATCGACTGCGCTTTCCACGAAGGCCCTTACATTTCCGAAAGGAAATCCCGGGTAGTTTTCAACTTCCGTGGTAAAGGCCAACTGGCCGAGAGGAATCATCTCCTGTTTGGGTAGCCCCTCAATCACCAAAGGGCTGAGATTGGCTCGCGCGGCGTAGATTGCTGATGCCCAGCCTGCAGGTCCACTTCCAATAATGACAATTTTTTCTGGCACTTCGGTTCCTGTCTTTCTGTTTCCCAAGCGATTAAGCATTAGAGAATACTCTCTTCGCCATTATACGAGGCCACCCGGAATTGCCACAGTAGACCTGCCACCCGTTCATTTGAATCAATTTCGGGAACTGATCTGAAATGCTGATTTAACGGGTTGGCAAATCCGCTTATCATTAGCTGTTTTCACAGCTGATTGAATATCGAGGTTTTTCGTGGGCACCCTTATTGTTGCAATCGCATCCTTCATCGGGTTTCTTGTTGCCTACCATACCTATGGAAAATGGCTGTCCGGAAAAATCTTCAATCTCGATGCCAGTGCCGAGGTTCCCAGCAAGCAGTTACAGGATGACGTGGATTACGTCCCCACCAAGAAGGAAGTAATTTTCGGACATCACTTTACCAGTATTGCGGGGACGGGACCGATCGTCGGCCCCGCCATTGCAGTCCTCTGGGGTTGGCTGCCAGCCCTGTTGTGGGTGATCTTTGGTTCGATCTTCATTGGAGCCGTACATGACTTCAGCGCTCTTGTCGTTAGCCTGCGAAACCGGGGGCAAACGATCGGTGAAGTTGCCGGTCGACTGATTTCTCCGAGGGCCAAAATCCTCTTTCTGCTCATTCTGTTTTTCGCCCTTACCATCGTTCTGGCGATATTTGGTCTTGTGATTGCAACCATTTTCGATCTCTATCCCTCTTCCATTCTGCCGGTATGGATATCGCTGCCGATCGCCGTGATTGTCGGCATCCGGGTTCACCGTTTTGGGGGCAATCATTGGGTCGCCTCGCTTGTGGGACTGGTGGTGGTTTATTTTTGTGTGTACCTGGGGGCCTACCATTTCGACCACCTGAAAATAACCAACCCGGGAAGCAGCTTTTTCAACCCGATCGTGATCTGGACGCTGATCCTGCTTGCCTATTGTTTCATCGCTTCGGTCCTGCCGGTCTGGATCCTGTTGCAACCGCGGGACTTTATCAACAGCCACCAGCTTCTGCTGGCCCTCGGCCTGATGGTCGTGGGACTGCTCGTTGCCGGACTGACGGGCCAGGCCAATCTCACGGAAAGTGCCCCGGCGGTCGCCAAACTCAGCGACCTCCCGACTGGCGCGCCACCCATCTGGCCCTTTCTGTTCATTACCATCGCCTGTGGGGCGGTCAGCGGATTTCATTGCCTGGTCAGCAGCGGCACCAGCAGCAAGCAGGTCGAGAACGAACAGGATGCCAAACTTGTCGGCTATGGCGCGATGCTGCTGGAAGGGGCGTTGGCCGTGCTGGTAATCGTGGCCTGTTGCGCCGGGGTTGGCATGGGAAAGTACGAACGAGATCCCGAATCCGGAAAATACACGATTGCCAAGTCAGCGGAAGGAAAAGAAATTCGCGGGGCAGAGGCCTGGCAAGACCGGTACCGGTCCAAGAAGAACTGGAAGGATTACAAGCTGGGTGCCAAGGTGGGCGCATTCATCGAAGGAGGAGCCAATTTTCTTTTTGCCATCGGAATCCCGCTGAAGCTGGGAATCTGCCTGATCGCAGTCCTGGTAGCAGGATTTGCCGCCACAACACTGGATACGGCCACCCGGCTGCAACGGTACGTGATCCAGGAAATCGGGACGACGCTGGGCACCCAACCACTGCAGAACAAATACACGGCCACGGCGACAGCCGTGCTGCTGGGCGGGGTCATTGCCGCGATGCCCGGAATCGACAAGACGGTCAAAGTTCCGGCCGACACGCAATCGATCCAACAGAAGGCTGATTTGCCTGGAAGCACGGACGCATCAACACCCGCAACAAAAACCGTTAAAAAACCGGTCTATGGGAGTGGCGGTTTCCTGCTCTGGCCTCTGTTCGGAGCGACCAACCAGTTGCTCGCCGGCCTCGCCTTCATGGTCACCGTCTTTTACCTTTGGAGAAGGAAAAAACCAATCTGGTTTGCCGCGATCCCGATGCTGATCATGCTGGTGATGCCGGCATGGGCGATGCTCTGGAACATGTTTCACTCCGGTGGAGGCTGGTTCTGGAATCTGGAAAAATCATGGCATCTTTTCCTGTTTGGAGTCATCATCCTCGGGCTGCAGGTCTGGATGATTATTGAAGGGATCCTGATCTGGCCCCGGGCCAAGGGTGTGCTGGAAGACGAACTGCCACCCCTGGAACAGCCTGGAGCCGGGCTGGCCGATTCGGCCGGTCGCTCCTGCTGACAGAAGGTTTTTTGCGCCGGAGGTGGATGCCGCACTCCCCTTTTCGGAAGATTCCGCACAATCCATGGCGTCTCCTTTGGAGAAATCACGCCCGCCAACCTTCGGGCAGCCTTCCCAACGGAAAACCTGCACAATTTCTATGCAATCCTCCTGGTTGCCTGCTCACACAATATGCAGCGCGTCATAGTCTGAAATCTTTTTTAATTTTTTTCCATGTCGTTACCGAAAAAACTCAAGCGGTAATGCAGGCGATTTTATTTCACCCACCGAAAAAAAGTTTTTTGGTACGGTCTTTGCAATGAAGACAAAAGACCGCGAAAGCGGTACTAGGAATCTCCTTTGAGATTGTTGGGAGTGAGCTTGTCATTTACGCAGGACTTCCTGTGAAGTCCTGCGTAAGTGGCGTTTTATCGGCCGCTTCCAAACGAGACAAAAATGATCCAAACGAAAACCCTTGTCATACAGAGCGTCCGCCTCGCTCTACCATGACAAGGGTTTTTCCTTTGAATTCAAGCTCCACGGAATTCGTTCATGCCAGGACTCCCCTCTTTTTAAGCAAACGAAGTGAGTCGCTTTTCAGTCCATAATTTTTCTGATTGAATAAAGGCTTCCAATTCACGCCTTCAGAAACCGAGTCCGGACCCGTCAGCATGAAGCTCATTCTAGCCATTATCCAACCCAGTCGACTTGAAATGGTCAAGGAAGCTCTTTCGGATGTTGAGGTGGTCAGGTTGACGCTCCTTGATTGCCAGGGTTTCGGGAGGCAGAAAGGGCAATCGGAACTCTACCGCGGTAAGGAAATCGGGATCAACCTGTTACGAAAAGTCCAGCTTCAGATCGCTGTCAACGAGGACTTTGTGGAGCCAACGATCAACGCCATCATCAGCGGGGCCAAGACTGGCGAATCGGGCGAAATTGGTGACGGCAAGATTTTTGTGTTGCCACTCGAAGATTGCGTCCGTATCCGAACGGGCGAACGGGGTGGAGACGCCATCTAGTCGACCACCGCCACAACTGTCGACGGCACGCAAGGATCACCGCTTTGAAAAAGCTGCCTCGCTCAAGAAGTGTTCAAAAAAGCGGTAGATGACCTCGTTGGATTCCCGGGTGGGTGAATGGCCCGGGCGATTGGTCATACCCACCCGATGACTTCTGCCCAATACCCGGTTGACCGCCACCGAATGATTGAGAGCCCGCCACCGCGTGACCGGATCCTCGGAGCCCCCGGATACAAGAAAAGGCCTTGGAGCCATCAACACATGCAGTTCATGCAGGTCCCGCTTCTGTTCCAGCAACCTTGGGTAGAGACCCCGCGCTGGATTCTCCCGGGTCACCAGTCCCCGCTTCCTCCACGGCTTTGGATGATAGCCAAGATACCAGGGCTCCCAGTAATTGACACTGGACCTGGTATCAAAAACGATTCCCGGATCGGACCAGGCTGCGCAGGCAAATCGGTCAAAAAGACAGCAAGCAAACATTGCCCACTTGCCTCCGAAAGAATGCCCCACGATGCCGATACGCTTCGCGTCGACCTGCGGGTGATTCGACAGCACGCACCAGGCATTGGCTGCCGCGCAGCCCAGCATGGAAAGGGGTTGGACCCGGGCATTTTCAATAGAGGGAAAATAAAGGGAATAGGTCTTCTTTCGACTCGCTTCGGTAGTGCCGATCGAAAGACAAACAAAACCGCGGCGGACCAATTGATAGGCAAAATCCCGAAAGGGTTTGCCCTGCCCGATGGCCGTCTCCGGCTCGTAGAATACGGTAACGACCGCAGGAAACGGTCCCTTACCTTCCGGCAGCAGCAGGTAACCACGGGTGGTCTGGCCCGGTGCCCAGCGAAACTCGACTTTTGACTGCGTGAATGCTTCCCGCTTTTCGGAATCCAGGACAGTGACTTGCTGGTCTTGCAGCAAACGCGGCCAGCGACCCAGCAGTTCCTCCCATTGACTGAAAATCTGCCGGCGGCGGCGGGTCCAGTCCTGCGGGGTCCTTACCCGTGAACCATCGGGGAATTCCAGTGGGTTGGTAAATTCCCCCATGTCATGGCGGTATTTTTCGGGCACTTCAAAGAAATGCCGGATCTTGCTCCACCCCTCTTCCTGGGAGGCTGCCAGTCCGCAACCGGTCAATAAGAGCCCCCACGCCAGAAAGAACCTCCGAACGGGGAACGTGCAAAATCGATGGACGACGTTTGGACTGTTTTCCATTACCACATCCATTCTCCAGTTTCCGCCTTGAACATGAAGCTGCCCCAAAACATGAAGCTGCCCCAAAACATGAAGCTGCGCCGGAACATGAAGCTGCCAGCCCCTCGAAACGCTTCCCACACCACCCGAGTGCATTTACGGTAGCCGGTCTGCGAACCGAATACAAACAGGAATTTGAAATCCAGCCAAAGAGCTGATAGCCTGATTCGGGCGACGCATCGACCGATGCGGATATCACTTCCCGGCATAACTGCCTGAAAAATGAAAAACACCCTTTCCACCTGCCTCCTGGTAAACTCCCTGGTTTTTTTCAGTCATGCTGCCACGCCCCAAAAGGCGTTGGCGGACGACCGGATGAAGATTGGCACGGCCGTCATGGACATCACTCCACCGGTTCCCTACCGGATGAGTGGTTATTTCAGCGAAAGACTCAGCACCGGCATCAAGGACCGCCTGTTTGCAAAAGCCGTTTTCCTGGAACAGGGAACCACACGGGGAGCCCTGGTGTTCTGCGACCTGATCGGAATCTCAACGCAGGTCGCCAGCAGGGCCCGAAAAAAAATCGAGGCTCAATGCGAAATTCCCTTCGGGAACATCTCCATCGCGGCAACCCACTCCCATACCGGCCCCCTGTACTTTGGAGCACTCCACCAGCATTTTCATGCCCGGCGAATCAAGAATAATGGCCGCCACGATCTGGAGGAAATTGACTACCCCGGACAATTGGTGGAAAAACTTGTCCAGCTGGTTCTGAAATCACGGAAAGCTGCCGGGGAAGTCGATCTCCGCGCCGGAAGCATTATTGAAAAACGGCTCGCTTTCAACCGCCGGTTTTACATGAAAAAGGGTGGTGTTCGATTCAATCCGGGGCAGCTAAACCCGGACATCATTCGGGCAGCGGGCCCCGTGGATCCCGAAGCTTGCGTTGTTTCCCTCCACCGGCCAGGTTCCACCCAGCCGCTGGGAGCGATCATCTCCTACGCCCTGCACCTCGACACGGTGGGTGGTACGGAGTATTCCGCGGACTATCCCAAGCACATGCAGGACCGGTTGCGGGAAAATCTGGGAAACGAGTTTACATCCTTTTTCGCCGCCGGCACTTGTGGTGACATCAATCACATTGACATCAGCATCCAGGGACGCAGAACGGCAGAGGAAATCGGCTCCCTGCTGGGGGACACGATTGCCAGGGGAATGCCCTCCCTGGGACCGATCATTCAACCTTCACTGGCAATCCGCAGCGACCACGTGGATGCCCCGTTGCAGCAGTTCTCCAAACAGGAAACCGAACAGGCGAAAGAGAATATGAAGTGGGTTGATACCAACCGACTCTCCTTCCTGGAGCGGGTAAGGGCATACAAGATCAAGGCGGTTGGCATGAGAAAAGCGGATTCGATTCCGCTGGAGGTGCATGCGTATCGCCTCGGGCCGGAAGTCGCCATCGTCACTCTGCCGGGTGAGGTCTTCGTCGAGATTGGCTTGGCCATCAAGAATGCCTCACCTTTTGAAACCACTCTGGTGATTGAACTGGCAAACGACGCACCCGGTTACATTCCTACCCGTAAGGCATTTGCCGAAGGCAGTTACGAAACGGTGAATTCCAGGGTAGAGCCCGGCCAGGGAGAAAAAATGGCAGCCCTTGCCTTGCGTCTGCTGAAAGAACTGAAGCAGTCATTGCCCAAGCGGAAAGCTCCCTGAACCCTGCGGAGATCTTTTCCCGTGCGTGGACGACCCGGCGCCGTCGGGAGCCTGCTCTGACTAGTAGGCGTTTTTGTTACCCAGCAGGGTGGAAAAAGTCTTGAACAGGATCTGGATATCCAGCCAGAATGACCATTCCCGGATATAGCGATGGTCATACTCCACCCGTTTTTCCATCTTTTCAATGGTGTCCGTTTCACCGCGGCACCCATTCACCTGCGCCAACCCGGTAATTCCGGGCTTGATCTTGTGCCGCAGCATGTAACCATCGATCAGGCCCCGGTACTCCTCGTTGTGGGCGGTTGCGTGGGGTCTTGGGCCGACCATCGACATGCTGCCCATCAGCACGTTGAAAAACTGCGGCAATTCATCGAGGGAAGTCTTTCGGATAAACCGACCGACCACCGTGACCCTTGAGTCGTTCCGGGTAGCCTGGGTCACCTTTTCACCATTCTCGGTGACCGTCATCGAGCGGAACTTCCAAACCAGGATTTCCCGACCATCCAGGCCGTAACGCTTCTGCCTGAAAAAAACAGGGCCGCGGGAAGTCAATTTGATCAACAATGCAATCAACAACATCGGCAGGCAGGCAAACAGGAGTCCAATGAATGCGAGGACAATGTCAGCAATTCTCTTGGTGATTCCATCCACCCCATAGATGGGAGACTCGATCAGGCTCACCACCGGCAGTCCGTTCACATCACTCCAGCGGGAGTGCAACAGACGAAACACGAAGAAATTGGGAACGATGTAGACGCTGGCCGTGGTATCACCCAGTTTTTGCAGGATATCGTTGATCCTCGTCTCTGCACGCATGGGCAGGGAAAACTAAACATGCTCCACGCTTCCGGACCTGGCCTTTTCGATCAGGTCGTCAATATCGCCAAGCCTCCTTGGAATATCTGCCGGAAACTTGGGCAAGCGTTCTTCCGGCCGATCATCGTAAAAACCGACGAGGTTCAGGTTCATTTCCGGATTGGCCTCGATATTTTTCGCTATTTGAAAACCGATATCATCCACGCCAAGGATTGCGTAGTTCTTCTGGCTGATTCCAAGCCTGGTCGTGAACCTTTTGTGCAGGCGGTACATCAACCGAAAAAGGACCACAAACAGCGGGGTAATCAGGAACCAGCTGATCAATGCGTTTTCAGACAGCTCCGTGGTGTATTCACTGATTTGCCCCAGGGCAATCAAAGCCAACAGTGTCGTGGCCCATGTCAGGACCGAGCAGCCAAGCTCGCCGGCGATCCGGGAACCAACCCAGTTTCGATACATGCCCATGAATTCGGCAATCAGGCTGTAGATCCCGATAGTTGCAAGGCAAACGACAAGCGTTGCTTTGCTGTTCAGATCAGGATTCCGCAACAGGGTTAAGGTCAATCCAAGAATAATCGCCAAGCCATCCACCAGCCGATAGATGGCGTTGGAACGGTTGAACTGTTGGTGAATGACGTCCATGCAGAACTTTCTCGGATCCTGTGCGGGCAGATTTCGAAACGGTGGTTTTGAATGACATCCGTCGCCAAAAGCTAGATTTTTTTTTCGAATCTGGCAGGTAGAGGGGGATCGCCAGGGGACGATCTGCACAAGCAGTTAAGGATTGTAACGGTCATAACGATATTGACGGTTAGCCGCTTGCATCTATGCGCCGGAGGTCAAAAAGTGACATTCGGGGAACTGCGAATCGGAGACGCTTCGGGACAACACACGGGCTTGCAGATCGGTATTCTCCGAATCCGGGAATCCAACTGGACGCTTCAGAAGTCTGTCGATTCCCCCTCGAGCGGAGGTCCGGTCAGGATGCGGACTCCATCCGAGGTCAGTGCAAGTGTGTGTTCAAAGTGGGCACTCAGCGAGTGATCCCGCGTCACAATCGTCCAATGGTCGTCGAGACAACGAACCTGTTTGGTGCCCTGGTTGACCATCGGTTCGACCGCCAGCACCAATCCGGTTTTCAACTCAAAATCTCCGGCGCCCTGAAAGCGTTCCGCATCATAGTAATTCGGCACCTGCGGCTTTTCGTGCATCTCCCTGCCAATCGCATGACCCACGAATTCTTCCACCACTGCCAACCCGTTATCGACAACATAGTCCTGCATTTCTCTCGCGACTTCACCCCATTTTCTTTTTCGGGACATCAGGTCGATCGCCAACTCAAGCACGCCCCGGGTAACATCAAGCAGCAACTGGGCATCCTGGCTGATTTTTCCAACCGGGTGCGTCACCGCAGCATCTCCACACCAGCCACCGAGGCTGCAGCCGGTATCAATGCTGACAATATCTCCCTCTTTCAGCTCTCTCGGCCCTGGAATGCCATGAACCACCTCCTCGTTGACCGAGATGCAGGCCACGGCCGGAAAAGGGACGGTCCCCGGGTAATTCAGGAACAGGGGAATGGCCTGGTGTTTTTCAAAAAGCTCCGCAATCGCCCGGTTCAGCTGGGCAGTCGTGACTCCTGGCCGAATCATTTCTCCGGTAAGCTGGTGGGCCTGCCAGACCAGGAGCCCAGGCGCCCTCATTTTCTGGATTTCCCGAGAGGAACGTAAATTCAATCCCATGAGTTAACCTGACTGATTCACTTTGCGACTTTACCAAGCCCTGAAGGGCTGTCGCCCCCGGGAAAACACTCGAGAATCCGGTCAAACACCTCTTCCTCGGTGCCCAGTCCATCGATTTCAGCCAACAGGCTGCGTTGTGAATAATAATCCACCAGCGGCCTGGTAATCTTCTCATAGATTTCCAGTCGCTTGGGGATGAACTCCGGACGATCCTCGGGTCGGGGCCGGTCGAGTTTCAGGTAACGTTCGCTTAATCGCGATCGCAAATCAGGTTCCGGGACCCGTAGCTGGATGACCCGGTCAAGTGACCGGTTCAGCCCCTCCAGGTATTCATCGAGCGAGAGGGCCTGTGCAAGAGTTCTGGGAAAACCATCCAGCAAGGCACCTGACTCGCATTTTGGATCATTCAGACAATCGACGACCAACTGGATCACTGTTTCGTCATCAATCAGGAGCCCGCTATCCAATTGCTTCTGGATGCTGTTTCCCAGCTCCGAGCCGGACTCCTTTGCGGCCCGCAACATTTCACCCGTTGAAAGACTGGGGAGCTGAAATCGGCGGCTGAGCAATTCGGCCTGGGTTCCCTTACCCGAACCGGGCGGGCCCAAAAATACGACCAGCATCATCGCCTCACAGAAACCGAACCGGAATCACAAATTCTTCGCGCAAACGAAATATTACAGGAAGAAAAGTTACTCCAAAAGTCCTCGGTAATTCCTCATCACCAAGTGACTGTCGATTTTCTGGACAAGGTCAAAACCAACGCTGACGGCAATCAGCAATCCGGTTCCGCCGTAAAAATTGGCCACGATCGGAGGTACTCCCAGAGCCGCTGCGACCACCGTCGGAACAATTGCCACAAGCGAGAGGAATCCGGCACCAACATACGTGATCCGAACCATCACTTTCTCAAGATAATCGGCAGTGGTTTTTCCTGGTCGATATCCGGGGATAAACGTGCCACTCTCCTTGAGGTTTTCCGACATTTCCTTCGGATTGAATGTAATTGCGGTCCAGAAGTAACAGAAGAAATAGATCATCGCCACGTAAACGACGTTGTAGACCAGTGAATTCGGAGATCCGAACATGTCCGAAAGTGTTTCCAGCCAGGCGGACTCACGAAAATACTGCCCGATGAACCGGAAGAGGAAACTGGGGATCAGCAAAAGACTGCTGGCAAAAATGATCGGCATCACGCCCGCCTGGTTGATCTTCAAAGGCAGGTATTGTCGAGTTCCACCATAAACACGTCGCCCGCGGACATGCTTGGCACTTTGCGTTGGAATCCGTCGTTGACCGAGTGTAATGAACACCACACCCAGGACAACCGCGACAAACAGAATTGCCAGTACCAGGAATACCTCGATGCCGGTCGAGTTGAAACCGGTCAACGTAAATTCGGCATTGGAGAACAGCAGTGTCAGTGCACCAGGCATCTGGGCCACGATACCGGCCATGATCAGAAGACTGATGCCGTTTCCAATTCCGTATTCATCAATCTGCTCGCCGAGCCACATCAGGAATACTGTGCCGCAGGTCATGATCAGAACGCAGGTAACCTGCCAACCCCAGTACATGGTGGTCGGATCTCCAGGCGAGGACTGGAAATCAGGGTCCACGAATCCCTGGTTCATGACGTAGAACCAGACATAGAACATACTTTGTATGACACAGAGCACGACCGTCACGTAGCGCGTATATTCATTGATCTTCTTGCGTCCCGCTTCACCCTCCTTTCTCAGCTCCTCGATGGGTTTCCAAACGGTACCCAACAGCTGAAAAATAATGGAGGCCGAGATGTAGGGCATGATGCCCAAGCCGAAAATCGTTGCCTGCTGCAATTGACTGGCACTCAGGACGGCAACCTTGTTGAGAATGTCCCCAAAGGTACCTTCATTGGAAACCTGGGCAATCTTCTCCTGATCAACCACGGGTAGCGGAACCCAGTAGCCGACACGGTAAACCGCCAGCAGGAACAGCGTCAGGAGAATCTTCTGACGCAGTTCGGGAATGGTAAATACAACGCGAAGTTTTTCCAGCATTTGAAATGTTCGTTTGATTAGAGCCGACTCATCGACCTCTTATTCTAACGAACCTCCTGTTCCTGCGTAATTCCAATCCAGACCCGAAGCTCGTGATTATTTGGCCTGCTTCTGTTTGTTCTTGACAACCGGCTTTTTGCCAGGCAATTCGATAATGGTTCCCCCCGCTTTTTCGATTTTTTCGCGGGCGGAAGCACTGAATCGATGAGCGGAAACCGACAGTTTGCAAGTCAGGTCGCCTTCACCGAGAATCTTCAACACATCATAGTTCCGTTTGGCAAGGTTATTGGCCTTGAGTGATTCCGGGGTCACCTCATCACCGTCCTGAAAAACTTTTTCCAGGTCACCGACGTTGACCGACACCACCTTGAGGGCAAAACGGTTGTTGAATCCCCGTTTGGGAATCCGACGTACCAACGGCATTCGGCCTCCCTCGAAAACGACCAACGAGGAAGCTCCTGCCCGTGACCGCTGGCCCTTATGACCTCGAGCCGAGGTCTTTCCAGTGCCCGAACCGGTACCCCGGCCAATTCTCTTGCGGCGTTTGTACTTGACAATTCCCTGATTGACATCGTGCAAACCAAAGGTTTTTGGCTTTTCTTCGCCAGATGTCGTTTCCGCATTCTCGTTCATGATGTTAAGGAGACTCCACGAAGGGTTTCAACATCCTGCACAGTTCGCAGGCTTTTCAGAGCTTCAATGGTTGCCTTGACGAGGGTCACCGGATTATTGGATCCAAAACTTTTCGTCAAAATGTTCGTAATACCAGCCGCCTCGCAAACCGCTCGCACTGCGGCACCGGCGATCACACCGGTACCCGGACCTGCCGGCAGCAACACTACCTTGGCCGCGCCAAATCGGCCTTTGACCTGGTGGGGAATCGTCCCGTCGACCAATGGTATTTTGACCATGGATCGGGAGCCCTGCTTGTTGGCTTTCTCCACACTTGGAGGAACCTCATTGGCCTTCCCATATCCCCAGCCAACCTGACCATTTCCGTCGCCGACGACTACCATGGCAGCAAAGCTGAACCGCCGGCCACCTTTAACAACGGCAGCACAACGCTTGATTTTTACTGTCTTTTCTACGAGTGAACCTGAATCAGTTGCCACAACCAAAAATCTCCGTCGATTTAAAACTCAAGTCCGCCTTCGCGTGCAGCGTCGGCAAACTTTGCAACCCGACCGTGATACTTGTAGTGACCGCGATCAAATTTGACTTGTGAAATACCAGCCGAAGATGCCCGCTCCGCAATCGCTTTCCCAACGATTTGAGCGGCATCACAATTTCCACCGTACGAAAGCTGATCCCGAATGGACTTGTCTTTCGTGCTGGCAGAAGCCAAGGTTTTGCCAGCCTCATCGTCGATGATCTGGCAATAAATATGCTTGTTACTCCGATGGACGCTCAACCGGGGTCGCTGCGAATCAGCAGGCAACCCGGCCCGAACATGGTTTCGGCGCCGCCAACGTCTTTTGTTTTTTACTTTGGATGGTTTGACCATTGTTTGACCTGTAACCGTTAAGTCGCTGCTTTACCTGGTTTGAGTTTGACGTGTTCACCGTCGTAACGGACACCCTTGCCCTTGTACGGTTCAGGCTTTCGAACCGCCCGCACTTCCGCGGCAAACTGGCCAACCCGCTGTTTGTCACAGCCTTTGACCACAATATGCGTCTGGTCGGGGCAGCTGACATCGAGGTCCGCCGGAATTTCCTTTTTGATTTCGTTGGCGAAACCGACCCGCATGGCCAGTTGCTTGCCCTGAATGGAGCAAACATAGCCGACCCCTACCACCTCCAGCTTTTTCTCGTAGCCTTCCTTGACACCGATGATCATGTTGTTGACCAGAGCCCGGGTCAGCCCGTGGTAGGCCCGACTCTCACGGCCGTCATCCTTGCGACTGACCTGGAGGGTCTTGCTGTCATCGCTAATCGCGATGTCGATCTCCGGACGAATCTTGTATTCAAGTTTTCCCTTGGGTCCTTCGACGGAAAACGCGCCGTTTGTGAAAGCGACTTTTACGCCATCCAGAACGGTTACTGGTTTATTTCCAACTCGAGACATTTTGAATTCTTTCAGCGGTTTATGGGCCCCTGGCCCGGCCAACCTATTTTCTGTTACGGACTTTTTCGACAAACCGGCAAGGGTCTACCAGACTTCGGCGATCACCTCGCCGCCAATCCCCTTCTGCCTTGCTTCCCGATCACTGAAAACACCCTGACTGGTGCTGATAATCTGGATTCCCAGGCCATTCAGCACAGGTCGAAGGTCTTTTGATTTGGAATAGATTCTTCGTCCCGGCTTGCTTACCCGCTTGATGTGGCGGATAACCTTTTCACCGGTGTTCCCATACTTCAACTCCAGTCGAAGTTGGCTGACGGGCTTTTCCTCGTCGCTCAGCTCTTCCCAGTCCCAAATAAAGCCTTCGCGTTTCAGCACTTCTGCGACGCCACGCTTCAGTTTGGAGACGGACATATCGACCGTCTGCCGCTCCACCATGATGGCGTTACGGATTCGAGTCAGCATATCTGCAATAGGGTCAGTTAACATGTTCGCCTATACCTCATTTACCAACTTGCTTTTCGTACACCAGGAATCAAACCCTGATCTGCCATCTTGCGAAAACAGATCCGGCAAATTCCGAACTTGCGGTAAACGCCCTTGGGACGACCGCACAACTTGCAGCGCCGTTCCAGACGAGTCGAATACTTTGGCTCCCGTAAGGCCTTGGCAATTTTTGCTTTTCGTGCCACTGATTACCTTGTCAAGTAAGTCTGTTGATTTGGTTAATTCGCTCAATTCTGTTCGACCGCATCCGCCGCCTGGAAGGGCATGCCGAAACGAGTCAACAACTCCAAACCAGCTTCATTGGTTTCGGCAGTTGTCACGATGCAGATATTCATTCCTTGAATTCTGGTAAACTTGTCGGGGTTCAGTTCCGGAAAAACCGTGTATTCGGTCAAACCAAGACTGTAATTACCATTCCCGTCAAAGGCCGTTCGACTGATTCCGCGGAAGTCACGGACACGCGGAAGTGCGATGCTGACCAAACGATCCAGGAATTCATACATCCGGGATCGCCTGAGTGTCACCTTACATCCAATTCCATAACCTTCACGCAAGCGAAAGTTGGCAATCGATTTGCGGGCCTTGGTGATAATCGGCTTTTGACCCGAAATCAGGGTCAGGGCCTGAACCGCATCTTCGAGATGCTTCTTTTCACCGACAGCACTTCCGACTCCCATGTTGATAACGATTTTTTCCAACTTGGGAATCTGATGTACGTTCTCGATGGCAAACTGCTCCTTGAGGGCAGCAACAATTTCGCCGTCGTATTTTTCTTTAAGTCTTGGGACCATGGTTTCTTACTCGATCTTTCTAACGGGCCTCTGGATCTCAGATCACTTCATTGGCGAGACTGACAATCTTCATGAAATTGCTGTCCCGAAGCTCCCGAGCCACTGCTCCAAAAATTCGAGTTCCTCTCGGATTCCGATCGTTATCGATAATGACAGCTGCGTTGCTGTCGAACTTGATGTAGCTGCCGTCTTTCCGCCGGGTGGACTGTTTGACACGAACAATCACTGCTCGCACAATCGCCTTTTTCTTGATGTCACTGCCCGGGATGACGCTCTTCACGCTACAGACAATCACATCACCGAGCCCGGCAAATCGCCTTCTTGATCCGCCGAGAACCTTGATACACATCAATTCACGTGCACCCGTGTTGTCCGCAACGCTCAGTCTTGTTTCCTGTTGAATCATCTTTTCGTTTCTGTGACTCGGTTCTTTCTGTTACCTGCTTGCTTTTCCATTAGGCAGCTTGAATCCAAACCAGCCAGGCCAACCCATCAGGGCTTGTCCGGCTCAACCTGTTCAGCCTTCACCGCCCGCATCACCTGCTGTCTCGTTACCATCACCCTCGGCCGCTCCACCACCTTCAGTGATTTCCGAAGACAACTGCTCGGCCTCAGCAGCCTTCTTGGCTGCCCTCAGCTTCGCGACATCAACCGCACGGCTCTTTTCAACGACTTTTACCAATTCCCACCGCTTTTTTCGGGACATGGGACGAGACTCAACGATCTCAACCGTATCCCCTTCACCCGACTCGTTCTGCTCGTCGTGAACGTAACAAAGGGTTCGTGCGCGGATGTATTTACCGTACTTGGGATGTCTCACCTTGCGAGGAATCTCAACAACGCGTGTCTTGGACATCTTGTCGCTTTTCACAATTCCAACGGCAACTCGTTTTGGCATTTCTTTCTTCCGACAACTAATTTGATTCTTGCGTTTTGGCTTGCGCCCGCTCGTTTTGAACGGTCTTGATTCTCGCGATAATCCTGCGATTCCTCTTCAATTCCGTTGGCACATCCAGGCGTTCGGTCTGCGATTGGATCTTGAGACGGAACAGCGTTTGGCTCGTATCTTTCAACGTTGCCAGCAACTGGTCGTCACTCATCTCCCGTAACTCTTTGGCTTCCATCTCTGTGGTTCCAATTCCTGCGAACTAATTTCAAGTCAGTGGTAGTTGTATCGTTTTATTACCCGTGATCGATTCGCCCGTCCCGGTCGGCAACTCCTGGCCGGCAGTCCCTCGACTACCGAACGAAGGCACCCACGGCCTCCGCGGAAAACCGTTCACTCCATGGTCCGTTTTTTGACCATCTTGACCCGGAATGGCATCTTGTGAGCCAAGCGGGCGAAACAGATTTTCGCCTGCTGCTCGGATACATCCGCCAATTCATACAAAATCGTCCCCGGCTTGATCGTGGCCACCCAAAACTCGGGCTCACCCTTACCTTTTCCCATCCGTGTTTCCAGGGGGGTCGAGGTAATCGAGCGATGCGGAAAAACCCGAATGTAGAGCTTTCCACCACCACCACGAACATATTGTTGGGCCGCGATCCGTCCCGCTTCGATCGTCTGCGCTTTGAGCCAACCAGGCTCAAGCGACATAAGGCCGTAGTCACCGAAAACAACTTTGTTTCCACGACTTGCGTTACCTTTTATACGACCTCTTTGGACTTTTCGATGTTTGACCCTTTTCGGCATCAGCGCCATCTTCCTGGTCTCCGTCGTACATGCCTTTGTTAATCCAAACCTGAATGCCGATGTGACCCTGTGGAGTCATCGCTTCGACAAACCCGTAATCGATATGTGCCCGAAGCGTACTCAACGGTATCGAGCCAGCAATCTGTTTTTCACGGCGGGCCATTTCCGCCCCGCCCAAACGCCCGGCCAACTGGATCTTGATCCCCTTGGCACCGGCGTCCATTGTTTCCTCAATCGCCCTCTTCATCGTGCGCCGAAAAGCAGCCCGCTTCTGCAACTGTTCGGCCACCTTCTCGGCGACCAGCTGGGCATACAGCTCCGGCCGGGACAACTCTTCGATTTTCAAGTTGACGCGGCGGCCGATCAGGTTCTGCAGTTCATCCTGCAACAACTCGACCTCCTGCCCTTTTCGCCCGATGATCAAGCCTGGACGCGCCACGAACAAAACCACTTTGACCTCGTCACGGGTCCGTTCGATTTCGATCCGATCGATTCCGGCAGCCTTGTACTCGCGTGCCTTCTTCGGGTGATTTTTTACAAAATCACGGATCTTCTTGTCTTCCACCAGCAGCGTCGAAAACTCTTCTTTGGATGCGTACCAGCGGCTTTTCCAGCCCACCATGACGCCCGTTCGAAAACCAACTGGATTTACTTTTTGTCCCATTTTGACTTTCCTACGCTTCTTCCAAAGTAACGTGAATGTGTGAAGTTCTCTTTTTGATCATGAATGCCATCCCACGGGCCCGGGGACGGATCCGCTTGAACATCGGCCCCCCATCAATGGTCACCTCGGAAACAAACAGATTTTCCGGATCCACCGTCTGACCGGGATTCTGATCAGGATCCTGTGCATTGCCCAACGCACTCTTGATTACCTTTTCCAACATCCGGGCACCCCGGTGCGGTTGGTACCTCAAGATGTCGAGGGCTTCATCCGCATACTTCCCCCGAACCAGATCAGCCAGGGGACGAACCTTTCTCGCACTGATTCGAGCGTGTTTGTGCATCGCCTTGAAAGCCATTTTTTCTACTCCGGTCTCTTTCTGCCGCCTATTTCTTCTTGGCCGCATGGCCCTTGAACGTACGCGTTGGAGCGAACTCCCCGAGTTTGTGACCGACCATGTCCTCGGTCACGAACAATTTCACATGCGTCCGACCGTTATGCACCATAAACGTATGGCCCACAAACTCAGGCACAATCGTGCAGGCTCGAGCCCAAGTTTTTATCGGCTCCTTGGCGCCCGCCTCGTCCATCTTCTGGACCTTGAAGAACACCTTAGGGTCGACATAGGGACCTTTTTTTGATGATCGACTCACAACTTTTTCCTGTTTTCTCTAACGCTTGTATCTCGGAACGCCACTAACTCTTGTCATTCACCCGAAAGGCTACTTTTTCAGAGCCAAAACACCATAACGCCGCGATCGTCGACGACGAACAATGGCCGCATTAGACGGTTTACGCTTTTGCCGGGTCGGACCACCTTTTGCAGGAACGCCCGTCGGACTGACCGGATGCCGACCACCCTTGGTCCGACCTTCACCACCGCCATGCGGATGGTCGATCGGATTCATTGCTGTTCCACGAACATGAGGACGTCGCCCCAACCAACGCTTCCGACCCGCTTTTCCAAGTCGGACACTACTATGCTCGGAATTACCCACCTTGCCGATCGTGGCCCGACAGGAAGATGGAATCCGGCGAATCTCACCCGATGGAAGCGAGATCTGTGCCCAACTCCCTTCCCGTGCCATCAGAGTAGCCCCTGTACCGGCACTTCGACAAAGAGTCGCACCCTGGCCGGCACGCATTTCAATCGCATGAATCTCCGTAGCCAGAGGAATGTTTTTCAGTGGCATACAGCAACCCAGCTTGGGAGGAGCTTCCACCCCGCTGACCACCTCATCCCCGGCCTTCAAACCATCGGGAGCAAGGATATACCGCTTCTCACCGTCTACATAGTAAAGCAGTGCAATCCGGGCACTCCGATTGGGGTCATACTGAATGGAATTGACCGTAGCGACCACACCATCCTTATCGCGTTTGAAATCGATCAGGCGATACATCCGCTTGTGACCACCACCCCGGTGACGGGCCGTAATCTTGCCCTGGTTGTTTCGACCACCGGTTTTGCGAATCGGCCTCAAAAGGCTTCTCTCCGGCTTGGCACCCGGAGTCAACTCAGCAAAATCGCTGACACTGGCATTTCTCCTGCCGGCGGAGGTCGGTTTGTATTTTCGAATACCCATTGTTTCCCTGCCTTTAGAAGAAGTCGATATTGTGCTCTTTATCGAGAGTCACAATTGCTTTCTTCCAGTTTTTTGTTTTACCCATGCGGTAACGGTGCCGACGGGGTTTTCCTTTTCGATTCTGAGTCGCCACGCGAACGACCTTGACATCGAACAACTCTTCCACTGCTTCACGAACATCCGTCTTGGTCGCCAGCGGATTGATTTCGAAAGCGTACTGCGGATACTCCTCGTTCGACTGACGCATGCCTTTTTCCGTCACCAGGGGCCGAAAAAGCACCTGATGCGGCTCAAGCTTCATCCTCGTCTTGGAACCATCCGGAGTCGGAATATTTGCCATGACTACGCCTCACCACTTTCTGAACCGGCATCCGAATCACCGCTCTTGTCGGAACCACCGTTCTTGATTGCATCCAGGGCATCTCGCGTCACCAGCATCTTCTGCGGCTTGAGAACACTCAAGGCGTTCAAATCCGAGACTGGCGAAACCGAAACACCCGAGATATTTCTTGCACTCTTGTAAACCCCAAGATCGTGACCCAAAGTAGTCACCAACGTCGTCTGGCCACCCAGGTTCAACGCCTTGAGAATACCAGCCATCCGACTGGTCTTGGGCTCTTTTTCATCAAAAGACAAGCCGTCGATCACCACCACCGACTCACCCTGAATCTTGCCAGCGATCGCCATCCGGGTTGCCGCACGAACGGCCTTACGATTCAGCCGATAACTGTAATCTCTCGGACGCTTGGCAAAAATGTGACCACCACCACGACGAATACCACTTCGACGCGAACCGGCACGGGCATTACCTGTACCCTTTTGCCGGTACATCTTCTTGGTCGAACCGGCAACCTCGGCACGGGACTTTGACTTGTGGGACCCCTGTCGGGCACTCGCCTGGTACATCACGACCACGTCATGCAACAACTGCTTGTTGATTGCAGGAGCAAGTTCCGCGGGATCGATCTCGTACTGGCCGACCTCCGCGCCGGAGGCATCGTATACAGGAAGACTTACCATGACATTCAGACCTTGTTGGTTTCCTTGACGACAACATACGAACCATTGGGCCCGGGGATCGCTCCCTTGACGATAATGACATTATTTTCCGGATCCAGCTTGACGACCTTCACGTTACGCGTCGTCACCCGCTCATTACCGTATTGACCCGCCATTCGCACACCCTTGAAGAGCCGACTGGGCGTGGCACTCATACCGGTACCACCCGCATGGCGGTGACATTTCTTGACACCGTGGGTTGCTCTCTGACCGGCAAAGTTGTGACGCTTCATGACCCCGGCAAAACCGCGACCTTTGCTGGTGCCCGTGACATCCACAGCCACCACACCTTCGAGAGCATCCACCGCAACACTGGCACCCACTTCGACACCGTCTGCAGAACCGCGAATTTCACGCACAAAACGCTTGGGCTCACAGTTCGGCTTGGCCGAGGCAGCCTCACCCCGGTTTTTAGATCGCTTACTGCTGATGGCCGCTACACGACCACGCTCGCTTTTGGACGCCAACCTGCGTGGCTTGTCCTGATAACCCAACTGAACCGCCTCGTAACCATCTTTCTCCAAGGTCTTGACCTGCAACACATCGCACGGCCCAGCTTCGATGATTGTAACCGGAGTCAAATCACCATTCTCGCTATACAACTGAGTCATACCG
>JAYZFP010000188.1:0-20350 GCA_036336715.1 Planctomycetota bacterium
AACCCCGAACATCCCGATCATGGTCAACAGGATGCAGAGAATCTGGAGCAGTCTGAAAATGGATTGAGTCGAAGGCATGCGGGGAGAACTTTCCGGACCAGAGGGACGCATTGGCAAAGATTTGCCAAGACGCAATTGGAGACGGAAGCAATCAGGAATCAAAAGGCTGGAAATCGTGTTTTTCTTATTTTGCCAACCAAGCGGGTTCCTTTCAATAGAAAATTTGGTTGCCGAGGCTCTACGGACTACGGGATCCCTTTTTTTGCAGTCATTCGTTCGCCTGCCACCTCGTCAGCCTTTAGTTTGCACCCGATCAGGTTGCCATAGGACAGGGTGCCAAGGGACAGGGTGCCATGGGACAGGGTGCCCTTCAGCCAATGGATCGCTGTATCGAGAACTTTCTGATTTTCAGGCTCGTTGTAAAGCTCATGTCGCATCCCGGGCCAAGAGACGAACTCGATCAATGGATTTTTTTCCGCAAATTCGGCAGCCGCTCGGGGGGAAGTGATCCGGTCGATTTCGCCATGCATGACCAGAGTCGGCACCTCGATTTGCCCAGCCAGCTGGATGGCCAGTTCCCCCTGCCTGAAGACCGACCATCCCAGTTCGGGTGACACCCGGCCATGCTTCAAAGGATCCTGCCGGTACTCCGCCTTTCGTTTTTCATCAGAAGTTAATTCGCTCGTGGCAAACCTGACACGAAAAGTGACCCTGGGACAGATGTACCGCAGCAATCCGGCCATCAGGAGTTTAAAGCGTGGAGGGGGACGGGTGGTCCGAAACATGGGGCTGAACAACAGCGCTCTCTCAAAACCCGAAGGCCGCTGCTGCAGAAACCTGGCAACGATCAGCGATCCCATGCTTTGCCCCAAGAGATAGCCTTTCCGCCCGGAGCGGGTTTTTTCGATCGTGGTTTCCAGGTCAGACAAATACGAATCGAACCGGGGAACATAACCGCGTCTGCCACCGCTGAGTCCGTTTCCGCGATGATCTGCCAGGATCACCCGAAAGCCCGAATGCACCAGGGTACCAGCCAGCTCCAGGTAGCGCCCCCCATGATCGCCCATTCCATGCACGATCCAGACTTCCCTGGCGGCAGTTTCATTCTCCCAGACCCGGCAATGAATCGGCACACCGTCAGCGGTTTCCCATTTCCGAATTTCGGGTTTCCGGTTTCCATGATTCATACCGGGCCACTCCTGCGGTTTCTCATGTTCAGGAGTCCTCCCCCTCGGTACAGGTACCCTCACGGGAGTCCGATTTCTTTCTCCGCTCCACTGCTTGCCTGAGCAGGAATTCGATCTGCCCGTTGACGCTCCGCATTTCCTGGTTCGCCCAGCGTTTGATATCGGCGAACAGTTCCTCAGGCAGTCGCAGCGGGTAGTTTTTTCTTTGCTTGCTCATGCAGACATTCCAGCTGTCAAAAAAAGACTCCGGGAGGAATCCCGGAGCCGCAGTGAGAATCCGATTGCATCAGTTGTACAGGGTCCCTGTGTTAAGCACCGGTTGGGCCTCGGACTCGCTACAAAGGACGACCAGGAGATTGCTGACCATGGTGGCTTTCCGTTCGTCATCCAGTTGAACCACTTTCTTTTCATCCAGGTCCTGCAGTGCCATCTCCACCATCGAGACGGCACCCTCGACAATCTTCTTGCGTGCGGCAATCACGGCTTCCGCCTGCTGTCGACGCAACATCGCCTGGGCAATCTCCTGTGCATAAGCAAGATGGGAAATCCTCGCCTCCTCGATCAGAACGCCCGCTTTGTCCAACCGTTCCTGCAAACGGACCGCGAGGTTTCGAGCCACCTCTTCGCGACCACTGCGAAGCGTGACTTCACCCTCTTCACCGTCATCATAGGAAAACGCACTGGCCATTAACCGCAAGGCGGACTCGGTTTGAACTTCGACAAAGGCCCTGTAATTTTCAACGTCAAAACTGGCCTGCGCCGTGTCTTCCACTTTCCAGACCACCACCGCCCCGATTTCAATCGGATTGCCACGCTTGTCATTGACTTTTAAGGTTGGACTGTTGAAGTTCCTGGAACGAAGACTGATTTTCTGCTGACTGCGAAATGGATTCGTCCAATGAAAACCGTCCTCTCGCACGGTCCCGACATAGTTGCCAAACAGGGTCAGCACACAGGCTTCGTTCGGCTGCAGGGTAAAAAAGCCGTTGGACAGAAAGATGGACGCGACCAGCACAAAAGGTGCGGCAATCACGAAAAGAAAATAAGGATTTTCATTGACTGCCGTGTAGATAAAGGCCCCCACCAATGCCAGGAAAACGAGGTAACCGGCAATGTTTGCAAACATCATCGACCAACCGCTGACGACGTTGACATTTTTTTCCTCTGTGAACTGGCCCATGAAATACGCTCGACTTTCTTAAAACAGGGGTTTGGACTGATTTCAATGTGATATCACATTCATATCTTCGCTGCAGTAGAAAACATCTTGGGAGAAATGCGGGAAATCGGAAAAAAGAAACCCTGCCGGTAGTTTCGCAAGAAGAGGGTTTTCGGGAGGAAATGGGTTTTCGCCAGGCACAGGCTGCGAGAACGGCGTGATGAAAACCACCTGCCTCACTTGCCGCGAGGATTTCCCGGGAACAGTTACCCTCCAATCACCCGAGCCGTGGATTGCCCGAGTCGTGGATTGCCCGACCAACCGGGTCCGCTTCCCATCAGAGACCGCCTGAACGCACGGGAAATGATGGATCAGGAAAGTGCCTCACCCTCTTCATCGGGCGACTGCTGCCCCTTTTCAAGGGTGGGAAAATCATCCAGTAGTGATTCCATTTCACCTTCGCCTGCGCTCCCCGGTGCGTTGGGCGTAAAGGGGGTTTCCGGAGGGACCTCTCCGGAATCGATTTTACGCACATGCTCGACCAGTTCCTTGTACCGCTCAAAGGTGGCCTCGACTGCACGTCGGAACTGTTCCGCTTCGAGCGTCTGCATCTTGGCCATCGGCTCAACCCAGGACTGCAGCACGGTAAACTGCGCGGAAATGACGTCCAGAAAAGCGGACGGGATCCGGTTGACCACGTTGATCTTGTACGGTCGTTTCCCAAGTTTGATCGCCTTGGATTCCTTGATCTGGTGTTCCGAGGCCGTTTTCACGGCATCCATGTCGGATGCGATCTTTTTCAGGTTGCCCAGCTCGGTCACGCTGGTCAACGACTGCTGAATGGAATCCAGCGTCTCGCTGAATCCGGCGAACTGTTCCACCGCTCCCACCAGGTGCTCGCTGACGAACTTCTCCATGAAAGTGGGTTCCTTGTCACCTTTCTTCTTTTTACCGGTCATCGAACCGATGCCCATTTCCAGGGTGTTCCGGATCTCGGCCAGCCCCTCGCTGAAGGTGGTCAACTGAGCGACAACCTGTCCGAATTTGTCATCCCCCTGCCCGGCAGATCCCAACAGCACGTTCCGCTTGAAGGTCCGCTTGATATCGTTCCACCGTTGCTCTTCCTCATCGTCCATCGTGCCGATCAATTCCTTGAATTTCAGCAGGTTGGCCTCGGCACCGGTGGTCAGGGTCTGGGCCTGGTTTTCAAAATGCGAATCGATCAGGGTAGCAAGCTCTTCGTCGTTCATGATCGGGACCACTTTTTCCGCGATCTTGTTCATGTCCCGGTAGGAGCCCTGGAGTTTGAAAGGTGGCTCGGTCCGGTACTCGTCTGCCTGACCGGCCGAGGCGATGTATTGCTGGTTGACCTTCAGCAGGACATCCCTGACCTTGAGCAGCTTTTTCATCACCGTCACCAGCTCGTTGATCTCCTCGATCGAGTAGTTCCCCTCCAGCGAATCGCTCTGCGGTTCATCCTGCTCCGCCATCTTGATGATGGCGTAGATGTCGTTGCGGCTGCGGGAATGCAGAACCCCGAGGCTGGCATTGGACGTCAGGCAGTTCTCAAGGTAACTCAGCTCGAATGCGGCAGCGGTGTCACCAATCACGTCGCCCAGGTTGTAGGTGTCCGCACGGTTGGAGAGCATGTCGGGAATCTGGAATTTTTCGCCACTTTCGGTATAAGGGTTGCCCGCCATCACCACGGCCACTTTCCGTCCCCGCAGATCGTATGTCCGGGTGCGTCCCTTGTAGACACCCTCGATCCTCCGCGAACCATCGCAGAGAGAGATGAATTTCTGAAGAAACTCAGGGTTGCAATGCTGGATATCGTCCAGGTAGATCATCACGTTGTCCCCCATCTCGAGGGAAAGGTTCAATTTTTCAACCTCCTCCCGGGCACTGGCGTTGGGTGCCTCGGCGGGATCGAGCGAGGTCACCTGGTGGCCGATTGCAGGCCCGTTGATCTTCATGAAGGTGATCCCCAGGCGATTCGCGATGTATTCCATCAGCGTCGTCTTCCCATAACCGGGAGGTGAAATCAGCAGCAGCAGCCCCATCAGGTCCGTCCGTTTCTGGTCCCCGATCACACCGACCTGCTTGGCCAGGTTGTCCCCCACAATCGGCAGGTAGACTTCGTCGATCAACTTGTTGCGGACAAAGGAGGTCAGCACACGCGGCTTGAATTCGTCCAACCGCAGTTGCTCCCGTTTTTCGTCGACCGTCTTTTTCTTCAAATCGACATAGGCTTCGTAGGCCGGAACAACGTCGTTTTCGAATTTCTCCAGGCGAAGGACAAAGTCATTGAAATTCAGCTCGTACTCCTTGTCCTGGGCCGCCGGGTGATTTCCAAGCAGGCCTTCAATTTTCCGTGTCGGATTCCCGACCAGGACATGGGAACTCTTGCTGTTCATGATGGAAACAGCCACTTCATTCACCAGCAAGCTGTCCCCGGTTTCTCCAAACTGTTCCACGTAGGAGGAAACCCAGTTTCGAATCAACTCGAACTGGTCAATGCGGCTGGATTTGACATCGGAAACCAGCTTTTCAAACTCGTTGGAAAAATTACGTCTTTCCAACTGGGAAAGGAAGGACTGCACCAGTTCACTGGAACGGGCGGCAATGCCGAAATCCGTACCGCTGGTCAGCTGGTCATAAAGGTAATTGGCGGCCTGGAAAGCGAGTGACTCTTCAAAAAACGAATTCCCGTGGGAAAACTCCCCGATCCGCTGTTGCAACTGGCGGACGTAAGCATCCCTCCCCTCGGCAACTTCGAACACTTTTCCAATCGCACCGTGGGCCCGGATCTTGGCGGACAACGAGTCAAAAGTCCGCTTTTCCGCAGACCGGAGGTCAATCCAAAATAGCGTTGCCAATGCCCGAGCGTCCACGTGGTAGCGGAGCAGCCCGATATTCAACTTCAAATCGAGCAGGTTTCGCAACAGGATCGCCGCATCATGATCCTGGACACCTTTGACGTAGCCTTCGCTGTATCGAGGGGCCATGAACTTCTGGACGTGATCCACCAAGTCCTTTTCTTCCAGGCCATGCATTTCCCGCAGCCGGGCCGGGTCATCCCCCCGTGTTTTCAGCAACTGGTAAGCAAGGTACTCTCCCCGGTAAACATCCCGGTTTTCCGAGACAATCTCCTGGTCCCAGACATGGCGAGTGGCCAGCAACTCGGCGTCCTCGACCGGTTCGAGAAAATTGGTTCCCGTCAGGTGAAAGACCAAATCCCCCTCCTTGAGAACGGTCGTCAGGTCAAGAGCCTGCACGTTGACCGAAAATTTGTGCTTGCCGAACTTGATGACGTTTTCGCCATCTACGAACAGCTCCTGCTTGTCCTTGAGCTGCCTGACCGCGTCTTCGCGAGTCGACTTGAGTCGGCTCTGAATATCGTCCACCTTGACTGCGTCGTCGAGTTCCTTCAACTGCTCGATGATATCGCGGACCTTGTCGATCATCAGGTCCGAGGCAAAGTAGCTGTTGATCTCGTTGACCGATTCAAAATTGTTGACGCGGGTCTTGATGCCACCGAGAATCCGCTCGGCAGCGCTCATCAGCGCCGTGGCCCGCTTGTTGCGGGATTCCACCAGGGCGATCTTCCGCGTGTCAAAAGCCTGGTAGACCTCTTCGCGTTTTTCCGACAGCTGGATGATGAATTCGTCGAATTCCGCAAACCGGCCTTCCAGCTCCTCGATCTGCACCATCATTTTGGTCAGGTATTCATCGCAGCGTTCCGGTGTGTCACAAACATCGAGGTAATTCACGACCGCCTGGCTGAGCAGCTTGATCTGCGAATTGAATTCGGCTGCCCCTTCCACGGACATCAACTCGGTCGACTTCTTCTTCAGGCTGGCCCTGGCCTGGTTGAGCTGGGAATAAATGGCCGAGATGTTGTCGATGATCCGGGTGCGCTGGGTGGCATCGTCGATTTTGAGGTTGCTGACAATATCGATCAGCATCTCCAGCTCCGCCGAGCCTGCCAGGATTTCCTCTTCCAGCGACTTGGCGTCGGTGACCTTTTCCAGCTTTTCGATCAGATCCCGCTGCTTTTCGACCCTCGCCTGGTAGGGTGACAGTGCATCTTCCCGGAGCAGGTATTCCACGCATCGCTGCGAAATGCGGGAGGTGTTTTCCTCGATATCCGTTTCCAGCTCATCGACGGCCGCGGCATCGATATATTTCAGTTCCCGAAGCGAGATGACCTCGCCCCGCACCGTCCTCAGGTCCGCCAGCGATGCCACGAACTCATCGATGTGCCGGTACATTCGCCCAGCCGCCGAAGCGATGGCTTCCCGGGCCCGGCCATGGGTCTCGTCAAATCGCTCCCGGGTATTCCTGCGAACCCGCACCACCTTGTCGAATTCATCAACCGCCGAGGTGGCGGCCGATTTGATCTCACCCAGCGTCTCAGCGAGGTTGAAGGTCTCCTCTTTACCGATCCAGAAATAGGAATCCAGTACTTCGCCGGATTTCTTCACCAGGTCCACATAAAGATTGGCGTAGGAATCGTCTTTTTCAATCAGGCCGATGATTTCATTGCATTCGGCCATGGCACGGACGATGTCCTTATTGCCAATCTTGAACAGAAAGCTGTCTTTTTGAGCCGATGCCTCGTAGTCCTGCCCCACAAAAGGGGTCTGCCAGATCTGCATGGCGTGGTGTTTCTGCGGATTGCCATCCGATTTGAAGAAAGCGAGGTGCCCGTCCTCGAACAGCGAAAAACCATTGCAGATAATGGGCGTGTCCACCCGCTGTTCAATCATGTTGTAGGGCAGAATCACGTAGTCGCCGGAATCCTGGTTGTAAAAAACAAACAGGTAATCCTCACCATTGGGTGAAGCGATCCGCTTCTCAAACACCAGGTCCTGGATGTCATTGTCAAAGATCTTCCATTCACCGGTCTGCAGATAGTAACCATTGGAAAAGATCAGACCGTGATCCTCCGGTAACAGCACGCAGGAATCCTCGATCGTGTCCAGCCGCGCCACGGTCTGCGTCTTTTCATTAAAGACCAGATAACGGAAATCCTCCTCCTTGAAAGGACGGATTTTCAGCAGGATGATGTTACCGATCGAGGCGTAGAGAATTTCAGCGTCGTCGAGTGTCTGGTCCGCTTCATCGACCGGTTCGGCGTAGATTCCTGCACCGCTCGCAGTGTTGTCTTCGACCTTCACGGTCAGGTCCCCACCGATCGTCTCCACGAACACGCGGTCCTCGATCGAAATGTGGGGATGCTCACCGCTGCGGTGCAGATCGCGGTGGGTCCGTTTCCAGGAAAACTCATGCTGGGGGGGATAGGTGACCTCGTGGTCGCTTCGATTGTCCAGGTAGGTCAGGTTTTCACCGTCCCGAAGGAACTTGAAAGCCTTGATGTCACGGACCGATTTGCCGACTTTGAAAACCGCGTAGACGTGCGGATCAATCACCTGGAACTTGGCGAACTCGGTGGTCTTGTAGTACTTGTAGAGCTGCTTGAAGTCGTGCAGGAAATTGTCCTGCCCAGTGAGAAACTCCAACCCCTCGGCGTGAAATGCCTGTTCGGCAAATCGCTGGATGGCAAAAACATCCTGCACAGCCGTTTCCGATTTCAGGCCGATGTGGACGTTGTACCCGAAGACAAAGCGGTCCCCGACCGGAACCATGTCCCGGGGCACGCAGTTATGCTCCGTGGTGATCCGGGCGGTTTCCAGCAGACGGGTTTCGATGGAACCAAAGACTTCGCGGCGGACCTCGTTCAGTTTGCCCATCCGCGTTCGCAGCTCATTCGCGTGGCCCTGAAGCCGGTTACGAATGATCTCGTACGTCGATCGTTCCAGTTGGGGTTCTGCGTTTTCGGCAGGTTGTTCTTCCGCGACGTCAGCCATCAATGAGTCCACAAAGAAGCAGTTTCAGTCAAGGAGCGCATCAGAATCCCTCCGCCGTGTTGACAGCGGAGGGAGTCACACTCTACTTCTTTGAGCCCAACTTGAGCGTGCTGCCCTTTTGGTCGGAAATTCCGAGCTGGGTAGCACTGGTCATCAATTTCTGCAGCTGGCCGATCACCCCGGGATCCTCGGTCTGGCTCATCATCGAACCGATCAGACCGGCGATGGTGAGGTTTTTGATATCCTCGGTCCCGACGCCGAACAGGTCGATAAATTCACCGATCTGCGATTTGAAATAATCGGGATCTCCGTTGAAAAAGGTATCCTTGACCGTTCCCAGCACTTCGCTGTTCCCGACCAGGCGGTCCACCTGCTTGCCCGCGGTAATCGAACCGACGAGGCTGTCGAAGAACTTGTTGTCTCCTCCGACAATGTCGATGGTCGCCGTCTTGAGGCCCTCCCCGACCAGCTTGGCCTGGGCTTCTGCGATCTCCCGCTGCACGTCGATGGCAGCCAGTTCCACCTCTTTTTCCTTGTTGAGCTGGATCTTGAATTCCTCGTGTTCCCGACCCACACCGTCGAACAGCTTCATGGCCTCGGCTTTCTGGGTAATCCCCTTGGCATCGGCGCTGAATTTCAGTTCCATGACTTCGGCTTCGGCGGTACCCGTCTTCTGGGTTGCCGTGGCAAGAGCTTCCTGCCCCTTGGCTTCCGCCTCATGCTTTTTCTGGTTTACCATCGCCTCAGCAATTCCGACCTTCTGGAGAGCGGTGGCCTTGGCTTCGTCTCCCCTGGCCTCGGCCTCGGCCTTGCTTTGCAGGACCTCCGCCTCGGCGAGTCCGGTGGAAGCAACTTCCACCCGGTTCGCATCCGCCAGCATCTTTTTGGCGTCGGCTGCCTTTTCTGAAGCAGCACGGTCCGCCTCGGCCTTGATGACCACGGTTTCCGCCTGCTTGGTAGCCGACTGTTTCTCGGCTTCCGCCGATTGGACTTCCTTGACCAGGTGCTGTTCCGCTTCTTCCTTGGCCTTGGTCACAGCGACCTGTTTCGATCGATCGGCAGCCGCAAATTCCTGGGTGTCCTTGATTTTTTCCTCTTCTTCGACAACGGCCCGTTCGACCATCACCCGTTCGCGGATCACATCCTGGATGTTCTTCTTTTCGACCTCGATCGCCTTTTCCTTGTCGATGTCGGCCAGGGAAACAACTCGCTCCCGCTCGGTGACTTCGAGCTGGCGATCTTTTTCGACCCTCTCCGTTTCCACCTTGTCGGTTCGCTGTTTGCTCTTTTCAGCGACGATCACCGAACGCTGTTTGTTTTCTTCGGCGATCATGATTTCCTCTTCAGCCCCGATTCGCGCTGTTTCACTGCGCTGCAATTCCTGCTGGGCCACGATCTCGGCTTCCGCCCTTTGCCGGGACTTGATTTCACTGATTTCCCGCTGCTGTTTTTCCTCGGCTTCTTTTTGCTGTTTTTCCAGCTCGAGGATCGCTTCCCGGGCTTCCACATCCTGCTGGGTAATGGTTTTTTCCTTTTCCCTGCGGATGTAGTTGGCCCGAATCTGTTCCTGCGAGGTCAGGTCGGTGATCTTCTTGATACCCTCTGCATCGAGAACGTTCTGGGGATCCAGCAGGTCAAGGTTTGTTTGCTCCAGGTAGTCAATCGAACAGTCGTCGAGGGTGTACCCGTTGAGGTCATTTCCGATCACCTTGATGATCTGCTCACGAAACGCTTCACGGGAATTGTAAAGCTCCACAAAATCAAATTGCTTGCCGACCGTTTTCAGGGCCTCGGAGAATTTTGGCTCAAACAGTTCACGAAGGGCCTGCTGGTCAGACGCCCTGCGGCAACCGAGAATCTGGGCCACATGCAGCACCATTTCATCCGTTTTGTTGACCCGCACAAAAAACGCAACCTTGATGTCAGCCCTTATATTGTCTTTACAGATCAGGCCATCCTGTTGGGTGCGGTCAATTTCAATCCGCTTGACCGAGATGTCCATGATTTCGTAGCGATGGATGATTGGATAGACCATCAGGCCGGTGAACGACACCTTCGTGCTGCCCAGTCCCGTTTTGATGATCGCCGTGCCCTGCTCCACCTTTTTGAAGAACTGGGCAAAAATCACCCCAATTCCCAATATGACAAGCAACAGTAAGAAGATGCCTCCAATGATCCAGGCAAATGGTTGTAGATCCGGCATTTAAGCTCCCTGTGTGAGGTGAATTTGGATGTGAAAATATGCCCTGATTTACGATTGTACCTACGAGTATCTGCGGATTTCGAGACATTTTCTCTTGTGCAGGCACAAAAACCCCCCTGACCGGCGCATTTGGACGTTAAGGAGGTCGCTTTTCCAGGTCCCGGGCGGACCGAGATGTTTCATCCCACCCGTCAGGTGTTTTTTTTGTCGACGGGACCGATTTCAAAGTACTTTCCAGCTCCGCTATAGCGGGTCAGAACCGCCCGATCGCCCCTTGAGAATTTGAATGCGGTCCGGTTTCGGATCTGAATGACCAGGGGAGATTCACTGGTGGACAGCTCCGCGGTACCAAATTTTTCATTGACTTCCGAAGTCATCACGATGCACTCCTCGCCGACGTAGTCCCCCAGTTTTTTCTCTGGAATGTTGACCCGACGAAACAGCATCACTATTGGTTGCAGGGCAACCTTGGAAACCGGCAGCGAGGCAATCATGGTCGGAACGATCCAGATCATGGCAAAGGTCCAGGACTGTTCGGTATTCCAATGGTAGTTCAGCAACCCGAACATCAGCCAATTGGCCGTTGAAACGAAGGTCATCACGATCATGAAAGGAACTTCGTGAAAGTGCATGAACCGCATGAAGCCACGGACCATCCCCACACTTCCCAGGTCGGCACCCTCCGCCGGATCGACGTCGACATCAAAATTCCCGTCGACCACGCCCCCGTCAACCTCGACATCCATTTCCAGCACTTCCATGCCAAAAAATCCGGCCACCACCAGGAACCAGTAACAGATGCAGGTCCCCATCAGGATCGTGAACAGACCGTTGTAGGGCTGCAAAAACATTGACACAAAATCCATACGATTTCTCTCCGGTCCGGGTGGGCGGGATCCACCGGGACAACCGTCCAACCAATTCCGTTCGCTGATGGGATCAGCTCACAGTGCCAGGGACGCCTGTAGTTCGTTTCCAAATTTTTCGTCACCCGAGACTTCGGGGGGCCCGGCGGGCCGCTGGTTGACGAATGGACTTTCCAATAGGCCGCTCCAGCACGTTGTTATTGATTGTCTATTCGTTTGCCAGCCTGCAATCTTGTCAAGTTTTTCGTCGCTTTGCAAATTCCCGTGTCGCCCAGGCACCGAAAAAGCGACTCTCAGCGGCAATAACTGCGGCGGCAAGCGATCGAAAACGGTTTCCCCGACCAACCCGCAACCAGGATCAGGGTTCCTGCCTGTCGCAGGATTGGCGGTTTCCAGGTGGCCGGTTTCACTGTTTCAAGCAGTCCACCGGCGGGATACCCTGCCCTCTCCAACGGTGAACCTCTTCCGGTTCAGAGAAAATTCCCTGCGGCCACCCCAACGTCAGCATTGAAAGGGAATCTGGCGGATCATGGCCGCTTTGAGCAGCGCAACACAACTGGGAGCATGGGATATGGTCCCCTCCATCACCATCTGCAAGGCAGATTCAAAAGTCAATTGAACACATTCAATCTGCTCGGTTCCTTCCTGACGGGCCTCACCAAAAGAGAGACCGCTGGCCAGGAAAAGTCGTGTGGGCGATTCGACAATCGTGGTAAAGGGATCGACGGTCCCCAGGTCTAGCAGCTCGTTCGCCTGGATCCCCAGTTCTTCTTCCAGTTCCCGGCGGGCCGTCGTCTCGGCCGACTCACCCGCCTCCCGTCCGCCACTGACGACTTCCAGGGATTGCCGTCCGACAGCGTAATGAAATTCGCTGGTCAGGTAGACATTGTCCTCAGCATCAATCGGCAGGACGGAAACTCCCGGCTTGAGGAAAACCTTGACATGCGACCCATCTTTTCCATCCGGACGGATCACATCATCCCGTGTGACCTCGATGTAGTCGTCCCGGTAAACCGGGTGGGTTTCTCGAATTTTCCAGGGACCATGTTCTTTCATCTGAGTCTCCGTCAAGTAACGGTTGCCAGTCAGCCTGATTCTGGCGAGCAAACCCTGCTTTTTACACAAGCGGGATTAGCGGTAGCCAGTCGGCATCCCCGGGGTGGCAGTATCGTCGTTACCTCATGCTATCAAATTGCAAAGCGAGCCGTTTACGGAGTGCCTTTAATTCCCGTATGATGAATGCCTGATCGATCCATTCCAAAGGCTCCCAATCAAAATGAAAAAAAACTGGCTTTCCCATTACTGTGTGCTGATGCTTTCAACGACCCTGTTCGCCGCAGGCTGTGGCAAGAAGGAACCGGAATCTTCGACAGCCAGGAATTCAGATTCCACAGCTTCCCCATCGGGAAACAGGAAAGACGCGGGTTCCGCCGCAAAGGTCAACGCGGATGCAAATGAAAAGCAGGCGCCGGCGGTTTCCAGTCTTCCCTTTGGCGACATGGACGCCACCGCGGCTGACAAGGGAGTCGAACCGGGAAAAATCCTGATCGATGCCCAGGGGCAGGATTCCAGTGGAAAAAAACTCTCCCTGGGGGACTATCGGGGCAAGGTCATCCTGCTGGATACCTGGGCCTCCTGGTGAGGCACCTGCGTGGAAGGAATTCCTCACGAGCGGTCGCTCGTGAAAAAATACGCTGGCCGACCATTTGTCATGCTGGGAATCAACTTTGGTGAAGATGGTGGGGATGTGCTTTCGCAGGAGAAAAAATACGGCGTCACCTGGCGTTCCTTTTCCAGCCCCGAAGACAATGGAGTACCTGAAATCGTGGACCGGCTCGAAATGGATGCTGCCGGCTATGCCATGCTGATCGACGCCCGGGGAGTGATCCGCTACAAGGGTCCGGAGTCAAAACTCGAGCCCATGCTGGACCGGGAAATCGAAGCCCTGGTACGGGAAGCGGAAAAAAACGCGTCGGGCGACAAATCGGATCAACAGCCGACTCTAAACTGATCCAGGGCAGCGGGAACCATCCCACCGGCAGCTCCATTCTCAGGTTTCCCCACCGGTGAGCGGACGCAAACGGAGCGTGCGGGCAATAAACGTTTGGGCAAATAGCTTGTGGGCATCTGCTGGACGACGCTCCAGGCAGCACTTTCTGAACAGGCTCAACAGCCGGGCCCCCTGCTTTCGACAATCATCAGCTGGATCCGGGAAAAAACCAAGAAACGGTTTCCCCGGACGAATGCCCAACTGTTGAACAGAAAAAACAGGTTCGGTTTTTACAAAAGCTGATGGGCTGATCACCAGGACGCGGCTTCCCGATTCCGTTGATCCATGCCAGCGGCCTTTGCAGCTGAGCCTCGGCAACCGACCCCACCTGACCATCCGCATCCTTTTTCTCCCCGCGGTCATGCAATGAGCCAACCCCCATCTTTGCCAGTCAAGTATTGCCACGCCTGCGCCCAGACCATTGACCCCCGGGCCGAAATCTACCCCATTGTGGAGTTCGCCAATTCTATCCCCAACCGCAGCAGCAGGCCTCTCCGCTCAATCAGCAATTGGGGGGCCTTTTTTCAGCGTAGCCCGGATTCAGCAAAGCGAATGAAAAAAGGATCATCGCCGGAATATGCGGTGTGCTCGTTGGTTCCCTCGGGATCCACAAATTTATCCTCGGTTACCAGAATGCCGGTGTGACGATGGCCTCCACCACCGCCATCTGTGTGGTGGTGAGCCTGATCAGCAGCATGGCCCCCGTTCCGATCGGCGTCACCATCGTGGTCGGTCTCCTCACCACGCTGGTCATGTCAGCGGTCTGGGTAATTGGGCTGGTCGAAGGAGTGCTCTATCTCACCAAATCTGATCGTGAATTCCACAAGATCTACATCAAGGGTCACAGGGAGTGGTTCTAGCCAGCGCGAACCCTTGCCGGTGCAAAGACCGAGCAAGCCTCCCGGGAATCCCCGGGTGCTGGCGGGAGATCGTCTGTCCCACTGACCCGCCGTGGAACCCCGGCAATCTTCAGGATTTGGCCCCCAAAGCAGCGTCTCTTTTCCGGAATACTGTCCGGACTGGAATTAATTGGGTAATTCCCAAGACAAAGCGCCCCTCAAGGTGACTGTTTCAACTTTAAGCAAAAACGACCGCAGGCCTGTCCCTCCACAATCACCCTGCCGGCAAACCAGCTCTTTTCCCGGCAGGGCAAACTGAGTTACAATCTCGCTTTCCGCTCTTTCCTTCCCCACCCCGTTGAACCTCCATGGACGCTTGGAATCCAGAATCATGGCGAGCAAAAATCGCCAAACAGCAACCGGTTTACCAGGACCAGGAGCACCTCCAGCACGTGCTCGGCCGGTTGGCCAAACTGCCGCCCCTGGTTACCAGTTGGGAGATCGAACAGCTCAAGCAGAACCTGGCGGCCGCATCACAGGGTCAGGCGTTCATCATCCAGGGAGGTGACTGCAGCGAAAGTCTTGAGGACTGTTCCACCGAAGCGGTTGTGCGGAACCTCAAGGTCCTGATGCAGATGAGCCTGGTACTGATGTACCGGTCGATGAAACCGGTCATCCGCATTGGCCGGATCGCGGGTCAGTACGCCAAACCCCGTTCGAACGATACCGAAACCCGGGATGGTGTGACCCTGCCAGTCTACCGGGGTGACATTATCAACCGGAGCGGTTTCACCGAAAAAGAACGTCAACCCGATCCGGAACTTCTGATGCGGGGTTACGAAAGATCAGCCCTCACACTCAACTTTATCCGGGCACTCTGTGCCGGGGGGTTTGCCGACCTTCATCACCCGGAGAACTGGGACCTGGGCTACGTGAGGGATTCGGGGGACTCCAGCCGTTACCAGCAACTGGTCAACTCCATTGGCGAAGCTTTGCAATTCATGGAAACCGTCGCCGAGGCATCGATCAGTCAACTTGAGCGGGTGGACATGTTCACCTCGCACGAAGGTTTGCACCTGGTCTACGAGCAATCCCAGACCAGAAGGGTTCCTCGCCGGGATGGCTACTACAACCTGAGCACCCACTTTCCCTGGATCGGTGATCGAACCCGCGATCTCGATGGCGCCCATGTAGAGTACTTTCGGGGGATTCGGAATCCAATTGGGCTCAAGGTTGGCCCGTCCATGAAGGAAGATGAGCTGAAGCGGATCTGCGAGAGCCTCAACCCTGCGAACGAACCAGGCCGATTGATGCTGATCCACCGATTTGGTGCTGAAAAGATCGAGCAGCATCTGCCGAGGCTGATTGAGGCTGTCAAGCAGTCCGGTGCCAGCGTTGTCTGGTGCAGCGACCCCATGCACGGGAACACCTTTGCTGCGGAAAACGGCATCAAGACGCGACAGGTGGAAAAAATTGAATCGGAACTCCTCTCGGCATTTGAAATCCATCGGGCCCACGGTTCCGTTCTGGCTGCGGCTCACCTCGAACTGACCGGTGATAATGTCACCGAGTGTGTAGGCGGCGCCCGCGGACTGAAGGAATCCGACCTGGAGAAAGCCTACCGAAGCCAGGTTGACCCGCGGTTGAATTACGAACAGGCGATGGAGGTCTCCTTTCTGATCGCCGAGCAGATCCAGAAAACGACTTGAGAAATCGCTGCCCCTGCCGCAAGTCAATCAACGAATCCAGCGGCTGATGTTTTTGAACCTCTCATCGCGCGCGTCTTCGCACCATTCGAACAACACGGACTCACTGACTGCGGTGAAGCCGCCGGCCTGGCGGACCCTCTGAATCGCCGATTCACGGTTTCGCTGACATCTCGAACCTGTAGCATCCTCCACCAGGAACACCTCGAAACCGAGTGATTTCAGATCGAGACAGGACTGGAGGACACAGATGTGGGCCTCCACGCCACAGATCACCGCCTGATCACGCCCCTGTTCCTGCAGACGCTCCAAAGCTTCGAACTGCTCCCGGCAGCTGAAGGTGGTCTTCTCCAGCACCTTGATCGCGTCGGACTCCTCGATTGGCAGGTCCTTGACCGTTTGACCAAGACCCTGCGGGTATTGCTCCGTCAAAAGAGCAGGAATGCCGAAAAGAGAGGCGGCTTTCAGCAGCCACCCGGCCTTTCGAACGATCGACTCTCCATCGGGGATCACCGGCAGCAGTTTTTCCTGCAGATCAATGACGACCAGGAGAGATCGGTGGCGACAGAGCAGATCCGGACTTTTTTTCATGGCAATATCGGGAAAGGAAAAAACGGTTTTGGCACAGGCTTTGCGACTGTTATGGCGTTTTGTCTCTCTTCTGACAATCAGGCAGATTTTTACGGGCCAACTGGGGAAAATCGATGAAATTGCATGCAACAACGATTCTCACGGTGCGACACAATGGCCAGGTGGCCATGGCTGGTGACGGTCAGGTCACCCTGGGGTCGGCCATCATGAAGGCAGATGCCTGCAAAATCAGGACATTGATGAACGGAGCGGTGATTTGCGGATTCGCCGGATCGACAGCGGATGCTTTCGCCTTGCTGGAACGATTCGAGGAAAAACTGAAGGATTACCCTGCCAACATGCCCCGGGCTGCCACAGAATTGGCCAAGGAGTGGCGAATGGACCGGGCGTTGCGACGACTGGAAGCGCTGCTGGCGGCTGTTGACTCCCAGCACTCCCTGCTGATCAGCGGTACGGGGGACGTGATCAATCCGACCGATGGAATTATCGGGATCGGTTCGGGAGGCAACTATGCCATTGCGGCGGCCCGGGCACTGGTCAAGCATTCGGACCTGACCGCTGCAGAAATTGCGAAGGAGTCGCTGAAACTGTCTTCGGAAATTGACATCTACTCAAGTGGAAACATCGTTGTAGAGGAGATCGCATGTCAGGCGTCATAACCCAATCGGAATCGGCCGAGACCATCGACATTCAACTGGACACCCCCCGCGAAATCGTCGACCAGCTGAATCGTTACATCGTCGGACAGGCGGACGCAAAACGGGCGGTTGCCATCGCGATCCGCAACCGCTGGCGGCGTCAGCAACTGGGTGAGGAAATGAAGAATGAAATCTCCCCCAAGAACATCCTGATGATTGGCCCCACGGGTGTGGGGAAAACCGAGATCGCCCGTCGACTGGCACGGCTGACCGGTGCCCCCTTCATTAAAGTGGAAGCGACCAAGTACACCGAAGTCGGCTACTACGGCCGGGACGTGGAAAGCATGGTGCGGGAACTGGTGGAAAACTCCATCGGAATCGTCCGTGAGCGTGAGCGAAAAAATGTCGAAGAGGAAGCGAAAAACCGCACCAATGAAAAACTGCTGGACCTGATCGTCCCCCGCCCGGTCCCACAGTTCGATTTTGGTGCCTCCCTGACCCGCGAGGCAGACCAGGCGGCCGGTGAGTCGGAACCGGCGGAATCCGATTCCGAGGTGCAAGAGCGTTACGAAAGGACCCGGGCCAAATTTGAGTGCATGCTGATAACGGGTGAATTGGATTCCCGAAAAGTGGAACTGACCATCGAAAGTCGCGGAACTCCGATGGTCTTTTCCGGAATGGGAATGGAAAACATGGACATGGACCTGCAGGGCATGTTCGAAAAAATCATGCCCAAATCCTCGTCCAACCGGGAAGTCACCGTCGCAGAAGCACGGAAAATCCTGTTTGAGCAGGAATGCGAATCGTTGCTGGACAATGAAAAAGTCAACGCCAAGGCCATCGAACTGGCGGAGAACCTGGGGATCATCTTCCTTGATGAGGTCGACAAGGTGATTGCCAGTGAGTCCAAGGGAGGAGGGGACGTTTCCCGGCAGGGTGTGCAAAGGGATCTTTTGCCCATCGTGGAGGGAACCACCATTCAGACCAAGTATGGCTACGTGCGAACCGATTACATCCTGTTCGTTGCAGCGGGCGCTTTTCATCGGAACCAGCCCAGCGACCTGATGCCTGAATTGCAGGGAAGATTTCCGATTCGTGTCGAATTGAATGACCTGACCAAGGAAGACTTCGTCAAGATTCTCTCGGAGCCCAAAAACTCGTTGACCCGCCAGTATGCTGCCCTGATGAAAACCGAGGGCATCACCCTGGACTTCAAACCGGAGGCGATCGACCGACTGGCTTCCTATGCCTACCAGGTCAACCAGACGACGCAGAATATCGGAGCCCGCAGGCTTTACACCATCCTGGAAAAAGTCCTTGAGGAACTATCGTTCGAAGCCGCCGACATGAAAATGGGACATGTGGACATCACGGCAGAGTATGTGAACCAGCGACTGGGTGATGCGGTTTCCGATGAGGATCTGAGCCGGTTCATTCTCTAGCGGTTGATCCGCCCGCGCGCCGCTTGCGACCGGGAAGGATGGCCGCCGAATTTCAGTTGTTCAGGTGATGGGCAGGTCTCGGGCACCCCGGGCCGCTGGTGACGATTCATCCGCTTTCCGCACTTCAGGCACGACTTGGTCGCCCGGAACCTTTTCAACAGGTGTCTCGACAACAGGATCGTCGCCGGCGACCCATTTCCCTGATTTTTCGTAGAATAAGCGGAACCGGTTTTTGCCGGGCCTCCCCTGCAAGGCGCGAATCCCCGCAGATTGCCCAAAAGCCGGGGAACCCGGCTGCCAATGCACCCGGGTCCGGAACGGCATTTCGAGTACAGCAAATCATGATACGCAATACAATTGCCATTTTTTTCCTGTTTTTCCTTGGCACACTTTCCCTGACCAGCTGCGGCCGCCAGGAAAAAGAAAAGAAACGCGATCGCCCTCGCGTCGCCTTGAACCAGAAAAAATTCAAGACTCCCAAACCGGTCCCCCACGATTACGTCGGCAGTGAAGCCTGCAGGGAATGCCATGCAGACATCATGAAGGAATATGAGTCCCACCCGATGTCCCGATCCATGTCGGTCACCCTTGCCTCCGAAATCGAAGACTACGAGAAGGCACCGGAGTTTGCCGCCGGGCCGAACGCGAGCTACGCGGTAACACGGTATCCCAAAAAAATCGAGCACCGTGAAACGATTACCGACAGTAGCGGCCAACCGATCAGCGAACACGGTGAGACAATTGACTTTACCTGCGGTTCCGGTGAGCGGGGATGCAGCTATTTTGTTTTCAGGGAAGGAAAACTATTCCAGTCGCCGGTCACCTGGTACGCCAAGAGAGGCAAATGGGATCTCTCACCCGGCTACGACCCGAAGCACCATCCCCGCTTTGAGAGAATGGCATCCGACGGGTGCCTCGCCTGCCATGCCGGACGGATGAACCCTGTGGAAAACGAGCGAGGTACCTTTGACGCCAAAACACCTTTTCATGAACTTTCCATCGGCTGCGAACGCTGCCATGGACCTGCCAAAAGTCACATCGAATTTCACCAGTCCAAATCGACGGGTTCCGGGGAAAAAGATCCCATCGTCAACCCCGTCAAATTGGCACCTGAACTTCGGGACGCGGTCTGTTACCAGTGCCATCTCCAGGGTGAAAACCGGGTCGCGCGGTACGGCCGAACCGAATACGATTTCCGACCCGGCATGCATGTCTCGGATGTCTGGATTACGTTCCTCAAATCGGGCGCCACCAGCGAAGGAAAGGCGGACGCTGTCAGCCAGGTCGAGCAGATGCAGCAGAGCGAGTGCTTTATCCAGAGCCAGGGCGCCCTGGGCTGCATTTCCTGCCACGACCCGCACCGGTCGCCGAGTGCAGACCAACGCGTTGATTTCTACCGCAACCAATGTACGAAGTGCCACAGCCAGGAAGCGGGAAAAACGGAATGCAGCTCTCCACTGGATGAAAGAACAAGGAAATCCCCCACAAACTCCTGCATCCAGTGCCACATGCCCAAACTGAACGCAGGAGACGTTCCCCACACGCCCCAGACCGACCACCGGGTCCAGGTTCCGGGAGACTCCTTTGAATACCGGGACAATTCAGAGGACGGATTCCGCATCTGGAACGACCGCAAGGTCCCGAATCATGCCATCGAGCGGGCCAAAACCATTGCCAGCGCCGAACAGGCTTTCATGATGTCGGACATCCAGAAAGCGGACCGGGCATTGGAAGGACTACGCTATTTCCACCCGGTCGCCAAGGATGATCTCCCACTGCAGGACGCACTGGCCCAGCTT
>JAYZFP010000189.1:0-49164 GCA_036336715.1 Planctomycetota bacterium
TGGGCCGCGGGTGCTTCCTTGCCCGCCGGGGGCTGCTGACTTTGGGGAACCGGGTTGTTGGCCTTTTCCAGCTCCTGCAGTTCCTTCAGGTCCTGGATTCGACCCTGCAGCGATTCGGTCGTCGGCAAGCCATCCTGCAGCTGTCGCAGGGCCCGCTTGTCGACCAGCGCCTGCAGCGGAAAGTCCAGAGGCCAATCGGCCTGCACCTTGCGGAGGTTCCCGTAGTATTCCTGCATGGCCTGAACCAGGTCGTCCTCCATCACGTCATCCGCCAGGCTCTTGTAGGACTTGAAAACATCCTTCCATTTCCGGAAAGAGGCTTCATAAAACTGGATCGCTCCGGGCACCTTTACCTTTTCCATCACCGGAAGACCGGTCTTGTCATCGATCACAACATCGTTGTTGGCATCCCGCTTTTCCCTCAGGACCTCCTGCTCGTCAAACTTGGTTTCCTTGACCGCTTCGCGGGCGTCGTAAAGATCGGCCCGGGCCTGGATCGTGTTGAGCTCGGCCTCCGCCTGGCAACGATCCTTCCAGTAGGAATAGTTGACCGTTCCCCGATACTTGGCCACGAACTCCAGGTCACGCATCTTGAAGTTCAGATTCAGCTTCAGCCTTTCGAAGCGATTCCGGTCGTCCTGGGAAAGCTCGATCCTTCCATCTGCCACCCGCTTTTCGATTTCATCGCTGAATTCGGCGTCCCGGTTATCATCCATGATCCCCTTGGCCACATGATGAAGGCGACCCATGTCCGGGTTGACCATCTCGTTGAGCGGGGTGTTGTAAGCTTCCCACATTTCGGGAGTCATTTTGGCCCGGCGGGCAGCCATCAGCTCTTCACGCACCTTGGGGAACATCTCGTCCAGCTTGCCACGTGTTTCTTCCATTCGCTGCTTGGTTTCGGACAGTCGATCGAGAAAGACGGGAACCTGGGTCGAGGTGCGAATTTCCCGGTTGCCATAGTCGACCCATTCGTCGAGGGCGTCTTCCCAGGCCTGCTGGGCGGCGTTGTCCGGCCGTTGTTCCCTCTCCAGGTCGATCGCGTAGTTTCTCAACTGGCTGGGCGCACCCTTGTAGAACATGATCCCGCTGGTGCGGCGGGGCAGACCGTTGTCCACCGCCAACCGGGACTTGTTGTACCATTGGTAGGCAGTCAACCAGTTGTCTGTTCCGCCCAGCGGAGCCGAGTAGGCGTCCTCCAGGCTGATCCCGTGGTCCTTCAGTTTTTCGTGGTAGTCGGCGTCCTTGCGGAACAGGCGGCGGAACTGGGATTTTTCGTCGGACCGCCCCAGCTTGAGACCGAAAAAGAAACCGAGCTGGTCGTAGATGCGGTGATCCTTGCGATTGAAACCGATCCCGGTCATCAGGTAGGAAAGCCCTTCCTTGACCCAGTGGTAACGGTACTGGTAATCGTCAAATTCACGGGAGATGTTGTAGGAAAGGTTGTGGGCCTGGAATTCCCAGACCTTGATGAAATTCGGCTGCAGGGCGATCAGCGTCTGGGTCGACGTCCGCATCCTGTCCCATTGTTCTTTTTTCTTGGCCTCCTGGATGCGGCCCCACAGCAGGGTCACCGCGACCGGGCGCAGTCCGAGCGTGGCCAGTTTCATCGACTCACTGGCGGGGTCAATGTCTGACAGTTCCGCCTGCGACAGGCGATGGTCCTTGCGCTTTTGGGACAGCAGGCCACCCCCGCGGGCTTCTCCACTCTTGCTGACGGTAGCCGGCTGGCTGATCACCGAAAGCGGAATCAGCAGCACGGCAATGGCAACGATGTAGATGATCTTGCGGCGAAAGGAATCGTTTCGCGTCATTTGGCAATCTCACGTGTTTTGAGAATGAAGTAACCGACAATCGTTGTCATCATCATGAAGACAAAGCCGAGCGTCGTGGCAATCAGGAAGGGAGCCGCGTTGATGTTGAACCCGGTCGTCAGCGGCTCGGAAAAATCCATCCGGGTGAAGTCGGGAACCAGGTAGGTCAATTTTTGAACCGACTCCAGGAACACCGTATCGAGCGACTTGATCACGGTCTTTGCCGGACCATCCTCCATCGGCGTCATCTGGTTCATCTGGGAATAGATGCGGTAAATGGACTCGATCGGACCTCCACCTTCCATGATGCCGGCTCGCAACTCCGAAATCAAAGCGCCGAAGCAGCCAAGTACAATGGTCGACAGGACCGCCACCATGGAGACAATGCCGCTGAGGAATGTACTGAACATCACGCTCACCGAGACAATGAACATCATCTGCAGCCAGATCCCGAAATAGGCCTTGGCAAAGTTGGCCGCAAAGCTCCCTTCGCTGGTCAGGAAATAGAGGTCGTTTTCGGCAACACCAAAGAACTGGCCCGATTCGTTGCAGCGGAGAATGATCTCGATTTCCCCCTCGGCGCCGATTTCGTCGAACAGGTCGTAGTCTCCAACGGTTTCATCCGGCTCCTCACCCTCGACCTCGGAAACGAGCTCTCTCCTGAGACAATTTTTCTGCAAACGATCAATGATCAGCGTCTTGATGGCAAATTCATTGGCTTCGAAGTTGATCGGTGCCGTCTGGTAAACGTATTCATCGGTCACGCCGCGGATCTCGATGGAGCCCGATACACCCTGCTCAATATCACCCTTGTGCGTACGGACCACACTCATGTTGTTCATGTCCAGCTGGACCGAATCCGGGTTGGCAAAGTAGGCCTCGCGGAAATCCTCAAAGGTGAAAACGGCCCGTGCCAGGGAAGAGCTTCCACCGGCGATGTAGGAACGGTGCCCCCACTCGTTGCCGACGTTGACGCCGCGATCCTTTTCATTGCCGCGGCGATCGAGGAATTCCAGCCGGTTCGCCTGCACCCGCTCCCGGGCCATCAGGATTCCGGTCGGTGAACCAACGCTGTAGGGGACCTCGTTTCCGGTCTGGACATCAAAAACAACCAGTTTCTGGTCTTCGACCTTGGCCCGGATATCTGTGTTGGCAGGGTCGTTGATCGGTCCGGAATACTTCGAGGAATTCACCAGCAGGTCGTGGGAGTGACCACCGTAGGGGGGGACCTGGATGTTGACCCGGCCACCGATGTAAACGTCCACCGGGTTCCCCTCGGCATCGGGCTGCCTGACCTTTTGAAGGCGGGTAACCTCGACGAGGTGCCAATGTTTGCCTGCCGTTGAGGATTTTCCCTCGTACTCGGTATCCAGGGAGACCCGGCCACCGATGATCGAAGATTCACCCGTCTTTTCCACTTTGGTAAAGGTCGTTTCGGCCAGGCTGTGCGTGTGGTTCAGTCCCCGTTCCACGAACAGGTAACTGGTGATCCAGATCAGCAGTAACAGAACCGTTCCCACGAATCCGAAACCGAGGATCCGCCCGATCACGATCTCGCTGGAGCGGACCGGCTTGGTCACCACCGTGTATATCGTCCGATTCTTGATGTCTGCCGGCAGGCTGAACGTGGCGATCAGGAGCCCGAACATTCCCAGCAGCAGCTGGGTACCAAAATAGACGAATCCGATGTAGACCTGGTCGGGATGGCGACTGTTGGTATTGAGGAACCAACCGCCTCCCAGCAGCATCGCCGCAAAGATCCCAAAGGCCACAAAGATGATTTTCTTTCGCAACGTTTCCTGCACCGCCAGCTTGGCCAGGGCGAAGATCCGTCCGGGAGAGGTGCGGAGGAAATCGGGAATGATCTGGAAGATGATTCTCGAGACGAAGTAGAAGGCTTCCGAAGGACCGTATTGCAGTGCGGCCACCAGGTAGCTGAACACCACCCCGGCCAACGATAGGATGAAGGCAGCGATGATGAAATTCGGAAAGGCCTCATAAAGCCATTCGAGATAGGTGATGGAATCGTCGGTTACCATGAGATCAAATCGCTGTGTCGATGCTGGTTGGCGGAGGAGAGTTCGTGGACTGCGTCAGGGGTATCGGGAATCGCTGCGGATCAATCCTGTTCCTGGCGGGAAACTCTCCTGCCGGGTCGGGCTTCACTTTCGCTGACGATATCCAGGAACAGCTCCTGTAGCGTGGTCGACGGCTTTCCGGATTCGACCAGTTTTCCATTGTGCTTTTCGATAACCGCCCGGATCTCCCGTTCGACTTCCTCGTTGACGCCGCTGGCGCGAAACTGAACCTCGTTGCTGACTTCGAGCAGGGAATCCACCCGGCCCAGCTCCTTCAGTTCTCCCTGGTGGAGAATCGCAATCCGGTCGCAGACATTCTGAACATCCGTCAGCAGGTGACTGCACATGACGACCGTCTTGCCCTGTTCCTTCAGTTCCAGGATCATCGATTTCATTTCGTCGACACCAATCGGGTCCAGACCGGAGGTTGGTTCGTCAAGCAGGATCAGGTCCGGATCGTTGATCAGTGCCTGTGCCAGACCAATCCGACGGGTCATCCCCTTGGAGTACTCTTTCAGCTGGCGACGCCGTGCCCAGGTGAGGCCGACCTTTTCAATCAGCTCCTTGACCCGGTCCCGCCGCACCTTGGCGGGCATGTCAAACAGGCGGCCGTAAAAATCGAGGGTCTCTTCCGCATTGAGAAACTTGTAGAGGTAGGATTCCTCTGGCAGGTAACCGATCCGTTCGTTTTTTTCGACGTTGCTCGCTTCCTTACCCAGGACGAGGGCCTGGCCACCGGTGGGAAACAGCAGCCCCAGCAGGAGCTTCATGGTGGTCGATTTTCCAGAACCGTTGGGACCCAACAGCCCGAAGATCTCCCCTTTTTGCACCTCCAGGTCCAGTGCCTTGAGAGCCCGAACCTTTTGGCGACCCCAGAAATCCCTGTAAACCTTGGAAAGGTTGCGGGTTTCGATGACGATGTTGGCGTCCTCGTCACCAAACCGGCGGGTTCGTTCTAACTTGGTCTCGGCAGCCTCCTTGGCAGGTTTTTCCTCACTCATTCAATCTGGCTCCAAAGCTGGATTCTGACGGTTGAAATCGATTTCGGGCGATTTGCGGGTTTTTTGCGGGTTTTCCCTCAGGTTGCCGCTGGGAACAGGTCATTCACGGCAGTGGGACCCCGTAATTTTCCTTGGCGAAACCGGCTCGTGCCACTTGGAAAAGGGAGCTTGGGACTCCGGCACGGCGGGGGCAAGTGGTTCTTCGATTTACGCTTTTTCAAATCAAAAAGTTCACAACCGGCTTCCTGCCCCCCAATTCATCAATAAATCACTATAAGAACGGGTTTTCAGCCTCACAAGGCAAAGAATCTCCACCTGGGGCATTCCCGTTCAGGCGGCCAACCGAAAAACGGCATAATCGTAGCAACCTGCCGCCAACCCACGGCCAAAAACTGTCCGGCCTTTTGAAATCGGCCACCAGTCGCTTCAATAAGGGATTAAGAGTTCCCGGCCTCTTTCGGCCGCCCCGATGCACCCGTTGCCCGTGAATACCGTGGACAAACCTGACTCGTCGCCCGGCCTGACCCCCATGGAGCGGGTATTTCAGAGGGTGAATTACGAACAGAAAACGGCATCCATTCCGGGGAGGGAATTCAAGCTCGATACGATCCGCATAATCCTGGAACGGTTGGGCGATCCGCATTCCAGCTTGCAGGTCATTCATATTGCCGGGACCAAGGGGAAGGGCTCGACTGCGAATTTTGTGTCCCGGATCGGACAGGAACTCGGGCTAAAGACCGCCATCTACTGTTCCCCCCACTTCGAGCGGTACACCGAACGGTTTTCCATCAACAACCGGGAGGTCTCCGAAGAAACGCTGCAGCCGGTACTCTCGCGGATCCTGCAGGTCGTTGAGGAGCTCGACCGCGAAATCGAGCGAGACAAAACGGACCTCCGCCCTGCAACCTTTTTCGACATCACTACCGCAGCCGCTTTTCTACTGTTCGCCGAACAGGGAGTGGAACTGGTGGCCCTCGAGGTAGGCCTGGGCGGGCGACTCGATTCCACCAACGTCTGCCAGCCAATGGCCACGGTGATTACCTCGATCAGCCTGGACCACACCCGGCAACTGGGGAACACCACGGCTGAAATCGCCGCCGAAAAAGCGGGCATCATCAAGTCCAGCGTCCCGGCGATTTGCGGCCGGATGGAACCGGCAGTCGAACAGGTCATCCGTCACCAGGCGGAAAAATCGGGAGCCTCCCCCCTGTTCAGCGACCAGGACTTTCAGACCCGGGTGACCTCTACCAGCCTCATGGAAGGGTCGACCTTTGATTACATCGATCCCAATCGAGGGATCCATTACTCGGGGCTGCAGACCCCTGTGGCAGGAATTCACCAGGTCCACAATGCAGGGCTGGCCATCAAGGCCCTGCTCGAGGCCTTGTCTGGCTGCCTCCGCAGCGAACCCTTGCCGCCCGAGGACCAGGTCGAACAGGCCGTCCGGAAGGGACTGCTGCAGACCCGCCTTCAGGGGCGACTGGAAATTGCCTCCCGGGACCCGCTGTTCCTGTTGGACATGGCGCACAACGAAGCCTCCATTTCGGCGATGATCGACAGCCTCTCGGACGGGAGTTGGCTTGGCAAACCTCGGAGTGCGGTTTCCCCGGGCGGTCCAGCCGAAGGAAAAACGGAATCCGGTACCGGGAAAAAATCGCAGGCCCTTTTTTCCTGTTCCCGGGACAAGGATCACCTGGCCATGCTCAAACCGATGGTCCGGTTTTTCGATCGACTGATCCTGACTGGATTCCAGAGCAATCCCCGCGCCCGGGATCCACACGAACTGCTGGAGGACTTGCGGCAAAACGTGGAAAACCTGTCGACAGAAGTCGTCGTGATCCCGGATCCCGAACAGGCCCTCAAGGAAGCGCTGCGTGCAGCCAGCGCCGAAACCGGCGACACAGGCCTTTCGGTCGTTTGTGGATCCATCTTCCTGGTCGGAGAACTGCAGGTCCATCTCCGTAAACAGTCACTTTTTGCCGACTAGGTTTTTGGCCGCCTCACGGTCTTCCCGGCAGAGGAGGAGAATCCCGGCGGCAGGGAGGCGGGAATTACTTGACGGTCCGGGGAGGATGCGGTACCAAGAAAGGTCGTTTTTTTCAAAACCTTGATTCTTGACAGGAGAAAACAGTGACCATCCTTCGAGTTGGCTCCAACGAACAATATGCCAACAACTGGAGCGAAGCCTTCGGCAGCAAGCCCAAAAAGAAAACAGCCTCCAAATCGACCAGCAAGGCATCTGCCAAAAAGAAAACGGCGAAAAAGAAAACGGCGAAAAAGAAGAAATGAGCTTCGACTTTTTTGCCTCCTATCAATCTGCCCTTACCTACGAAGAATTCCTCGAACGGTTTGGTACCCAACACCAGGTTTTGGCCTGGAGCGAGCAGCGCTCCAAAGTCAATCTCGGGCGGGAGCAGGTCGAGCTGCTGGGTGCCTTTCGACGGAAGATCCATGTTCTCTGCATGGCGGGGACCTGGTGCGGTGACTGCGTACAACAGTGCCCCATCCTGGACGTTTTCGAAAAGGCATCCGACGCGATCGAGATTCGCTACGTCGACCGGGACGCCGACCCGCAGCTGAAGAGTGAATTGACCATCTGTGGCGGTTCCCGGGTTCCGCAGCTCGTGTTTCTGAGTGAAACCGGTGATTTTGTCAGCCACCGCGGAGACCGTACCCTGACGCGCTACCGGGAACTCGTCGCGGGGCAACTGGGCGAGTCCCTACCCGGATCGGCGGACAGCAATCCAGAGCCAGGGCCGCAAACGGGCCCGGGCGGTGAAAAGGTCGACCCGGTTCTGGCAGGGGTGGTTCGGGATTGGCTGGACGAATTTGAACGGGTCCAGTGGATTTTGAGGTTGTCCCCCAAATTGAGAGAGCTGCATGGAGATTGAAAGGCATTCGGAGAACCGTACTGCAACACCCGGGCCGATTTCCGCAATTGACTGAGCCGGATCACACCGCCATGAGCCGATGAGTCCAACCAGGACGGCCCAAGCAAACAGAAAACTGGCCCAGTTGGCCTGTTACTCCGGCCGCTGATTTGCGGTGGCCACAATCGGCCATTGTTAAGGCCAATCCCAGGAATAGGCAAAGGCTATTCGACACAAACCAGACAAGTCCTAAAATCATATTCAACTTCTTAACCAAGGAATCCACTCATGCTAACTGTTGGTGACAAATTTCCGGAATTCTCGGCAGATGCCTGCATTGGCTCCAATGCCGACAACCTGACCAAAATTGACAACCAGTCCTACGACGGGAAATGGGTTGTTTATTTTTTCTATCCCAAAGACTTCACGTTCATCTGCCCTACTGAAATTTCGGAATTCAACAACCAGCTTGGAGAGTTCCAGGACCGGGATGCGATGGTCGTCGGTGGCAGCACGGACAACGAGTATTCTCACCTTGCCTGGTGCCAGCAGCACGAAGATCTCAAGGATCTGCAATATCCCCTGATCGGTGCCCAGAAACTGGCCTTTGACCTGGGCATCATCGACCCCAGCGCCAATGTCTGCACCCGGTCGACCTTTGTTGTCGATCCCCATGGTGTGATCCAGTTCGTAGCGGCAAACAGCCTCAGCGTGGGCCGAAACATCGGTGAAATCCTGCGGGTGCTGGACGCAATCCAGTCCGATGAACTGTGCCCATGCAACTGGAAAAAGGGCGAAGCCACCCTCTCCTAGAAAGAGGGTGATTTCACCACCCCGCAAACCGTAACCGTCAGTCAACAGGCAACGTCAGAGGAAAACAGCCATGAGCCAGGTCGATTCGCTTCGCGAACAACTGGGTGATTCCACCAAGGACATGAAATTAAACCTTTCGACCGTTCTGCGGGGTGACAAGCTCGCGCAGAACGAGGCCTGGGGCTGTGCACTTTCGGCCGCCTATTTCGTCAGGCACCGCGACCTGGTCGCGGCGCTGCTTGCCGATTCTGCCGAAATCCTTTGTGACGGTGAACGGGAAGATGCCAAGGCAGCCGCAGCCATTATGGGGATGAATACCATTTATTACCGCTCCCGCCACATGATCGGCAAGGAGTTCTATGAACAACAGCGGGCCGGCCTGAGAATGAACCGGATGATGAAGCCGGAGTCGGACCGGGTTCGATTCGAGCTTTACTCGATGGCCTGTGCGGCACTGGCCGGTTGCGATGTCTGTTTGAAATCGCACGAAGAAAGCCTGTTAAAAGAAGACGTTTCCCAGGAAAAAATCCATGAGGTGCTTCGTGTTGCCGGAGTCATCAACGGATTCGCGATCGGCCTGGATTCCGAGCAAGGCTGATCAGCAGCCAGGCAAAAAAAGATGCCCACGGGAAACAGTGTTTCCGGTGGGCTTTTTTTATGGGTACCGCGTTTTTTACAGGTACCTTTTTACAGGTAGCTTGCGGAGCCCAGACCCTTCGGGTTTTGCTAACGCCGGGCTGGGCCGGACAGGGGCATTCCCGATGAGCGGGGACGCCCGTTCAGCCACTCACTCGTCTCCTGCACGCAGCCAGGGGGTCAGGCAGGGCTCGTAGGCACAGAGTTCACTGGCATCAAAATAGAGATCGATTTCCCGGGCAGCGGCATCCGCACCGTCCGAAGCATGAACCAGGTTCATCTGACGGCTGCTGCTGAAATCTCCACGAATCGTACCGGGTGCCGCATTGAGACCGTTGGTTGCTCCCAACATTTCCCGAACCACCCGGATCACGTCCAGACCCTCGAGGACCATGGCGACGACCGGCGCGCCGGTAATGAAAGATTCCAGCCCGGGATAAAACGGTTTTTCAACATGCTCGGCGTAGTGCTGTTTGGCAAGCTCGGGAGTCACCTGGATAAGCTTCATGGCGATGATGTTGATCGCCTTTTCCTCGAATCGGGAGATGACTCTGCCGATCAGGCGTCGCTGAACACAGTCGGGCTTGAGCAGGATAAGTGAACGTTCCAACTTTGGATTTCCTTTCGTGGAAAGAAACGGATCGAAATGTATGCGAATACCGGGCTCATCTGTTGATCTTTCCCCTTGCAGCCGGTGCGAGCGGCGGGTTTTCCATCTCCAACTGAAACCTCAAACCAAACCGGAGGAATGAATTTGCCCGGGAAAGCGCGGAATTTTATCTCATTTGGCACATCAGCTCAACGTCGGCCCGTCGATTCCCGGCCGGTAGCAGGGACCTTCTGACCTTTGAAGCCGGTATTTCACCAGCTATCATCAAGGTTCCCGATGAAATGCCGGATCGGTTGCAGGCCCCATGCAGATGAATCCATGCCGCTCAGGCCATCTGATGAATCCTGGGCAGGGATCCTTGTGCCAGCCAGGGTCAAATCCAAGGTCCAAGCAGCGGTCAGTCAACGCAACGGGCCTTCGCAGAGGAGGGTTCCGGTGGGCTGGAAACGGCGCACCCCAACGTTTCACCCTCTGCAGGACTCCCTGGATCGGATGGGTGGGCCCGTTGTCAATCTGGCTCGGGCAACCGGACAGGTTCAACGGAATCCGCGTTCGGCCGGAGAACCGGTTTCGGTGCTGTTCGGATCCCGGATCCGAATCAGTTTCCACAGGCTCCCTGCCGATAGGGGTAAAAATCAGGATGGCATTTTTCCCACAGATTCTGTAAAGCGATTCCCACAATCCCCTTGCCAGCTCAATTTCGTTGACAAGCTGCCAGCACAGTTAAGACTCGACAGACATGATATCAATTACGGAAGAACTCAAATCATCCAAACCTGCAGAGAACATTTCAGGGGCTACTGTCCGACTGGCAGGAGATTCCGGTGATGGCATGCAGCTGCTTGGCTCGCAGTTGACCAATACCTCGGCGCTGTCGGGCAATGATGTGGCGACCTTTCCTGATTTCCCTGCCGAGATCCGCGCTCCGCGGGGAACGCGGGCCGGGGTCAGCGGATTCCAGGTCCAGTTCGCCTCCGAAGAGATCTTCACGCCCGGTGACGGACTGGATGCCCTGATTGCCATGAACCCGGCCGCCCTGCTGACCAATGTTCAGGATCTCAAGGAGGGGGGAATCCTGATCGTGAACGAAGACAGCTTCACCGACAAGGATCTCAAGCTGGCCAAGGCAGACTCCAATCCCCTGGACGATGAGGAGCTCTCCAAGTATCGCCTGATCAAGGTCAATATGACCCGGCTCACGCGCGGAGCCGTTGAGGAACTCGGCATGTCCACCAAGCTGGCGGATCGTTGTCGAAACTTTTTTGCGATGGGCTTGGTCTTTTGGCTCTATGGACGCGACCTCCAACCGACACTCCGGTTCATCGAAGCCAAGTTCGGCAAAAAGCCGGAAGTGGCCGATGCCAACGTTCGCGCTCTCAAGGCGGGATGGAATTACGGTGAAACAACCGAGGCACTGGTCACCAGCTTTCATGTCAGTCCTGCAAAACTGAAGCCGGGCACCTACAAGAACATCATGGGCAACCAGGCCCTGGTCTACGGCCTGATTGCCGCTGCGAAATTGAGCAACAAGGAATTGTTCCTCGGCTCCTACCCCATCACTCCGGCCAGCGACATTCTCCATGAACTGAGTCGCTACAAGAATTTCGGTGTCAGAACCTTCCAGGCCGAAGACGAAATCGCGGCTGTCTGTTCGGCCATCGGCGCGGCCTTTGGCGGATCCATGGCAATCACCACCTCGAGTGGGCCGGGGATCGCCCTCAAGGCAGAGGGGATCGGGCTGGGTGTGATGCTGGAGCTTCCGATTTTGATCATCGACATCCAGCGGGGCGGACCGAGCACAGGGCTGCCCACCAAAACCGAACAGTCCGACCTGCTCCAGGTCATGTTTGGCCGAAACGGGGAATCACCCATTCCGGTGATCGCCGCCCAGAGTCCTGCGGACTGCTTTGACGTCGCCAGGGAAGCCTGGAAAGTCGCCACCCGCCTGATGACGCCGGTCTTCGTTCTTTCGGACGGCTACATCGCCAACGGTTCCGAGCCCTGGCGAATCCCGGATGCCGGTGAACTGGAAAAAATCCAGGTCGACCACCCGGAGGGCAAATCCGATGGATCGTCATTCCTGCCCTACGAACGGGACGAACTGCTGGCCCGCCCCTGGGCTTTACCGGGAACCGAGGGACTGATGCACCGGATTGGCGGATTGGAAAAAGAGGACATCACGGGCAACGTCAGCTACGATCCGGAAAACCACCAGCACATGACCAACGTTCGCGCCCAAAAAGTCGAAAACGCCGCCAAGCTGATCGGCGAACAGTCCGTTCAGGGACCTGATTCGGGCGAACTGCTGGTGGTCAGCTGGGGTGGAACCTATGGAGCCTGTGCCACGGCAGTGCAGCAGTGCCAGAACGAAGGCATGTCCATCGCCCACACCCACCTGCGGTGGCTGAATCCATTTCCGGCCAACCTGGAGGCAATCCTGAAAAACTACAAGACCGTCCTCGTGCCGGAATTGAATACGGGACAACTCCGGATGTTGCTCCGCTCCCGTTATGGCGTTGACGCCGTGGGATACAACAAGGTCAAGGGCAAGCCTTTTGGTGTGGCTGAACTGCTGGACGTCTTCAAACAGCACGTCTGATTTTCCAGCCGTTACCCGGGCCTTTCCCACCCCCACCTTTTTTTACATGAATCCAATGAGCACAGAACTGAAAGTATTATCAGCGGCCGATTTCGGAAGTGACCAGGACGTCCGCTGGTGCCCCGGGTGTGGTGACTATTCCATTCTCGCCCAGATGAAAAAAATGCTCCCTTCCCTTGGTGTCGAGAGGGAGAACATGGTTTTTGTTTCCGGAATCGGTTGCTCCAGCCGATTTCCCTATTACATGAACACCTACGGCATGCACAGCATCCATGGGCGGGCCCCGGCTTTTGCCACCGGTCTCAAGGCCACCCGACCCGACCTGATGGTCTGGGTGATTACAGGTGACGGCGATGGATTGAGTATCGGTGGCAACCACCTGATGCACTGCATTCGTCGCAACCTGGATGTCAATATCGTGATGTTCAACAACAGCATTTACGGACTCACCAAGGGACAGTATTCACCAACCTCTCCCCGGGGAAAGGTCACCAAGAGCACTCCCATGGGATCGATTGACAACCCGCTCGACCCCTGCACCGTGGCCATCAGTTCCGAGGCCAGCTTCGTAGCCCGATCCATCGATTTCAATACCAAGCATCTCGGTGCCACGCTGAAGCGGGCAGCGGAGCACAAGGGAGTCTCCTTCGTAGAGGTCAACCAGAACTGCAATGTCTTCAACGATGGTGCCTGGACCCACATGACCGAAAAAGGGGTCAAAGATGACAACGTCCTGGTCCTCGAAGACGGCAAGCCCATGATCTTCGGCAAAGACCGCGACCGGGGCATCCAGCTGAACGGCCTGCAGCCGACGGTCGTTTCACTCAACGATGTCCGGGAGGATGACCTGCTGTTCCATGACGAGTCGGCCTCCAATCCGATGCATGCCTTGCTCCTGTCGCGGATGAATTATCCGGAATTTCCGGTCCCGATCGGGGTTTTTCGTGCAATTGATAAACCGACTTACGACGAGGAATTAAATGAACAGATCGATCGGGCGGTGGAATCAGCCGGAGCCGGCGAACTTCAGGAGTTGTTCCAGTCAGGAGATACCTGGCAGGTTTCCTAGGTTTTTTTATCGCCAGAGTTGAATTTATTCGTTTTTTTGATTTTGTTGCAAGAAATTTGGGTTTCCAGGACTCAAAAAAGTGCGGAACAGGTTTTTTTTGGCCTGAACTGCTTTTAAACTGGGCGTATGTTGCCGGGTTTTCCGGACAAGTTTTTTTGAATCAACGGGAGTTTTGACCTGATGTCACGATTTTTGATGTTTTTGTGCCTGACCATGGGCTTGATCATCACCGGTTGCGGTGGTGAAGCGAAGAAGGACGGCAAAAAAGAAGAACAAAAGACCACCAAGGACGATGAAAAGGGGTCCGCCGCCAAGGGATCGACCTCCAAGGACGATAAAGGTGGCGAAGAAAAGAAGGCTGACGCAAAAGAAGAAAAGAAAGCGGATGCCAAGGAAGAGAAAAAAGAAGACAAGAAGGCTTCTGCCGCCAAGGCACCTGAGGCTCAGCTTGTCAGCATCAAGCTTCCCAACATGACGTGAGGCGGTTGCGAAAAATCAGTGCGGTCTGCACTGACGGCAGCAGCAGGATTCGAAAACCTGAAGACCGACCTCAAAGGTCGATCCGCCTCTTTCACCTGCAAAAGCAGTGATGAAATCAAAAAGAAGTTGGAAACCATCGCGGCATCCAACAAACATGTCAAAGGATTCGAGATCCAGTAGGCTTGTTGCCGTCGGAGTGGCGAAAGCGAACCCGTTCGATTCCGCCTCATCTCGACGTCGATTCAAAAGAAAAACCTGGCTTTCCCGCCAGGTTTTTTTATGCGCCTGCCAGGTTTTGATCCGACCGCTCTTTGCATGCCGGAATGACGGCGTGAATCGACCAAGGGCGGCGATTGCGGCAGCTCGGTGATCGTGTCTGCCGCGAGACCGCTGACCCGGAAAAAGTCCTGGCAAGGACACCTTGGCAAACAACCGCGCGGTGACCTTCGAAGCCGCGGCTACCGTGACATCAGGTACAGGAACAGGCCCTGTTGTTCGGCTGGCGATAACGGATCCAGCAATCCTTCCGGCATCAGCGACTTGGCAGTCTGCCTCACCTGCTCGACATCCCGCCGGTCAACCAACAGTTTCTTTTCCGCGGACTGGATCTCCAGTACCTGGGGCGTCTGCTTGAGGATCACCCCGGTGATCGTTCTTCCATCGACCAGGTTGACGACCGAAGAGCGGAACGAATCCGCCACCGAAGAGCCGGGATCCATGATGTTCTCCAACAGGTAACCAAGGTCCCGACGGTTTCCACCCGTCAGGTCCGGTCCGATCCTGCCCCCCTTTCCAAACAGAACATGACAGTTGGCACAACTTTTCTGGAAGACTCTTTCTCCCAGCGCCAGGGCTTCCGGGGTCACCTCGGCAGCCGACACCCTCTTTTTCATCGCTTCCATTTGGCGGCTCTTGTCCGCCGGGGATGTTCGAATCGGACCCCAGATGGCCTCCAGCCGGGCCGTCAGCTGCCGGTCCCCCAGGTTGACGATTTGCCGCGCATGCCAGGCGGTCAGCAGGGACCGTTCGACCTTCTCCTTTTCGACAGCCTCCAGCAGCAGCTGCGCCCAGTGGGGCCGCTTGGTCAATGTGTTGATGGCCGCCCGTTGCTCCGCCGGCTTGAGCCTGGGAAATTGGCCAATAATCCGTTCCCCAACGGTCGGATGATCGCAGTAGGAATAGGCTTCGATGACGTATCTGCGTACCTCCTTGTCTCCAAAATGGCGATTCAAAAGGCCCGCCAGATCGTCCGTACCATTTTCGGCAAGCGTCAACAGGGCCCGTCCCCGAACACGGGAATCACCGGATCGGTCATCCGCCAGCCGTCGCAGTTCGTCAAACGTCTGTCCGTCACCAAAGACAACCGAGATCTGCTTTACCAACTGTCGCTGCTCGCGATCGAGGGACTGTTTTGCAAACTCACCCCAGGTGGCCGGCGGGCTGACCCTCCGCCTCCCTTTCAACGCAGAAGCCATGCCCCGCAAAGCCCGGCTCAGTCTTTCCCCCCGGGCAGATCTGAGAATTCCCAGAACTTCGGCAGCGATGTCGGCTCGATCCAATTCCTCGGAAAGACGACGGGTGATCAGTTCGGTCAACAGGAGGAGCTGGCTTTCACGGGCCAGCCTGGCTGCCTGGGTCGGAAAACGGACCACCCCCGGTTCGATGGCATACCAGATCAGCCGCGACTGGTTTTGATCCTGCTCGTCTTTTTCATGGGCGGCCAGGGCGCCTGCCACAGAAAACCGGGCCGATTCTTTCATCCGGAAAAGGAGCGAAGCGATCCGCTGTCGAACGCGGGGGGAATCGAATTGGCTCGCCAGGTCGACCAGGGGTTCTTCCGGAATCACCGTTCCCCGGAGCGCCCGCTCGTTCCCGATGGAAATGAGTGCCTCCCGACAGGCCCTTTCCCGAACTTCAGGTGGCTGGCTGAAGCCGGGCAAACCCGCCAGGGGTCCCTGCCTGTTGTAGAGCATTTCGCTGCCACAATCGCTGCTGAGCTGGGTTCGGAAGAGCGAAAGGTTGGCATGGTCTGGACTTTGATGTTGTTTGACGAGATCCACCACTCGCTGTTCCGACCGTTCGTTTCGGGCCATACGGGTTCGCAGTTCCATCGACGCCTGCTCGAATTGCCAGCGATCACCCACCAACTTTTGCACCAGCTGCTCTTCGGACAATTGCCCCAGATCGGGTGCCCCCGTTTTTCCCTTTCCAAAATTCACCTTGTAGATTCGGCCGCTGGTGCGGTGCACACCATCGTTTTCGTGGCACTCCCCGGTGTCCTGCCAATCCAGCAGATAGAATCCCTGGTCGTGGGACCGCACCAGTTCGATCCCGCGGAACCATGTATCCGAAGTCCGGGCAAAATCGGGCCGATGTCTTCCCACGAAGCCATTGCCTCGGGGAACCAGCAGGTCGCGGTTGATCCTGTGTCCGAGCAGGTTGCAGGTCAGGATGGAGTCGCGGTACTTCTCAGGCCACTGATCATCTCCGTAATAGAGCATCCCGCAGTGCGCGTGGCCGCCACCGCTTCGGTCAGTCTCGGGCGTTACGCCAATCTTCTTGGTATCGTGCCAGGCTTCTCCCCCCGCCCGGTTCCAGTGATAGTGGTCCGCACTCTGCTCCATGGTCTGGTAGGTGTACGGATTGAAGTGGGATCCGTACATGCGGTCATAGCGGGCACCAGGCATCACCTGCCACAGGTGCCCAATCACCGTGTTGATCATGAACAGGTCACCGTCATTGTTGTAGTCCATTCCCCAGGGATTGGTGGTGCCATGAGCCACCACCTCGAATTTCTGTTTCCGCGGGTGGAATCGCCAAACACCGCAATTGATCGCCTGCCTCTGGGAGAGGGTGTCACCCGGACGCCCCACGAACGAAGTTGCCAGGATCCCGTGCCTCCCGTACAACCAGCCATCCGGGCCCCACATCAGGCCATTGACGATATTGTGACGGACAGCCGATTTGTCCCATCCATCCAGCAGCACCTCGGGAGGTCCATCCGGAATGTCGTCCCGGTTACGGTCAGGGAGAAACAGAAGATGGGGAGCGCAGGTGAGATAAACACCGTCGAAACCGATGGCGATTCCGGTCAGCCGTTTCCCCCGGTTCCAGAAAACCTTCCGGCTGTCAAAGCGTCCGTCGCCATCGACATCCTCAAAAATCAGCACCCTGTCGTTGAGGCTGAGGTCAAAATTGACTTTGGAGTCGGAATAGGTGTAGTTCTCGCAGACCCATAAACGTCCCCGGACGTCGGTTGTGGCCGCAATCGGCTGCTGGACGTCCGGTTCGGCGGCAAACAGGGTGGCCTGAAACCCTTCCGGCAATTGCAGCGCCCGCAGTGATTCCGATGGCTGCATTCTTCCCGCGGTTTTCTGTTCCGTGTTGGGCACTGTCGCCGCCTTGTCTTTCTGTCGGGCAGCAAGGATCCGTACATCGATCGATACCAGCAACAACACAAGACAGGACAGGGTCTGATATAACAGGAAAGTACGAAACACGATTTTTTCCCGGAAAGTTGGTTGAATTTGCTCAGAGGTTACCGTCCAGGCGGCCATCAGGATTATAGCCAAACCGGAGCCCCGTATTTGGACCCGCCGGGAGGGAAGGTCCCACTGGTCTTTTTCCTGGTCCTCGGGCTGATGAATCCCCATCTGCTGGCATCGCAGGAAAAATCCACTGACCGGGTGCACCTGAAAAGCCTGGCCCAGGGCACCAGCCGTTCCCTGTACGTGGGACAGGTTCTCGACCTCGATGCCCAGAACCTCGTGATCCGCATTGCCGACGACCGCGAGCTGAAACTGGATGCTGCCCGGGTGCTGAGAATTGAGACGCCCTACCTGCCCAGCCACACCCGTGCTGAACAGCTTTACCGAATCCATGATTTTAAAGGTGCGCTCCCTGAATACCGGCGGGCGCTGGAAACCGAAAAGCGGCCGTGGGTCCGCAGCGAACTTTCGGCCAAAATGGTGCTTGCGCTTCGGGCCCAAAACCGCCAGCAGGAGGCCTGCCAGCTTTTTCTCGACCATTTTCGCCAGCGGCCCCAGACCCGTTTTCTTCATGTTGCACCCATCAACTGGCGATCGGTCGGCCTTTCCCCGGGGGAAGTGAGCTTCTTTGAAAACCTGATCCAGGATGGCAATCCGCTGGAGCAGCTGATTGGCAGCAGCTGGCTCCTCGAGTGTGACCTGTCCAGGGAGGCCGTTCGCAAGCTGCAGCAGCTTTCAGAATTGAAGGCGGCAAACCAGCTGGTCGGGCGGATTAATCGCCTTGCCCAGCTCCAGCTCTGGCGAACCCGGTTGTCGGACCTGCAGAACCAGGAGCCACTGGAACTTGCGAATCTGATCTCCGGGATGCGGTCCGAATACCGGGCGGGCGGCTGCTTTTTGCTTGCCTCCGCTTACAGGCAGCTGGGACAGTCGGACCAGGCAATCCTGCAGTTCATGAAGATCCCGATCCTGTATCCCGACCAGTACCAGCTTTCGGCAGAAGCGCTTGACCAGGCCGCAAGCTTGCTCCAGGAAAACAACCGCAGCAGGGAGCATCTCTTGGTTTTGCGGGAATTGGCGAGGGATTATACTACGACTGCCGCGGGCAAGGCGGCCGCCAAAGCACTTTCCAGTCAACATCCATGAATGATCTTTCACCAGGCAACCACCATTCCTTTCCGGTAGTCGAAACTGCCGGCTCCCTTTTACAGCGCCGGCAAACCGGTCGATGGCTGATGGTTCTTGGTGTCAGCATGCTGGCCTTCTCGCTGTTGGCCAGCCCCGTATACGGCCAGGGCGAGGCTGCCGAGGTCGCCAATCAAAAAGGCTTTTTTGGGATCGTCTTTTCCGGTGGTGTCACCGGCGCAATCCTGGTCTTCCTGCTGCTGGCCCTCTCGATCGTGGCCGCCTACCTGGTTTTCGAACAGTTGCTTTCAATCCGTCGTTCCGAGCTGTTGCCCAAGGGGCTGCACGATCGGGTCCACGATGCCCTGCTCAATGGCAGCATCCCGGAAGCCGAGTCGGCCTGTCACCAGAATCCGAGCTTTCTCTCATTCGTCCTGTTGCAGGGAATCTCCGAAATTGACTATGGATGGTCATCGGTGGAAAAAGCGATCGAAGATGCCCTGGCGGAACAATCCTCCCGGCTGTTTCGCAAGGTGGAATACCTGAATGTGATCGGAAACATTGCCCCGATGGTTGGGTTGCTGGGTACAGTCGTGGGAATGGTCTTCGCCTTTCAGAACGTGGCCACAGCCCCGCCGGGAGGCGCTACCGCGCCCGACCTGGCAGAGGGCATCTACCAGGCGCTGGTGACAACGGTCGGTGGTCTGATTGTGGCCATTCCATCCCTGGCCGCATTTGCCATTTTCAGGAATCGCATCGACCAGTTCGTTGCGGAGGCGGCCTACCTGGCTCAACACGTCTTCGGCCCGCTGCGGCGAAAGAAAAAATAGCCCCGGGCAAATGCTCGAGCCAATCAGCAGCCGATCCCGTCTCAACCGTCATCGAAGCTGCTGACAGGGTGACGCAACAGCGGCAACAGGAATGGCGGCAACGGGAATGGGTGGACCCAAAAAAGGGGAATCGTGGGACCGGATCCTGCAGAGGTTATTTCTTTTTATCAAATGGCTCGAGAAGCTTGTCCAGCAGGTCATGTCCGCTGAGGCCCTCGGACTCACCGATTGCCTCGTACATCCCCTGGATCTTCTTGAATTCCGAGCTGTCAATGATGCTGCGGACACCTTCGTCTCGCGCTGCAATAACGGGATTGCCGGTTTTCTTTTTGGAACGGTACTTTTCCATCAAACGCTGGGCATCGGGAGCGGGGGTCGTCCCGCCGCCAAAATTGCCCCGGTCGAGACTTTCCCTTCCAGCAGATGGAAGGTTGGCTTCCACGATCTGGTCAATTCTCTGGCGATCCGAACCTCCCGTACCGGCCTGATGAAGATCTCCGTCGATTTCGCGACGGTTCACCTCCGGAGAGCTTCCAAGGGTATCCCCAACCGCATCATGGATCATGCCAATGTAGTTCATGTACATCAGGAAGATCAGGAAAACGATACAGGCGCTGACGAACATCCAGATCAGCATCCCGCTGATCATGCTGATTCGACGGAGAGCGACCTCGGTCTGTTCCTTGTAGTCCTCTGACAAACGCTCGAGACTCTCGGTCAGTTCACCCGTGATTTCTCCCACTTCGACTGCCCGTATCAGGTCCTCGGGAAAGGCCGAGGTTTGTTCGAGCGATTCGTAAAACTGGTTTCCCTGGCCAACCTTTTTGGCCACCGATTCCTCGTGAACCTTAAAAAAATGATTCTGCGTACTGCGTATCCCCAGCCGAATCGAGCGAGTGGCGTCCATTCCAGCCTCAATTGCCATCCCAAAAGACCAGGCAAAACGGGACAGGCACATGGTTTTGATCGTCTTGCCAACCAGGGGAAGACGAAGGGCCAACCGCAGCGGCGCCTCCCCAAACCAGCCATTGGCAACACCTTTGACTCCGACAAAGAGCGCGAACCCGCCAGCAACCAGCAAAACCCAGAACAGAATCAGGTTGCCAATCGGCCCCAATCCCAAAAGGAAAATGTCCGGGGCCTGAAAGCTGGTCAGCATCGACTCCAGGATGGCGAGAGCGACAAAAAACAGGCTGATCACACCGATTGCGATACACAACTGGAAAATGGGCCAGGTGATGCCGGCCAGGAATGTCCGCCGCATCTGGATCAGGTTCCGGTAATGATCGGCCAGCCTCAAAAAAACCTGGTCCAGTCGCCCGGTTTCTTCACCCACCCGAATCATCTCGCAAAACATGGGGGGAAAACAGGAATGTCGGGAAACCGCATCGACCAGGGTTCCGCCAGAGGCAACTTCCCGCAGAACCTCATCAAATGAATTTCTCAATTCGCCGCTCAGGCCATTGGCTTCGGTCTCCCAGGCTTTGGTGATTGAAATACCTGCCTTGAGGGACCTCCCCATCCGTTCACAGAATTTTTCAGTTTTCGCCAAGCCGAGTTTCGCCGAAAAAAGACCGGAAGGACTGGGCAGCCGATACTTTGGAATCTCAAAGGAATCTTCCGAAAGGCTTTTTGCGAGCGGCAACCCCTCTGCTGAATCCGCGTTGGGAACTCCCGCCTGATTTGCTTCCTCCACCACCTGGTCCGTCACCGGGGGTGCCTGGGGGTGGGAGTTCGAGGGATCGGATTTCCTGTCTCGTACCGCCTCAAAGGCAGTCCGGTTCGATTCCCCTTTGCCAGGATGTGCTTCGAACCCCTGCTCGAAAAAAGAAGAATCCTCGACCGTGGGTGCATCCTCGACCCGGTAACGATCGGGAAAAATCCTCGGGTAGTGTTTGAACAGCTGTTGGGCGGCCAGGATGAAAGATTCGGCGGCTAGCGTCTTGTCCTCGAAAGATGGCTCGCCATGCTTGGCCACATTTTTGAGCCGGTTCCTGCTTTCAAACGCCTGGCGAACCCGGTCGCGCAGCGTTTTGTCAAACAATTTCCGGTTGCCGTTGTAAAGCTGTGTGAATCCGGAACGATAATCGCCGGAATATTCACGCAAGGCGTACTCGAGCAATTTGGCCGATTCCATCACCTGCTCGGCCCGACTGGCCAGCGAGTAGATTTCGGCTGGTGTTTTTGCAAAGTCAGCGGATTCGGTAGCCATTGGATTTTTGCATGAAGAGGATTATCTCTGTATTCTCGTGGCAACCGGGATCTATGGCAATAAAAACTGGACAAAAGCCCGATTTTGCAACTTTTTTTCATCAATCCCGGGGCCCATTTGGGCCTTATTGTCGGGAATTGCCGCCAAAGCTGGCCAACCATTCCGGCGGAGAGGATTGAAAACAGAGCGTTTTTCCCGTGTCCGGATGGTCAAATGAGATCCTGCTGGCGTGCAGTTTCATCGGGGCAGCGGCCAGCGAATTTGTCTGGTTCACTCCCAATTCCTTTTGGGGGAGATAGGTCGGATCCCCCTGGATCGGGAAACCCAGTTCCCAGAGATGGATCCGTATTTGATTGGTCCGTCCCGTCATGGGACGTGCTTTCAACAGGCTCTGACCATCAGCAGAACAGACCGTCTCGAATTCGGTTCGGGCCTGTTGGCCCTGCGGGTCGAGAAAGCGGATCCCTCCCGGCCCGGGCTGAGCAGCGATCCGTTTGTCGGAGAGCATCGTCGGAGGGGCGTTTCCGTGAACACCCGCAAGGTATTCCTTCTCGACCCGCCCCTGGCCAAACTGCTCCTGCAGGGCGGTGGCCAGTTTTTTTGATCTCGCGTACAGCACCACTCCACTGGTATTGGCATCCAGGCGATGGACCAGCCGCAAACGGTCGGGCGCGTACACTTCGCACAGGAAACTCTGCAACGAATTCCGGTTGTAGCGGCCGCACGGATGCATCGGCAGAGGTGCCGGCTTTTCGATCACGACCAGGTCCCTGTCTTCGTGCAAAATCCGGATTCCTGTCGCGACGTCCGGCTCGGTCGTGTCGGGAAGCAGGTGATAATACTTCTGACCGTGCATCACCCGGCGATCCAGTCCGACCGGTTTTCCCCTGTGCAGAATGTGTCCGGCCTTGACTGCCTGCAGCCAGTCGTCCTCTGCCAGGTGAGTCTTGAGAGCCTTGAAGAAATCGAGCAGACCCAAGCCGTCCATTTCCTTCGATACGGTCATGGGACGAAAGTTTTCATAGGGAATGCTGCCCGGGAGCGGCGATGTGGCCGCGGCGATCTCCTTTTGCCGGGACTCCCGATCGATCACGATCGGCTCGGCTGGTGCCGATTCGGTGTAGCATTTCGGGCAGGAAACACCAAACCGGTAGCCCGGCTGGAGCTGATCGGACTCTTTCAGAACCGCCTGGCAGACATAGCAGAGTGTCGTCGCGGTTTCCGAGAGCTCCGGATCGAGCGCCACGCGTTTGTCAAAGACAAAACACTCTCCCTGCCAATGCGCTCCGCCGCACTTTTCAAAATACTTGAGGATGCCACCCTCCAGCTGCAGCACATTCTCAAATCCCGCGTCCTCCATGAATGGCCCCGCTTTTTCACAGCGAATGCCACCCGTGCAAAACATCACCAGTGGTTTTTTCCGGTATTCCTCGGGCAAGGACCGGATGGCCTCGGGAAACTCACGAAAGTTATCGATATGGACTGATTCCGCATTATCAAAAGTACCGAGTTCGATTTCATAGTCATTCCTGGTATCCAGCAGCACCACATCTCGACCTTCATCCAGCCATGCTTTCAACTCTTCGGCCGCAATTTTCTTTCCGTCTCCATAAGCGGGTTTCACTGCCGGAACATCAAAGGTAATGATCTCCTTCTTGATTTTGACCAGCATGCGACTGAAGGGTTGATAATCATTGAAGCTCTCCTTGGCTTCAAAATCCTCCAATGGCCCATGGGATCTGAGGGCGGCCAGGAACGAATCCATACCGGCACGGCTGCCAGCCAGGAAACAGTTGATCCCCTCTTCACTGAGTAATATTGTTCCTTTTAGCTGAGCCTGCCCGGCCCATTTTTTCAGGTCCGCCTGAAGACTTTCCAGGTTCTCAAGCTTCACGAATTTGTAACCCGAGATATTGACGACTCTACCGGTCTTTGAAATACGATTCGGCATGGAAGTAAATAAACTGGCCGGTTGAAATGGCGTTAAAAGGCTCGGGTACGGAACAAGCAACAGGAATCGGGACAGACAACCACCAGGCCGTTTGCCCATCGGTGACTTTTTATGGGGATCCCGTCAGATCAGTCTTTCGGTCAACTTTCATTTACCGGACCATTCAACGGGAAAAGGCGTCCGCGTGCAATTGGCCGATGAAAACCTGCCTGCCCGGTTCGGCAGCTTTGCACCTAATTCTCCTGACCGGTTATCCCGGTGCGAAGTGAGGGCAAGCCGATCAGGGCGAGGTACCCGATCGAAGCGACAATCACCAGTCCCACACGGACGCTCGCATCGCTCTCCGGCTTGACGATAAAACAGTAAAAATAAAACAGGAGCACCACCGACGACGAAAAAAAGGCCAGTCCGAATGCCGCCCACTTTTTCTGCAGCCGGAACAGGTATCCCGCAACGATGCACAGCAGGCCCGTCACCAGACAGAACCAGAGTGAATTCGGCTTGTACTGCCGGGCCTCGATCCCGCGTAGCAGGCCCGTCCATATCACGAACAGTCCGTAGATTATTGATGCAAGCCAATTCATAATATCGGGTACTCGATGGGCAATCTCTCTGTTATAAGCAACGCTAGTCGTTTTGTTGATACAGTAGCCCCCCGTTTCCTTTTTTTACCTGTCAAACCAGATGCATCGCAGAGCTTTTATGGCAGCGGGAATGATCTCCGCTGCGACCATGGCAAACAGCGGCATGAACCGCGTCTCACTTTCCGGAAGTCCAAGGCGCCTTTTCCAGATCGGCCACAAATTCAAGTTCAGCCTAGCCGCCTATAGCTACCGAAATCTGCTGACTGGAGATTCACCACAACTTTCACTTAAGGATTTCGTCGATGATTGCGCACGCTTTGGCCTCGAGGGGACTGAGTTGACCAGCTATTATTTTCCGGATCCTCTTTCGGACGAATTTCTCCATAACCTCAAGGCGCACGCTTTCCGCAAGGGTCTAGATGTCTCGGGTACAGCCATCGGTAACGATTTCGGTCACACGGATTCCGTAAAAAGAGCGGAACAGATCGCGCTGACCAAGACTTGGATCAAACGGGCTGAAAAGCTGGGAGCACCTGTCATTCGCGTCTTCGCCGGCCACCCCAAAAAAGGATCTTCCCCCGAGCAATCACATCGCCTGATGGTCTCTGCTCTGGAGGAATGCTGCGAATACGGGGGACAACACGGTATCCACCTTGCCCTGGAGAACCATGGTGGACCAACAGCAACAGCCGAAGGTCTCCTCCAGTTCGTGAGGGACGTCAAGAGTCGCTGGTTCGGCGTCAACCTGGACACCGGAAATTTTCACAGCGAGGACATCTATGGCGACCTGGAAAAGGTCGCCCCCCATGCGATCAATGTCCAGGTCAAGGTCGTCACTTCTGGCCCGGATCATCGAAAACAACCGACGGACTTCAAACGCCTTGCCGGAATCCTCAAATCGAGCCACTACCGGGGCTATGTTGTGCTGGAGTACGAAGAAAAGAAAGAACCACGCAGTGAGTCGGAGCGGTACTTGGAAAAGCTGAGGTCCGCCTTCGAAAAATAGAATTCCGGCTTCTGTTCCAATTCTTATCCAGCCCGGCAGGATGCTCTACGGGAAAGACCGGCCCCTTAACGGATCGTCCATTAACGGCTCAGCGAAGCATGGAGCGGGCAGTCGCCAAAGCCGCCTCGCGACTGTGGTAATAACCCGATGAGAGCTTTTCCTTTGCTGCCTCGATCCGTTCTTCACCAATATCTGGCAGATCAGCCAAAGATTCGCCGCTCTTCTTTTCGGTTTTTTCTGTCCCGACGGCTTCCGACAAGCCCAGCGATTCGCTTGAACGGGCACCATCGACAGTTTTTTCGTCCTGCGAAGGGCTGACATTCGGCTTTCCCGGATTCAACCGAACCGGGAATTGGGAATTGGTGGGGTGAACGCTCATAAGACCAGGTCTGAATGATGCTGAAATAATTTTCACTAATTCTATCGAATCAGGCAGCGGTCGCTTGCCCTTTCGTTAAAAAAAAAAGGAAAAACAAGGGAACTGCTAGCTCAAAACAGGCGATTTTTAACGGCTAATGCAGATTATCGGATGATATTGGTCAGTTCTTCCAGAACTTCATCGGCCACGGAAATGGTCCTAGCATTGGCCGAGAATCCGCGTTGAGCCACAATCAGCTGGGTAAACTCATAGGCCGCATCCACGTTGGAAGATTCCAGTTGGCCACCCAGAATCGCACCCCGGCCCGCGGTCAAAGCCGATCCGACCTGCGGATTACCGCTGTTGAGCGTGTTGGCAAAGTAATTGGATCCCACAGCATTCAAACTGTGCTTGTTGGAGAAAGTGGCCACGGCAAGTCGGGCGATCGACAGAACCTGACCATTGGCGGTCAGCCCCTGAATCACGCCATCGGTATCGACCGAGGTGGATACCAGCTCGCTTGGAGCAAAACCGTCCTGGCTGGGTTGGATTTCGAATTCCGTCGCCAGTTGTCGAATGGAACCAAACGACAAATCAATCGCCTGGGGAGAAGAGATTCCTGTGAAGTTCGCCGTGATGGTCACATCGGTGTCTACCGACGAATGCATCGTTCCATCATCGTTGAACAGAATGTTGGTCAGGTTGCCTCCCACAATGGACCCATCAGCCGGGTCCATGCTCAGAGTCAGATCCCAAAGGTTGGAGCCCATTTTCTGGAATTCAAAATTCAAACCGTGGGCTCGACCCTGGGCGTCGAACAGGTCGAAGACACCCGAAAAAGTATCCCCCAACTTTCCGACCTGCGATTCCTGCAGTCGGTGATTTCCATGGATCATGGAACCGGTGTTACCGGCTGCATCTTCGATATTGAGACTGAGCTGGGAAGGTCCGACCGCATCCGCCGTGACCAACATGTTGCCGGCCGCATCCAGGGAGACCGTGCCCCCAGTGACCAGGCCATTGATGTGAGTCACCACATCACCCAGCGTCGTGGTAGCGTCCACGGCAAAATTGGAGGAAAAGGGAGTACCATCGCTTGAGGTTCCCGTAATGTCGAGCGAATCTCCCCCGACATAGGGCGTGACCATGCTGTCCAGGTTATTGAGTAACGTAGCTGTCGCCGCCGCTGCACCCCCTGTTGTATACGGCGTGGAAGATGTCAGCGTTTGGGCCAATGGGCCAACTGCCTCGGCGTTGAGGATACCGTCAAGAGAAACATCGACCGTCGGTTGCCCCGGAATCACCGCACCGATGGGTATCTGAATTCGGGGATCGTTCGGGGCCTGGAAATTGAGTCCACCAGCCTGTCCTGATTCTCCCAACGTTCCAAATCGCTGAACGTAGGCTCCGGTAGACGGATCCACCAGGTAATTGTTGGCGTCCAGGGAGAAGGAACCGGCGCGAGTGAACAGGGTCGAATCGCCCGAGCCCACCACGAAAAACCCCTCGCCATCGAGCGCAAAGTCAAGTGGCTGCCCAGTCGCCTCGAGATTGCCTTGCGAAAAAAGTTTCTTGATTTGACTGACCTTGACACCGCTTCCCAGCTGGCTCGGATTCGTACCACCAACCGTCAGACCATTACCGGTCGAAGCATTTTGAACCGTTTCATAAATCAGATCCGCAAAAACCCCTCGGCTGGCCTTGAAAGCGGTTGTGTTCTGGTTGGCGAGATTGTTGGCAACAATATCAAGACGACGTTGGTGGGCCAGCAAGCCGGAAACCGCTGCGAAGAATGAATTGGGCATCGAAAATACCTTTGTGTTTGTGTGCTGAAGAAACTTGAAAATTTGGCGACGGGCTGAGGACGTGGCAGGAAAACTAGCCCACCACCGACAGGATGTTCGTGAGCGGAATCGAAGATCCGCTGATGATCGCTTCGGGTTCACCTCCAAGAAAAGTAACCTCCTGCACGGTCCCGGTTTGCATGGCACCCTCCTGCAAAAATCGGACTTCCTTTCCTGCCAGGCTGGCTCCCTGCCCCAGTTCCTGGACTTTGAGCATTTCGTCAAACTGGAGGTTCAGCTTTTCGACCGATTCCAGGGTCGATATCTCGGTCAACTGGCTGATAAACTGCTCCTGTTTGACCGGCTCCAGCGGGTCCTGGTTTTGAAGCTGAAGAACCAACAGGTTCAGGAATTCAACCTGAACATCATTGGACGGCATACTGATTGTCATAACGACCTCCTTTTTCTATGACTGTTTCGCTAGATCAAAATATCTACGATACGGGCTGTTTTCAGGCGGAAAGCGCGGGACGTCTCGGGCTGCGTTGACGGATCATCGGTCGACCAGGTTTCTCCCTGGCCGTAAACCTGTCCGCCGGCTTCGCTTTCATCTCTCTCCCGGCTCCAGCCATCCTGTTGCTGGTCGAACCGGTCAACTTCGTTGAATTCCACCCCCATCGCTTCAAGGGACGCTTGCAGATTCTGGATATTGGACTGCAACTGGTTCCAGGCGATTTCATTTGCCACGGCGAGTGTGGCGACCGTCCGGGTGGCTGTTTTGGTGATTTCAATCCTGACCTCACCCAGTTCGGGAGGATCGATGGCGATCTCGATTCGGGTGATGTTCTTCTCACCAACCGCCTCCTCGGCACGTTCGGTGATCACTCGTTGCACAAATTCCGCCAGGTTCTGTTCACCGGCCATGTCAACCGTTCGAAAAGACTGGGCAGCCGTTTGCAAGGGAGCAAGGGTTGGTGCAGGTGCGGACTGATTGCTGTTCCATTCCAGGCCTGCTGAACCATGGCTGCCCGTCCCAGCTTCAGCCTGGGCCCCGTCGAGCGCTGGTCCTGGCAAAACCGATTCAGAAACTGCCGCTGCGGGCCCGTCGGCCAAAAGTGTCTGCCGTTCGGTTTTCACTGCCAGGTTTCGATTGGGATCTCTGTCCCCGGACAATTCAACGTCGGGGTCCAGTGTTGCCTCCTCCCCCGCATTGGAATCCGCACCATTTTCGGAAGAATTGCCAGGAGTCACCCGCATTCCAGGTGGGAACGGGTTGGTTCGAGATGCATTGCGGGCTGCCAAATCTTCCAATTGCGCCGATGAATCCCCAACAGCGGACTGAACCTGCGCGGATGTTTGGGAAAACGCGTTGTTAGCGTTCAGCGGGGAGTCGAAAGCATAACCCGGTTCGTGAGCCTCGAAATGCACCACCGAAGAGGAGCCCGAGGCGACTTCGGCAGTTGTCGATAGAGTTTCGTGGGTTTCTGATGACGCCGTAAAAATTTGTCCATCGGCCAGCCTGCCTTTGCCAAAAGCCAATGGACCGTGGCGGGTATCTGGTTCCAGGCGATTAGCCTCCAGCTGGGTTGCCAAATCTGCGGTCCCCAACAGTTCCTGATCCAGCATCAACTGATAAGAGGTATCGATTGCATCACTTTGTGGGGCAGCCGGGTCGCAAGTATCAGGTTTTTCTTCAGCTGCAACCGCAAGTCCCTCCAGCAAGGCTTCGAAATCATCTTCGGCAGGGGAGGATTCCGAACCACCCTTGGACGATCGGCGCCCTTCGGTTGATCCGGTAACGCGTGATTCAGGTCCAGAGGAACCCTTGCCAGGAGAAGCGACAGATCGACCGTCGGTCAATGAACCGTTGGCCGGTTGTACAGATCCGGTTTGTACAGATCCGGTTTGTGCAGATCCGGTTTGTGCAGGTCCGGTGTTGATGAAGGGTAACTGCATGGAGAATCGTGGACGAGGTCCAGCAAAAGGAGTCTTTAATCGAATCAGTTGGTAAATCGAATCAGTTGGTAATTGGGAAAGTTCAGCGTTTTATCGCGGTGTTTCCATTCATGTCGCGTGGAAAGCCAAAGCGTCTGACACCCTTGAAAAATTGGCACGCCGATGAGCGGGCCTGAATAAAATCCACTGCCTGGTCAACGAAGACTCCGCGATCCGAATTCAGCTTTGTCTTCCAGGCAGACACACACACCCTCCTCCCGCTGAAGTTCATGCAGGACCAGAATGCGTGACGATTCCCGAGCGCAGTGCGGACGGAAAGCCTACCCGCGGTAGTGGCAACTGGTGTACCCGAAAGGCGTGCTGGAAACCGGCTTCGCCATTGAGCACCCCAACTCCCAATACATCACTTCAAGATCATGATTGGTTCAACAGAAGGTGGCTGAGGATTCTCCGCACCTGCCAGCCCAGCTCTCGAAGATCTTTCCCGGGCCGGAAGAAAATTTTTCTTACCACACTTTTCCATCCGGAAAATCCGGCAGAGCGGGAAAGCTCTGAGGGGGCTCAGCTGAATACCCGGCTTCACCCGCGATTACCAGCAATTGGCGGGATTTGGGTGAGAACTGGTTTGGTACCGCCAATGATGCTGCCATCCCGATCGTACGCCGGATGTGGACTGAGCTCCTGTCGGCTGCCTTCCCGTCGGCTGCCTTCCTGTCGGCTGCCTTCCTGTCGGCTGCCCTCCTGTCGACCGCGTGCAAGCCGGCGAACGCAGCCGGAACAGGCTTGGCCCGTGATCAATCTTCGCGAGCATCCGGGTTTTCCGGCGGCAGGCTGTGCCCCATCTTGTCCCTTTTGGCAGCCAGGTAGTTCGCGTTGTGCTTGTTGACCGGTGGCAGAATGGGAACCTGGTCAACCACTTTCAGATCAAAACCACGCAAGTTAAAGGCTTCCGATTTCTTGGGGTTATTGGTCAGCAACCGGATGTCGGTCAAACCCAGGTCTTTCAGGATCTGGATGCCAATTCCGTAATCCCTCATGTCCGCCTTGAATCCAAGGGCATGATTGGCCTCAACCGTATCCAGTCCCTGGTCCTGCAGGGCATAGGCCTTGATTTTTTCGGTCAAACCGATTCCACGACCTTCCTGGGGGAGATAAACCAGCACTCCCATTTGCTCTCGGCCGATCATTTCGAGGGCCAGCTGAAGCTGGTCTCCACAATCACACCTGAGCGAGCTGATCAGATCACCCGTGAAACAACTGGAGTGCATCCGGACCAGTGGTGCCTGGCTGGCATTTTTAAGATCGCCCATGACCAGTGCAATCGGATTCTGGTTTTCAAATTGCACATCATAGGCAATCACTCGGAATTCCCCATGTTTGGTTGGCAAATCCGCCGAAGAGGCCTGGGTTACCAGCTTTTCACTGACCCTCCGATAGGCAATCAGATCCTCAATGGTAATGATCTGCAGACCCTTCTCTTTGGCGATTTCAAAAAGCTGGTCCCTGGTCGCTCGGTCACCGGAATCATCCAGAACCTCACACAGCACACCTGCCGGTGCAAGGCCCGCCATCCGGGCCAGGTCAACCGCCGCCTCGGTATGTCCCGCCCTTCGCAGCACTCCGCCCTCTTTCGCGGTCAGCAGATGCACGTGTCCCGGGCGAACAAAATCATCCGGAGTTGAATTCGGGTTGACGATTTCGCGGACGCACTTGGCCCGTTCCTCGGCCGTGATCCCGGTCTTGGCGGTCACGTGGTCCAGCGGTGTGACGAAAGCGGTTTGGAGGCTGGTATTGTTGTCCTCGGCGAGCGGCTTGAGATTCAGTCGATGACAGACCTCCGGAAGGACCGGCATGCAAAAGTCACCCCGTCCGCTCATGATGAAATTGATGGTCTGGGGAGTCGCCAACTCGGCTGCACAGATGTAGTCGCCTTCATTCTCGCGGCCCTCGTCATCGACCACAATCACGACTTCGCCACGACCGATGGCCTCGACGGCACTGGGAACGGTTGAGAATTCAGGCTGGTCCATAGGTGTTCCTGGGTGGGAGTGAAGCGGTCAATTATAGAAGCAAACCGCAGCCAAATAAGGGACAAAACAGTCGCATTTCGGCGAAATTTCCGCATCCAAACGGAATCATGAATGACTGGCGACCCCCAATCACAGCCCGCCTGCGGCATCAACCGGAAACGGGCTGGCGATTTCAAAATCTGCCGACAGTCCCCGGTTCACCGACGGGCGGCTGTGGGGACGCTGTCCTCGTCATAATAATAAGACGACTCTCCATAGTCGTAACCATAGCTGTAATAACTGCCCGAGTAGCCCGAACCGTAACCGTAACCGTAAGCGGCCGAATTGCTATAGGTGCCCTGCACCATTCCTGCACCGTTGACCACAATTCCCATGATTTTGGCATCCACAGAATCGAGAACCTCCTTGGACCGGGTCGCACTCAACTTGACATTCTTTTTGATTCTCAGGGTCACTATGACTCCGTCCGCCCTCGCAGCCAAAGCAGCCGGATCAGTAACCGCCAGCATCGGGGGCGAGTCCATAATAACAAAATCAAATTTTTCCCGCAGGACTTCGAAGAGGTCATACAGATGGGAAGAGGTCAACAATTCCGCCGGATTCGATGGACGCGAACCGGCAGGCATGATCGAAAGCCCTGCCACTTCGGAATCAACAATTGCGTCGTCGATTTCCGCATCACCGTTGAGAACGGCTGCAAATCCAATTTCCGAATCGGTGCCAAACAGGTAATTGACTGTCGGTCGTCGCAGGTCGGCATCAACCATCAGCACCCGCTTGCCTGACTGGGCGAGCGAGATGGCCAGGTTGGCGGCAAGCGTCGATTTGCCGTCTCCCGGAGTAGGACTGGTTACCTGGATGATCTGGCTGTTTTTACCCTGCGAATTGAAGAACAACGATGTTCGAATTGCCCGAAACGCCTCCGACTGCTGAGACTTGGGCAGGTGAAATGCAATCAGCGATTCGTCCATCGCCGACCCTTTGGCATTGACCTTTTTGGTGGTCAGTACCGGAACGTGACCGATAACCTGCATCCCCAATTGCTGGGCAATCTCCGCCGGGTTCCGGAATGTCTTGTCAGCGACTTCGACCAGGTAGCCCAAGCCAACCCCAACCAGGAGTCCCAGAAAAGTGGTGATGGCAAATATCTTTAACATGTTGGGCTCGGCTTGTAGACCGCGGGACGGATTTTTCAGCCGATCCACGATATAAAATCCGTTCCCTTTTTCCATGTTGATCTCGCTGATCTTCTGGTTGACCGTCTTGCTCAAGTCCATCTTGAGATTGATCTGGCCCATCAGAGCCCGTTCTTCGCTCAGCAATTTTTCCACGATGTTTGACTGGGCCACCTTGGATTCGTACTTGAGCCTCAAACTGGCAAGATCGTTGTCCAGGCGGACCAGCTTGTGATCAAGGAAAGTCTTTTGCAGACCGATCAGGTCGATTTCATTCAGGATTTTGGGCAGCTCGCTGGTGTCCAGTTCCACGACACTCTCGGACTGTTTTTTTAATTCTTCGAACTTCTGTTTCGCCTTTTTGACCCGGCCCTGGAAATGATCGTCGAGGAACTTGACCTTGGCCTGAAGCTCACTCATCTGGCGTTTGAGCGTGCGGAGGCCCGGGTAGTTTTCACCGAATCCCTTACTGATCATCTCCTCGATTTCACCCTCTTTCTGGGTGACCGCAAAACGGGCCTCCATCAGGTCAGCCGGCGGCTCGGGTTCTTCGAACTGCAGGGGCAGTTTTTTTTCCGGACGATTGTTCGCAGCCGAGGTGCTTTTTCTCTGTTCGATCTGCAACCACTCGCTGAACTTGTCGATGTGGGTCAGGATCTCCTGTTTGCTCATTTTTGTAGCAATCGCATTGTCAATCCATTTCTGGTCATCGGCGATCCGGCTGCGTTCCTTTTCCAGCGATGCGATTTCCTTGTACAGCTCCTGGGCTTCGACCCGGTAGCCATTGGATTTGTCGCCGGAATCGGAAACCAGAAGTCCTTCGCTGTACTTGTCCAGGCTATCGCCGTTTTTTGTTCGCCACTGTTCCAGCTCGCCATTGAGATCGGAAATTTCCTTGGCGATGGTGGTGCGGGCATTTTCAATGTTGGAGATGATCTTCTGACCTTCACTCTCGTACTTGTTGGTCAGATGTTCATCGTATTTGTCGATCACCATGTCGAGGATGGTCGAGCAATCATTCTTGTCGTTACCAGTGTAAGACAGGTGGTAGATATTCTTGTCCTGTCGATCCGGATTGATATCAAGTGACTTCAGCAGCCGGCTGAGTATTTGCGGAATTTCCAAATTGTGAAATTCACTGAACTGCACCGATTTTGCAATGTTGGCATCGGTCGCCGCTTCATCCCTGGCTTTTTCCGCCCCACCCCCGGGCTCGTTTTTCTGTTCGGCCGAATCCGCTTTCTGGATTGTGGAATTTTGATTCTGAATGGTCTGCTTGATGGACGTAGCCACCTTCTTCAGAACCTCTTCGCTTTTGAACAGTTCATGGTGACTGTTGATGGAGGTGGTGGTCTGAAAGGAATCGCTGCCGATGATTGAAACCTCAGGACGCTGAAAGTAGATATGCGTGCGGGCCACCGAGGAATACTTCACCTCGCTCTTCCAGTACCAGAAAACACCGCCCCCGGTCGCGAAGATCACGCAGAGAATGATGATCCAGAACCGTCGCTGAAGCATGCCAACAAAGTCAAAACTGGCTTGGGAGGGTGGATCGGCAGCACCCCAATCCTGTCTTTCAGGATGGTTATTCACGATTAGCTCCAGAGGCTAAGTAGGAGGACGAGACGTTGAGAAGAGAGGGGAAGATGACGCGACTTCAGTATAGAGGCAAATTCCCGACTGACAACGATTCAAATTCAAGAATAATCAAGGAAAACAGCATGAATAGATCGAAAATTCGTTTTGCTGGAACCAAATTCCACCGCCTTCCATCGGGAGCCTGATTTTGAACGATTACAACGTTTGAAATAGTGTTTTTTCGATTAACGGTTGATTTTTTCAAGCGTTTTTCCTGACCATGATTCTTCGGTTCACCCGGTCCAACACCTCTTCGCTGGGCGATCCAAAAAGCAGCTCATTTTCCAGCAGGGAACTGGAGAAGCGGATGATCTCATCATGGTCTGAACGGTTTTCAATCACGCTTTCACTGATGACGTGTTCGAAAATCGAATTCAGGATCTGCTCGACATAGCAGTTTTCGGCTGCCACCCGATCGGTCGTCGATTTCAGATCGATAAGTTTTTTACCGAACATGGATTGTTTTTCCCTGTTGGAATGCTGGCATCTGAAATTGCCGGTGAACATCAAACCGTTTCACCTGTCCAAACTATACGTCAACCGATTATGCATTCGCCCTTCCTGATCGCCAGTTTTCCAGGGTTGGAAAAATTCGCAGGGGCCTGTCAGGATGAGGAAAAGAGGACCGGTCAGGACGGTCAAATCGATGGTAGGAAGAAATCTGGATTTTCCCATCAAGTGCATTTTGAGCTTTGCCGACCAATAGAGTAGGTTCCTTTCGAATGGGGGGACAAGCGGTCCGGTTTGCCTGAACTACTTGACCGCTACAATCCCATCATTTAACTTCGAGGATCCTCAGGGCGTCGTGGCCGAGTGGTTAGGCATCGGATTGCAAATCCGTGTACAGCGGTTCGAATCCGCTCGACGCCTCTTTTTTTAATAAGGCCTGATTTTCAAACAGGCTTGATTCTCTCTCGAGAACCCGAGTCCTTGGCAGGTACTTGAGTCTCTTTGTCGCGTTCTGCGGCAGGTGCCCTTCCCCCTGATTCCCGGATGGAGTCTCCCGGCAGTTCTTTATGGCAGCAAATCCACTCTTTTCCAGGTTTCACCCTTTTGAAAGTTCCTGCCGCACCTCCCTTTTTTAAACGTAATTCGCCGGCTCTTTGAAGTCGGAAACCAACGGGCTCCTTTCCACCAGGACCTGCAGGCAACTGCTTCCTGCGGGCAACCCTCTTTTCCCGCCTTCTGTTTGGACTCTTGCCAGATCGGGTCTTCCGCCCATAATCATTCCCAGGAAGAAGCATCGGAAACCCGGGAGTCAATATGTGTCGATCCAGTCTTTTTCTCTCTTTTCCACTCTATGCCGCAACGGCCATCCTTTTCAGTGCTACCGCAGGGTTTCTGCTTTACGTGCTGTTGTTTGCACCGTCCAGCGAAGAGAAAACGACCGAACTGCTGGAGCGAATTCAACAACTGGAAGCAGATAACGAGGCATTGGTTGACCAGTCTGCGAGGCAGCTGCTTGAAATGCAGCGGCTGAAGACCAACCAGCTGCATTCGAGCCGGCTGCCGAAAGAAAACGCGAAGCTCGGCAGCCAGGTTGCAGGACCTCCCGGAGAGCCTTCCGGGGACCTGGCTTCTTCCACGAGCACCCTCACCAGTCCATCCATTTCCTCGGCAAAAAAGGCCGGTTTGGCGATCGACACCGGGACTCCCAGAATTCAGCCTTTCCGGCATCAGAAAGAGTTGCAGCCAGCCGCAGCAGGCATCGTCAATGATCCCGGGAAAATTGACCAACTGGAGACCCGCATCCGCAGGTTGAAGCTCGATCTTCAGAACCGGGAAAAACTCCTGCTTCAGCAGAGTTTCCTGGTCGAAACGCTCAAAAGGAAAATGGGCAGGATTGAAACCGGATTTCGAACAGGTGACAATTCCGGGACCAGCGTCCCGAGATCATCTCCCTTCCGAGATCGCGGTACGTTCCCAGTCGAACCCCAGTAAAACATCTCCATCGTGATCAACAGTCGCCCCTCAAAAAAAGAAACGGAAACCACTTTACCAGCTGGTTCATCACCGGTTCGTCAAGTGGAAAACGGTGGGCCGGACGACACTTTCGATCGGGAGCATTTTATCCCTATCGGCCGGGCAGAAATTTTTGACAGCCTGCCCGGCATCAGCAGTTGCTCTGCCGAAGACCAGGCTCAACTCCGGAAACTCTTTCGGGTTCTCGATGCCTTTCTGCACCACCAGTATCACGATCAATATTGCGATGCGCTGAAATGTTATCAGCCGCTGGACCCGGATTCCGAATTCCAATTCAACGAAACCACGGTGGAATCCTGTAACCGGAATTCCCAGCAGGTCTTTGACCGATTGGAATTCCTGCTTGAAAAAGCCAACTACAAAAAGCTGCCGAGGAACGAACTCGAATTTGCCGTCGAAAATGCCAGCGTTCTGGGCATCAAGTTGAAAGTCCATTTTGATCTCTTTGAAGATCTCCACGTCTATGCCAGAGGAAACCGGGTGGAGCAGTGGACCAAACGGACCTGGTGGAAATTTTTCCGCGAGGAAAAATTCGACGTCAATGTCTTTCAGCGGTTGGTCATCGCTTTCCGCCTGCGTGAGCACAAGCGTCTGCGTGAAGACGATCAGACCAACGTGATTTACATAAAAAGCTTCAAGAGCATTCCGCACTCCGACCTGCACGCCCTCCTGCCCGGTACCCAGATCAAAATGAACCTGCTGGACCAGGGGAAAATCATTCTGCCTACCCTGTCGGGGATCGCGGTCAGCCTGTTCAAGCTGTTCCGCTTCCTGATGTTGATGACCGTATTCGCCACACTTTACAAGGTCTTCGCCGTGATCGGCCTCGTGGTGGGTATCGGGCTCTATGTGGCCAAGGGGATCTTCAGTTATCTCCAGACCAAGGACAAGTACCTCCTGAACCTGACTCGCCACCTCTATTTCCAGAACCTGGACAACAATTCCGGGGTATTGTTACGAGTCCTGAGTGAAGCGGAATCACAGGATCTGCGTGAAATGGTTTTTGGATATTACATCTTGTGGAGGTTTGGCAAGCGGGATGGCCTGACGGCCGAAGAACTCGATGAAATCGCAGAATCCAATCTCAAGAGGGCCACGCAGATGGAGATCGATTTTGAAGTCGGTGATGCCCTTGAAAAGCTTCGGGCCCTGGAAGTGGTTCGTGAGGTTGACGGACGTTGGCAGGCCATCGGTATCGGGCAATCGTTGGCCAACCTCGACTTTCGCTGGGACAGTGTGTTTGCCTACCACTGGCCTCCCGCTGCGCAAAACGACAATTCCGGATCCTGAATACCGACCAAACGGCCGGCAAATTCCGCTTTTCTTTTCCCTTGGCATTTCGAGTCTTGAGACGGTCATGCGCTCTGTTTAGAAATAGAAGAAGACCCCCGGATCGGAGCAGAGCATGGCCGAAAAAGCTGAATGGTACTACGTCGAAAAAAACGATCGAAAAGGACCCGTTACCGAAGGGCAGTTGAAAAAATTGATCGTTCAGGGGAAAGTCTCCGAACAGACGTTGGTCTGGAAAGAGGGGATGCAGGACTGGGAAAAGGCAACCGCGATCAATGGGCTGATCGAAAAACCCGCCCAGACCCTGCCCCAGATCAATCCGGTCCGAAAGCCCGGCTCCCGATCGAAAGTCGCTTCTTCGCCGAAAAAAGGCTCCGGGGTGGCGGCAGCCAGCAACCGCACCCGACAAGCCGATCCCAAGGCTTCCCGGCCCCTACAGGAATCGACCACTCCTGCTTCGGGTTCGAACATTCCATCTGCGACTGATCCGTCCAACAACGTTCGGTCTGATCCGGGGCCAGCCAGCCCCACGCCCAACAATCCCACGCCCAACAATCCCGCAGCCAACCACCCCGCCTTCCGGACAGGAACCGAGCTGGACCTGGCTGCGACTCCAAGTGAAACCGTTCCGGCAAGTCTCGAAAACCCGCCTGCTGAGTTCGGAAATGGCATTCAAACCAATGGACCCTCTGGCAGCCAACGATTGGGCCGGCAACGTAACCCGAACCTGTTTGAACAGATACAGTTGATCGGTTACCCCTGCCTGGTAATCGGATTCCTGCTGGTCATTTCGGGCAAGGGTTGGGACTCGCTTGGAAATCGTTGGGCGTCGCGACTCAACGCCAATTCACAGATTGCCGAGCAGAAATTCAACGCCAGATACGAATCCCGGATCAACGAGTACCAGGTTGAAATCGACGCGATTACCGATGGCAACCAGCCAAACGGCGAGCAGATCACCCGGTTGAACAAACAGATTGCGAACCTGAAAAAGGAACAGAGTCAGCAACGAAGCAAGCTGTCAAAAACCACCTGGTTCGACATGAAAGTCAACGCCCGCATGGCCTACGCCAACAACCAGTCCTGGGGTTTTTATCGTGAACTCCTTTTCGTGTTCGGTTCCATGGTCCTGTCGATAGGCTTACTGGTCGTTGGCATTAACGGCAACCCATCAGAAAAATTGGTCTGCCTGATCATGCTGGCGATCGTCACTTTCAGTATCTATGTCGGCGGTTTTGCCTGGTTCAGCTCGATCCAGGGGAATGTCACCCCAGCCAGCCTCGGTCTCTGAAAAATGGCGGCACCCTGTAACCGGTTTGCATGCCGTTCACGGTCTACTGCTGACGGCTCTTCAACCGGTGGGCAACGATGGCCTCGACGACACCTTCCATCGTCGCTTCGGCCGCCTCACACGCGATCTCCAGGTCACATCCATTCACGGCAGAGGTGGTAATGGGGCTGATGCTCGCGAGGGCCGTTTTTCGCAACTGGTTTCCAAACAAGCGGAACAGCGAATTCGCTATTGCCGAGCTGGTCACGGTGACATAGTCGATTTCACCGCTTTCAAGCCGACGGCTGATTTCCGGGTCGGCCTCGGAGACATCGTGGCTTTCGTAACAGACCACCTGCTCCACCCTGGAAGCGACCGAACGAAGCGTTTCAAAAAGAACTTCACGGCCGCGACTGGCCCGGACCAGTAACACTCTTTTTGATTCCACCATCGGCAGCAGCTCGTTGGCGAGTGCGTCCGCGTCGTATCTTTCCGGCATCCAGTCCGCACGCAAGTGGAAATCGGCCAACCGGCCTGCCGTGGCGGGCCCGATGACGGCAAACTTGACGTTACCCAACAGGCGGATATCGGCCGTCGACATTACCTGGCGGAAAAAATACTCCACACCATTGACACTTGAAAAAACGATCCAATCAAACTGGTCCAGCTCCGAGACTGCACTGGCCAGCGATCCTCCATTGGAAACCGGTCGGATGTCGATTGCCGGCTGCAACAGGACTTCGGCACCCAGTTGTTCCAACCGGCTGGCCAGCGACTCGGCCTGGTGAGCGGGACGGGTCACCAGAATGGTTTCTCCGAACAGCGGCCGGGATTCAAACCAGTTGTATCGACCGTAACTGCCTGCCGTGCGCCCCACAATAAACAGGACAGGTGGCCGAAGTTTGCCGTTTTGACGGGTGACCTCTGAAATCCGGTCCAGGCGACAGGAAAAGGAAACCTGGGTCGGCAGGCTGCAGTGACGAACGGCAACGACCGGCGTACTCCCATCCATACCGGCACGCAGCAACTCACCCGACCAGTGATCGACTGTCGTGGTCGCCATGTAAAAGACGAGCGTTCCCGGGAAAGCGGCCAAGGCCCGGTAGTCAATATTCTGAGGCGGCCCTCCATTTTTTCCCTGTCCAGTGACCAGGGCGACAGCGGACGAGTGCTCCCGATGGGTCAGGGGGACGCCAACCGAACTGGTAACCGCCAGGGCCGAGGTGATCCCCGGCACGATTTCATAGGGAATGCCCTGTTGTTCGATGACCGCCAATTCCTCGTGCGCCCTGGCAAAGATGGCGGGATCTCCCCCTTTGAGCCGGACCACCTGTTTCCCCTGGCCAGCCCAATGCACAATCCGCTCGTTGACCTCTTCCTGGCTGATGATTCGTCCGCCACCGTGTTTTCCCAGGCAAAGAGCCTCTGCCTGGGGACAATGGTTGAGAATCTTCGGGTTGACGAGGTAATCGTAAATCACCACATCAGCCAACTGCAGGCAGGCCTGACCCCGCAAGGTCAGCAACCCCGGGTCACCCGGCCCGGCGCCAACCAGGTAAACTTTGCCGAATGAATCCCTCTGAGAGTCTGCCATGCCTGCCCAATCTGGAAAACTACCCGTTTATGGGTCGTTTTGGCGGAGAATAAAATGTAGCCCCTCGACAGCTCCTGCCGAGTTTGCCATACTATTGGATTCCCTTAAACAAGTAAATCAAGGCAATTTTAATCAATGCCCAACTCAGAAAGCGCAAAGAAACGGCTCCGGCAGAATGAAACCTGTCGCTTGAGAAACAAGGCAAACCGCAGCGCAGTGCGAACGCAGATCAAAAAGGTTCGCCTGGCAGTGGAAGCGGGTGATCTGCCCAAGGCAGAAGAAGAACTTCGATTGGCGGCCATCAAACTGGACAAGGCTGGCGCCTCCCGACTGATTCATCCGAACAAGGCAGCCCGGCACAAATCGAGGCTCTCCAAGCTGGTTAAAGGCGTTAAACAAGCTAGCTGAGCGAAAGACCCCCCAGTCGCAGGCGGCAGGTGCTCCCAAATGAGGCTTTGCCGGAATCGGGCGATCTGCTATTTTTCGCAAACACTGGAATACAGCACGGTTTTTTACCGTGCTTTTTTTATGCGCCGCTCCGATTCCTGGCAAAAATCCCGGCCTTAACCGGGCCAGATCGTCGCTGGCGTGCGGACCATTTCACTGGATGGCGTCCTCGGGAGAATCCCCGTGTGGCTGGCCATCCCGGAAGATAAACGATTGTAAGGGGAAACAAGGATGTTTCTGTTTCTTTACAAATCCAGCCGAATGATTTTGACTGCGATTCGCGGCAGTCATTCGCCGGAACAGATCGCTTTCGGTATCGCCCTGGGAATGGTGATCGGCCTGATTCCAAAGGACAGCCTGTTTGCCTTCAGTTTCGGTTTCCTGATTTTTGCCACCAGCGTCAACCTGCTGGCCACCAGCCTCTCTGCCTTCACGTTCAGCTGGATCGGTGTGCTGCTGGACCCCGTTTCCCACGTGGTGGGTCGCTTGATCCTCGCCTACCCCGGCCTGCAAACCACCTGGCTCTGGCTGCATGAGTTACCCATCATTCCCTGGACCCGGTTCAACAACACGGTGGTCATGGGCAGCCTGGTAATCGGCCTGTTGAGCATGTTGCCGCTGTACCTGGTTTCGAAGCACCTCTGCATCCGCCTGGCTCCCGGTTTGCAGGCATTCCTGTTGCGATTCTGGCTCTATCGCAAGTTGGCCGGACGACAAAAACTGGCAGGAGCCGAAGAATGATCCAGTGGAAGTTCATCGTCGTTCGATTTTCGATCCTGGCAATTTTGCTTGCCACACTTCATTTCGGATCGGCGCCCCTGCTGGATTACCTGCTCCGCTGTAGCGTGCAATCGGCCACCGGCAGCCGACTGGAAATCGAGGATCTGAACGCCTCACCTTTTCAAACCCGTGTCAGCACCGGTCCGGTTCGCCTGGGACATCCACGGAAGCCGCTTGAAAATCTCCTGGATTTTGAGCGGGCGGAATTCAAGCTTGACCAGGCAATGCTGTTGCGGAAAAAGTTCATCGTTACACGGGGATCCGTGGAAGGAATCACTTTTGGCTCTGGCCGCATCGAATCGGGCCAACTGGAAAAAGCGGACGCTGTTCCCGGCAGCCAGGTCAGCAACCTGCTTGCTGAAAAAGGCGAGCAGGTAACCGAGGGCCTGGTTTCGCTGCTGACCAGGCGGTTCGAAGAAAATTTTGAAACGGTCCGCTACTCGGCCGAAGTCCTCGACCGCTGGCCGGACGAATACAGGAAGCTGGCTGACGAGGCAAAGCGACTGGAAATCCGAATCAGGGCGGTCCGCGATCTGGCTGCCAGTTTCCGGGATAATCCGCTCAACACACTTCGAGACCTGCCAAAGATCGAGCAGGGCTTCCGCAATGTGGACCGCCTGCGCAACGAACTCGCCGGGATCCGAAACCGGGTCTCCCGCTACCGGGCCCAGGTCCTGGTCGATCGAAAGAACATCCTGGACGCCAAGGAACGGGACCTTGCCCGGATCGACGAAATCAGGACCGACAAACGTCTCAATGGCAGGTCTTTGTCACAGTTGCTCGTTGGTGACCAGCAGGGAAAACGGGTTGACCAGGCGATCGCGTGGGTCCAGTGGATGAGAAAGACCTTTCCCCACCCCAAAAAGACCTTCCAGGCAACCCGTAGCCGGGGTGAGACGATCCGATTTCGCGGCCAGCAGGACCCACCGGACCTGTTGGTGCAACTCCTCCGCCTCAGCGGCCACGGAACCCTGGACCGGAAACCCTACACTTTCACCGGGACGGTGCAGGGGCTGACGACACAGCCTGAAATCCACGGCCAGCCTGCCCGCCTGCAATTGCAGGCGGAGGGCGATCTTCAATTCACCCTCAAGGGAATGATCGACCGCCGAGGCACCGTTGATCACGATCGAATCAGTATTGAGATTCCGGACCTGGTCATTGCTGCCCGGAATCTGAAAATGGACGACAGCGTTCAGTTTCGGCTTGGTCGGGGCCGTTTGCACGTCAATGCCCGCATCGATCTGGTCGGCGATCGGATCAGCGGCCAGGTCAAGGCCACGCAAAAGGATTTTGACCTGGGGATCGAATCGGAACATCAGAACGAATTTGCTGCCGAAATCAGGACAATGCTCAACGAGGATCTCGCTACGATCCGTGAATACGAAGTCGTGGCCAGGCTATCCGGGACCGTTGGTGATCCGCAGTGGCAGTTGCACTCCAACCTGGGTCCGCAAATTGCAAAGGCCATGAATGGTTCGATGGCCCGCGGCTACCAGAAAAAGAAAAAGGAACTGGTCGCGAGGCTGAACCATGAAACGGACCAGGCACTGGCCAAGGTAGCCGGACTGCTGAGGGAACAGGAACAGAAAGTCCTCGACCTGGTAAACGAAAAATCACGGGACGTTTTCAGGTTGCAGGAACGAGTCGGCTCCCTCCTGCCAGCAGGTCTTCGAATCCGCTGAACACAACGGGTGCACCCAAGCACCTCCGTTTCGAGCGGGATGGGACGCTTTCGAGAAGGAGACAAGAGACCGGCCCGTCCAGCACCGGCCCACCACCGGAGGTCAGGCGGATTGACGGATGTCTCTTATTCCGCGTCGCCGGCTTCGGCTTCTGCCTTGCGGGTGTTTTCTTCGATTTTCTCGGCCAGCTTGGCTTCCAGCTCCGCCTTTTTTGCCGACAGCTCCTTGGTCAGGCGGAAATAACGATCGATCTCCCTCCGATCTCCTTCCAGCTTTGATTCCAGCTGCTCACGGTACTGTTCCACCGCGGCCTTGTCCTTTTTGAAATTGGAAACATCCTTGTTCAACTTGTTGCTGACTTCGAGGCGGGAGGTCTTCTGTTCTTCGTAGGCCGCATCAATTGTCTGCAATTGGGCCAGTTTTTCGGCCGCATGGTTGCGATCAAACGTCAGCTGCTTGTTGGACTCAACCAGGGCGCGGAAATCGTAATCAAAGTCATTCAGTTTTCGTCGGTAAATGACCTCGCTGGCCACCGCGTCACCTGACTCCCTCATGTCGGCAATGAAATCCACCGGGTTCTTTTCCCACGAGGAGTGAGCCAGCAGCACGGACTGGTCTTTCTGAAAATCGACATCCTCTCCCAGTTTCAGGATCTCGAGCAGCGCCAAACCGTCACGATCGAACGCCAGACCCTGCAATGCGATCTCCTTCTGGGCATCCCCCTCGGCCTTGAAGTCGACCTTGAAGGATTCGTTCTTGAAGTTCCGCTTGAATTCCACCCGGTACCACTTTTCATCGTCCCGCGCTTCAAAGGCATAACCGTTTTCACCTGCGGGCAGGTCCTTGTAGGTCGTTTCGGAGCGGTTGGTGTAAACAATGGAATCGATGATCCGCCTGTACTTATCCTCCTCCCCTGAAAGACGCAGAGACTCAATCGGCATGTATTCCTCTGTCAGTTTTTTACGGAGCATGTCCGTTGTGACTTCCAGATCGGGATCACCCGCCTCCGCCCGGATCGAATCCACGAAAACATCATAGCTGTCAATGGGCAGAATATCGTACATCGCCCAGCGAATGCTGTCGTCGCTGCCACCCGCCAGAACCATTTCCCGAGCCGTCTGAAAAGCGGGGTTGCCTGCTTTGAGCGTTGCGGTGTTGGAGGGATCGGGAAGAATCAGGCTGGGAGAAAGCTTGACCGAGGTAGGAGTCGGCTCCGTCGCAAAAAAGGAACCGATGTAACTGGAGATTTTATATCCACCCGCACCGTCAGCCACCTCGAGGAAAACATAGACCAGGGAGGTCCCATCCACAGCATCATCACCGCCGGCATCCGGGTCATTTTCCGGCTCGAACGATGGAGAGTTCGGAGGCAGCTCCACGGACAGGCTGCCGGTCGTGAGGTCGTTCGGGTTGGTGCCCGGTGTGAAGGCGCTCGGCTTGCATTCCCTCCAGACTCGGCCCTGGCCGAGTACCTGCTGGGCAGCAGCCGTTTCCAGGCCCTTGAGTGAATCATTGGGCCACTCAAAATCATTCGGGTCTCCGGTCAAAGCTTCCCGTAATTCCTTTTCCTGTTTCTCATACTTCTCCTGGTTCTTCTTCAGGACTTCCTGCCAGTTTCGCCGTGTTTCAAAAACCATTCCGGCAACGGTGAGGTAGAAAATGGCGAACAGGAAAACAAAGAATACGCCAACGAGGTTCATCCAGTGCGTCCGCTTGGCGGACATCACAATGAACACAATCAGAGCGATAAATAGGACAATGATCCCAATCAGAAGTATCATTTCGCTGGCACTCGATCCGGCAAAGAAAAGGAAAGGAATTCGCTGGCCCAGCTGTTCTGTCTGCAGAAAACCAGGCGCAAGTGGCTCATGAAAACCATTTAGTTGATGATAAGCTGGGTATTTTGGAGTGTCAAGAAATTCGCCCCAAACAGGCTGCCGTAAGTCATTGGCAAATCAGGATTTTCGGCAGAAATGTACCAAATTGGGTAAACCCACGTAATCGGTCAAAGATTGATCCCCTCAGAATCCGATGAAACGGTCTGGATGAATGAACCCGCAAAATTCATTCACTCCGCATAACCGGTTCAGACGGAAAGCCGTAAAACAAACCGCTTCTGGCAAAAACCCCGTAATTTTTGCCACAAACGGGAACGGCGGAATGGATTGAGGACCCTTGAGAGTTTTTAAGACCCTGTCGGTTTTCGCCCTGCTGGTGACCCTTTTGGTCCAAGCCGCGGGGTGTCACCGGAGCTATTACCGACGTCAGGCGGACGCAGACGCCCATCGACTGATTGAGGAAAAATCCCTCGATCCGCATTGGTCGATTCCCGGGTATACCATCGAAATGGATCCCTCTTCGAGGATGTTCGATCCGTTCTCCGCGGATCATCCGCCCATGCCGCCGGACGATCCGTCTGCGGCAGAATTCATGAACTCGGTGGATGGGAAACCGGGGTTCCCTCACTGGCATGCCAACGGGGACACTCCCCATGTTGCCAACCCGGAATGGCGTTACATGTTGCCGACCGACAAGGATGGCAAGCTGGTTGCCGATATCAACCTTGCCGTGGAACTCGCCTTGCTGCATTCACCCGAATATCAGAGGCAGCTGGAAAACCTGTACCTTTCCGCGTTGGCAGTCAGCCTGGAGCGGTTTGATTTTGAATCCCAGTTTTTCGCACCTTTCAACTCCACGCTTACCAACAGCGGGCGTATCCGGGGTGGAGGCAATTCCTCCACAACCCTCGCTTCCAACAATGGGGTCGGAACCCAGCTTCGCAAGGCCGGAATCACCGGATCCAACCTGGTTGTCGGTTTTGCCAACTCCATCCTCTGGCAATATTCGGGCGGCGACAGTACGGTCGGCTTTGGCTCGCTTTCACTCGAACTGATTCAGCCTCTGCTGCGAAACGCCGGTCGCGACGTGATCCTTGAATCACTGACCGATGCCGAGCGCGGTTTGCTCTACAATGTCCGGCAGCTGGAACGCTATCGTCGTGGTTACATGCAGCAGATTGCGGTCGGCATGTCCAACGGGGGAGGCGTTTCGGTCGGCTCCGGTTCGATCGCCGGCGTTTCGGGTGTTTCCCGCGGAGCGGGTGGAGCACTGGGGCTGCTCCAGACCCAACAGAACATCCGGATCCAGGAGGCCAACATCGCTTCCCAGCGAAGCCTGCTGGAACAGTTCGAAGAGTTCTACAAGTTCCAGCGGATCGATCTGCTGCAGTTGAAACAGTTCCGAAACTCTGTCTACGGTTCACAGAGTGGACTGCTCTCCTCCAAGGCCAATTACCAGTCCAGCCTGGACGACTTCAAAATCACGCTCGGACTTCCCCCGGACGTGGAGCTCGAAATCGAGGACCCGATCCTGAATCAGTTTGTCCTGATTGACGAAAAAATAACCAATCGACAGGACGAGGTCAGTGTGCTGCGCGATACCGCCAGCGCAATTTTCCTCGACATCACCGAGATCATTGCCCAGCCAATCGAACAGATGAAGCTGGAGCGGGAACGGATGTTGGCCCGGGGTGGCGATCCACAAACCGACCTGAGCTGGACGAGCAAGGACATTCCTTTTGACCAACCGATCCGCGACGGAATCAACCGGGCCCGGGCAACGCTGGAAAAGATCGAGCCGATCTACCAGAAAATTGTCGCTGTCGACTTTCCCCAGACGGATCAGGATATTGACCGGCTCAACCGTTCCCTGCAGCGGCGCCGCAAAAGCCTGTTGGAGCTCCAGAAGAAACTGGACGAAAAATCGAAATCCTACCAGTCCGGTACTCCTGCCATCGAACCGGAAGTACTCGACACCCAGGTGCTGAAGACCCTGGTCGGTGAGCGGCGGGTAGAATTTGAGGGGGGTATCCGAATCAACGATGAAGGAGAAAGGGAAACCGTCCGGGGCGTGCAAAAAAATGTCGAGATTTCGAGAAAAACACTGCAGATTCACCTCGTGCTGTGGGACCTGATCCTGGCCAATGAAGGCAAACTGCCCCAGTCATTCCTGGCCCCACTGCTGAATCCGGCGGACTCGGTGGCTGACCCGGACAAGAGGATTGGCCAAAAGCTGAGAGCGCTCTCCAACAAGCTGAAATCCCTGCCACCGAAAATCCGGCAACTGCTTCCGGAACGTCTGCGGGAGATCTCCCAGGAATCGTTCGACCTCGAAAACCGATCCAGCATTCCCGCTGGACTGGAATCCCTCTTGCCGGATTTAATCGACTCCATCTTTGTGCCCATCGCAACCCAGAAGGATATCGCCGAGCTGAAAGCTGTCCTGACCCTTGTCCAGGCCTCTCGGGCCGGGCTGTTGGCAGCCGTCAGTGAGGAGGAGGCCAAGGAAATCGAACCGATCCTGCGGGATGTCGATACCGCCTTCATCCTGCTCGAAGATGAAAACCTCAGCCTGTTCGCTATCGAGTCCATCGAAAATATCTTCCGGGGGATCGACCGGATTCGCAACAAGCTGAAGATGGTGATGAACGAAGAGGACGTTTCCCGGATTTCCGACATGGCTCGCAAGCTGGACGATGTCGTGAAAAAGATCGGCAGAATCCGCCAGCAGTGGCAGCTGATTCTGGAAGAGCTCGACCGGGTTCCCGATCCTCTGAAATCACTGATCCTGATCGGAGGAGATTCCAACCTGAAAACGGATATGAAAACCCGGGCGGATATCATCAAACGCTTTGTGAGTGAACCCGGGCCAGAGGTGCTGACCATTCTGAACAACCTGATTATCGACGTTTCGTTGATCCAGGCTCTTGCCCGCGTGGACTCGCTGACCCTGCCAATCGTGGACATCAAGTGGCAGAATGCATTGGAAATCGCACGATCTAACCGGCGCGACTGGATGAACGCCCGTGCCCAGCTCGTTGACCAGTGGCGCAATATCGAAGTGGTGGCCGATACCCTCGAAAGCCAGCTGGACCTGACCTTTGGCGGAGACCTGCAAAACACGGGCAACAATCCTTTCAAGCTTCGGGATCGAAACGGCCAGATCCGCGTGGGCCTCCAGTTTGATGCTCCCATCACCCGGTTGGCGGAGCGAAACAACTATCGATCCGCCCTGATCACCTACCAGCGGACCCGGCGAACTTTTTACCAGTATGAAGACCAGATCTCGGCACAGATCCGGGAGATCATCCGGTTGCTGGAAGTGGTCAAACTCAATTTCGAAATTTCCAGGATCCAGGTCAAAAACTCGGTCGACGAGGTGCAACTGGCCAGTTACAACCTGGTCCGGCCACCCGCCCCGGGTTCCACCAGCAGCCGGGTTGGCGGCCAAACGGCGAACAACCTGATTCGGGCCCTTGGCAACCTGCTGAACAACCAGAACGCACTGATCCGTAACTGGGTCGAATATGAGGTCCTCAGGCGTCAGCTGGACTTCAACATGGGAACCATGCGACTGGACGAAAACGGTTTCTGGGTCGATCCGGTGGAAATCACCCTTGAGTCGATCGAACAATCCCTTTCGGGCGATTACATCCCCGGAATCAGTCCGGAGGGCGGCCCGCAAAGCGGGGAGCCGCCGATGGATCCCCTGCCACCGGTTGGCGATCCTCAGGCAAACCGGTTCCCGGGAGACAGGGGCGCCTTTTCGGGCTACCGCTCCACGACCCAACGGGGTGGAGAGAACCGCTTCCCCGGCACGAACCCGTTGAGGGAAAGGGGCAGATTCACCGAGCCCTCCAATTTCCCAGGCACGACCAGTGGGGAACTTGTGACTTACCCCGAAGTTGCCCAGGCAGGAGCCGGCTCGGGAAAGGTCTTCCGTTCCTCAGAGTCGCTGATTGCCGGACGCCCACCGAAGAGAAAAACCGACACCCGATCGTTGTATTCCAATTTTGATCGTGACCGGAAAGTTTCCCGGCCCGGCAATCGCGCGGAGGCCGACCCCGCCCCTAGGCGTACGGCAACCCGCATTCGAACCCGCAAAATCGTCGATCGTCGTGTCAATCGCGCGACCCACGATCAGGAGCAGGCTCCACCCCGAATTGCCCC
>JAYZFP010000190.1:0-23528 GCA_036336715.1 Planctomycetota bacterium
CATTCAGATAGCCGTCGGCCGCCGCACACCAGGCTCGATTGACCGCCCGCTCCCCGGCCGCAAAGCTCGACATCACATCGGCGAAGACAGGCAGACCAAACTCGGCGGTGATCGCGTCCCGCCCCTCGGCAAAGGTTCGCAGGTCATCTGTCAGCTCATCATCGATCTGGGCCAGCACCTGGCTGGGCGGCAGGTAGGTGACCTTTTTGGTAATCAGGGCAACGTTGTCTACCAGGCGGTCCAGGCTGTCAGTGATTTCGGCAAGGTCGAACTGGCTCTGCTCCGATTTGCGAGTCGTTTCCCCCTTTCCCAGGTGAATCAGAACAACACCGATCACCGCCACCAGGACAGACCCCGAATACCAGCCCCACGAAATCAGGTGCCACCCATCCTCGGGCAACAATTCTTCTGCGGACCCTGCAGACGCATCCGTGCCCGCTTCATCCTGTTGCTGGCTGCGTACAAACTTGACCCCCTCCTGCGGTGCCTGCCAGACCGTTGCCAGGGCGCCAACAACAAACCCCGCCCACAGCAAAACCTGTCCCAGAATCAGCTTGTTCATTTATTCATCCAGTTCAAGATTCGATTTTGACCCCACACAATTCCCAGCCCTGTCTAGAAAAAAGCTTTTTGCATGGCAATGAATACGCCCACCAGTGCCTCACCGACGATAAAACCGGCCGCGATGGGGATGCCCACTTCTTCCGACCACCTTTTGCCGCAGCACCGGTCGGCAGATATCCGCAGAATGCAACCGATGGTGTAAGTCAGCACAATATCAAAGGGCATGTAAAAACCGAGAGCGATCATGACCCCGATGCCCCCCAAACCACTGACGGCCAGGACCAGGCCCAGGATGGCGGCGGCAACATAGCGGTAAGTCGGCACATCATCGTTGACAATGCCCTCGATCACGCTTGCCAGGGCACTGGCCTGGGCCGCCGGGAACTGGCTACTGCCAATCCCGTAATCTTGCTCATCCGAAACATCGGCTGATCCACCTGCGTCGGACTCTACCCCGGACGGTTCCTCCGATTCACCGCTTCCTGACCGATCGGCAATCCCTTCCGCCTTACTGACAGCCCCGTTTGGCTCGGCCGCAGCCACCGACGCCGCTTTTTGCGGCGGGCTGTCAGCATCCGGACGACCGGCGTTCTCAAGGACAAACATCAGGCCGATCACCACGCACGGCCCGAGCCAGGCACCAACAAACTGGGCAATCTGCTGCCGCCTTGGAATCGCCCCGACAAGGTAACCCGATTTGAGGTCCAGCATCATGTCACTGGCCTGGGAAATGGCGAGACAGATCGCCGCCCCCACGATCAGAGAACTGACAATGGTCTCCGGTTTTCCCATCCCGGTGTTGACCGCGATCACGATCAGGATGGTGACGGCAATCAGGGTCATCCCCGAGAGAGGGGACCAGTTGGTGCGGCCGATACATTCGGCCACGATCACACCGGCAATCCAGATCCAGAGGGTTCCCAGCAAGGCCATGGTGATCGCTGTCACGATCGACATCTCCGCTACTGAGCGGTACGCCAGAAAGACCAGCAGACCGGCCCCGATAACGACCGCGGATGCAAGCGCAGCGATCGGCATCTCGTCGCGTCCCGCGCCATCTCCGGTTGAATCACCGGACGCCCGCTGCATGGAGGCAATGGCACTCCGGATCAGGGGAAAGGCCATCACGATTCCACCTACCGCCGCACCAATCAGCATCCCGATTCCGGCCGGCTTGTAGATAAACGACCGCATCCTGCCGGGCTCTTCGACCAGCTGCTGCATGTCCACCGAACCAGCCGTTGCGATAATCGGGGTCAGTAGCCAATAACAGATAAAGCCTCCAGCCCCGAACCAGAATCCACCCCGGCCGGAAAGAAAACCGACACCGATCGTCATGATGGAACCAAAAAAGACGAGGTTGTAGCGTGAGGGAAGTCCGAGCCAACCGCCAACATCGTACTGCACATGCTCATTGCGGCCGCCCCAGGTAATCACCAGGTAAACAATGGCTGCGAAGATGGCGGAACCGAACAACAAAGCTGACTTGCGAATGCCGGCCCCGGGGGATTTGAGAATCGTGGCCACGGCGATCCCACCCGGGTAAGGAAGCCGCTGAAAATCAATCATCTGTTTCCGCAGGGGGATGACAAATGCCAACCCGATAAAGGCGCCCGCGATGCAGGCAAACAGCATCAGCGGCACACTGAAATCGGCAACCGACTCAAGGCCGGGCCTGCGACTGAGAATAAACAGTGCCGGGACCGAGAACATGATCCCCGAAGAGGCACCGTTAACCGCCGAAGCCACCGTCTGGTTGATGTTGTTCTCCAGGATACTGGTTCGCCGCATCACACCTCGCAGGATCCCCCAACCCAGGATGGCCGCCAGCTCCGAGCCCTCAATTGCGAACCCCAGCTTCAACGCCGCGTAACTGATGGAAACCGCGATCAACACACCCAGGCCCCAACCGACCAGAATGGCGTGCCAGGTAAATTCCGGGTAGGGCCCGAGCCGCACCAGTTCTCCGTCACGGATGTCAGTTTCGGAAGCAGGCGAGGCTTTGACTTCTGGTTTGGTAGACATGCCCTGATCGATTCAAAACAGGAATGAACAAATGTGCCAAGGGATTCACCTGCAAGTCTACTGGAAAACAGGAGGGGCAGAAACAGGATGGCCGGGAATCGACTGCAGGCCCTCCCCTGCCCGACTGGCATCCGTCCTCCTGGATGATCAACTTTCCAGGGGTCCCCGGCGGATCTTTTGCCGATCAAACCGGGAAGCCTCCAACACCCGGGCCAGGTAATCGCAGGCCGCCTCCGGTTCCGAATTCAATCCACAGGTAAAAAGGTCGATCGCCACGTAGCCGTATTCCGGCCAACTGTGAAAGGACAGGTGGGACTCCTTGAGCAGGACCACCATCGTCAGACCATGCGGATGGAACGAGTGGCTGACCATCTCGACCAGCGACAGACGCGCCAACCCGATCGCCTCAACGAGACAACTTCGCACGAACCGTTCATCATTGATCTTCTCGGTCGGGCAGTCAAAAAGCTCCAGTAAGTAATGGGAGCCTACGGGGTGCACGTTCTCAGAATTCATTTCCAGGTTCACGGGGCGGGGCCTTCGCTCGTCCGAGAGGAGGCTGCGTTGTGACCCTCTCATGACGATGCTAAAATCGGGATGGTCACCAGTTTGGCATGGGCCTGCAGATATTCAATGATACACGTCTACCTGTCGAAATTTATCCGGAAAATCCGTGCCAGCCGCCCCTGGGGAATCGGTGCGATCGCGGGCCTGCTGCTGTTCGCAATCTTCGGTAACGCGATCTGCTTCTACTTCCTGGAGGGGGCCCAGAACAGCGAAATTGATTTCGAGGATTCCCTCTGGTACAGCGTCATTTCGATTACCACCATTGGTTATGGCGACTTTTACCCGGAAACCACGGCCGCAAGGATTACTTCGTTCCTGTTTGTGATCCTGCTCGGCTTGACCACCTTTTCCCTGTTCTTTGGAATGTTAATTGACTGGTTTACGGAAATCGCCCTACGAGGAGATCGAGGCATGTCGACGGTTCACGCCAAAAACCACACCCTGATCGTTCACTTTCCATCCGAGGCCCGCGTTCGTCAGTTGATCCGGGAACTCCAGACCGACGGAGGTGAAATCGTCGTGATTGCCGACCGGATCGAATCGCTCCCCTTCCAGGAAAAAAACGTCTCCTTTGTTCGTGGGTCCACCGTCTCCGAGGAAACCTATCGCCGCGCCTCGATTGAAACCGCCAAAAAAGCGGTCGTGCTGTCAACCTCCTACGAAGAGACCAACAGCGATGCGGTGGTCGCCTCCGCCGCATCGGTCATCGACCATCTCAAACCTTCGATTCACCTGGTGGCCGAGTGCCTCGACGACCAGCACCGGATGCTCTTCAACTCCGTCAATGCGGACGCGATTGTTTCGGTGATGCGAATCACGGGGAACCTGCTGGTGCAGGAGAGCCAGGACCCCGGTGTGAGCCAGGTATTTGACATCATCACAAGCAATCTCGAAGGGGACGTGATTTACAGCTGCCAGGTCGATTCGGATTTCCCGTCTGCCTACAGCGAAATTGCCAAGCAGTTACTGGACCGGGCTATCAACTTGCTGGCAGTCACCCGGGGAAAGGAAACACACACTGCCTTCAGCCGCATCCAACCCCAAAAAGGGGACCATGTGGTTTACCTGGCGCCCCAGCGACAGCAATGGAGCGACCTCACGGTTTGAGTTCGCCCCTGCCCGCAGCCGGCTTTTGAAACGAACCGGCAGGCACGAATTTCCGTTCTCCCTTGCATGCCCTGCTTCTACCCGTCCGCAACTCAACTGGCCGCAACTCAACTGGCCGCAACTCAACTGGCCGGAAACCAGCAGGCGGTCCAGCCCCTGATGCCCAGTCAATCCACCTCCTACCCAAAACAATTCGATGCCCGTTTCCCTGCCCGAGAGCTTCCATTTTCGCGAAATGAATTCCGTGGATGTATCGGCAGTGCTGCAGATCATCAGGCGTCACAACGAAGATGATTTTGAGGCAGCCTCCGAATCCTATGCCAGGAGCTTGAATGGGCAGTTTGTCCTCACCCGGGACAACTCCGTCATCGGGGCCACCGGTGCGCGGGCGATCCCGGGTACCGACAAATCCTTCTGGCTCTCCTGGACCTATCTCGATCCGACCGCCTCACTCGCGTTTCCGGACCCCACCCTGATCTTTGAACTGGTCTGCGGAAAACTGAAGGAGCGGGCCAATGCCCGCAAGCTTTTCGCCATGATCTCGCCCACCGTTGACAGCGGTCTCGGCGGCGGGCACTCCTATGGTGGCGCACTGGACAGCTACCTCGAATTCGGCTTTGAGACAGAACTGACCCATTCCGATTATTACGCGGCCGGTGAATCGATGACCCTGCTCAGCCACCGGCTCCGTTCCCCTGGCTCCCGCTCCTCCTCGCCCCCAATGGAAAACCGGTCCATCAGCATCCTCGATGCGGATGAAATCCCGGAAACGGATGACGCCTATTTCCTCGAGTGGGACTTTGCAAATTCTCCTCCGGTCGATCAGCAAGCCGTTCCCTACTGGCTGGAAGCCATCCGCCAGTGGGAAGGACGGGTCGCCCTGGTCGGCATCCCCGGCAATGCGCATCGGGCCATGGAACAGTTGTGCCAGGCCGGATTTCGAAAAGATGGCGTGATCACCGATTTTTTTGCGGATGGACTGGACGAAGTTCGCTTGCGGTTCGATCTTTGATCTGAAAGAATGAAATCGTCGAGGAAACCGGGAATCTCCACATGCACCAACATTCTGCAGCTCACGATTGTGATCCTCCAATCACGGCGACTCCCGCCACGCATGAGCGAGTGCTCTTCAGACCGCTTCTCGCGTTGGCGATCCTGCTGGTTACCCTCGCGACCGGATGTCGCAATCGTTCCGTCGAGGTGATTGACCTGAACAAGGTGCTCGACATCTATGACAAGGTCGTCAAAAGCAAGGAGGACGCCGAGAAAACGGAAAGCTCCCAACTGGAGGCCGCCTCCGGCGAAAACTTAAAGGACACGCAGGAATTCCTGGTCAAGTTTGCCGACCAGCTCAACCAGGCAAAACTGATCCGTTCACCGATCGGAGTGGAAATCCTCGGTTCCGGCATGATCCAGGGGTTCCACGACCGCAACCGCGACCGAAAACGAACCTCAGGTGACGTCGTAATTTTCACCATTGAACTCGACACGGTGGGCAACCGGATCATCGCCACCCAGAAAGTCGGCACGCAAACCTATCGCCGGGATCACCATTACAGCTCCAGCTATCACCGGTATTATTATTTTCACCGCATGCACGGCTCGATGTGGTATCGCCAGAATCGCTACTACAGCTCCCCCGGGCGGAGACGTCCGGTTTACTCCGGACTCACCATGTCCAAGCCAACCTACCACAGCTCGGCAGTCACCCGGGCCCGCGCAACATCAAGGAGTTCCTTCTCCAGCCGATCTTCCTCCAGCGCCCGAGGATTCAGCAGTTCCAGAAGCTTTTCCTCCGGGAAGTAACCCCGTGAAACCGACTGATGAACGAATCCGCTGAAGGTGTTTCGAACCCGAGCGAGAGGGAGGAAGAAACCGATTTTTCCGGCCCACCGCTGACCCGTTCCCAGCAGACGATCCTGCAGGTATCCGTTCTGATCGTTGCACTGTGCGGCATTGTCTATGAACTGATTATCGCAACCATCGCCTCCTACCTGCTGGGGGATTCCGTCTACCAGTTTTCGCTGACCATCGGACTGTTCATGTTCGCAATGGGGATGGGTTCGTTGATCACCCGCCGTTTTGCGGAACGACTGATCGAATGGTTCATCGCCACGGAAATCCTGGTTGCATTCGTTGGAGGCCTGTCGTCGATCATTCTGTTCGTGGTCTTTCCCTGGACCTTTGCTTTCAAGCCGGTCATGTACACCCTGATCCTCCTGATCGGTGGCCTGGTAGGGCTCGAGATTCCGCTGCTGATGCGGATCCTCAGCGAGTCGGGCGGCTTCCGAAAATCAATTGCCCAGGTTTTGGCGCTCGATTACTTCGGCGCTCTTGTCGGCTCGGTCAGCTTTCCCCTGCTGCTACTCCCCTTCCTCGGATTGTTCCGGGCCTCGTTCGGCATTGGTCTTTTGAACGGCCTGATCGCGCTGATCAATGTCTATGCCTTTGGAAAGTTGATTCGATGGCCTCTGGCCTGGAAGTCTCTCACGATCCTCTGTATCGGACTGCTTGGGATCGGGGTCGGAAGTGCCAGCCTCCTCAAGAGTTTTGCCCAGGGACAACTTTACGCGGACCTGATTGTCTTCCAGCAGCAGACCCCCTACCAGAACATTGTCCTGACCTGTAACGAGATGAACGGCGAACATCGGCTTTACGTGGATGGTCACCTCCAATTTGCCGAACGGGACGAGTACCGCTACCACGAAGCACTGGTTCACCCTGCCCTCACCCTGTCAGCTCCGGGTACCCGGGTGCTGATCCTCGGCGGGGGAGACGGACTGGCTGCACGCGAGGTACTGAAACACGACAGTGTTCAATCCATTGACCTGGTCGACATTGACCCTGCCATCACACGCCTGTGCCGGGAATTCGAACCGGTCCGCAAATTGAACCAGGGAGCCCTGGAGCATCCACGACTGACGATTCACCACCAGGATGCGTTCACCTTCCTGCAGGAACCTGGCAGCCCGTACGACTGCATCATTATCGATCTCCCCGACCCGCACAACGAAGCCCTCAGCAAGCTTTACAGTGTCGAATTCTACAACCTGGTTGGAAAAAAGCTGAAACAGGACGGCTGTTTTGTTACACAAAGCTCCTCACCCTGGGTGACCCGGCAGGCTTTCTGGTCGATTGCGAAAACAATCGAAGCCGCCGGATTCCGAACGACCAGTTACCACGTGGTCGTCCCCAACTTTGGTGACTGGGGATTCCAACTGGCGGCCCGCGAAACGCCCCGTATCCCGGAAATCAAAATCGAGGTCCCCACCCGCTTCCTGAACCCGGAGGTCCTGGACAAATCAACGCTGTTTGCCCGGGATGAATCCCGCGTGGACACCCCTGTCAATTCCATCTTTGAACCACGACTTTACTTGCTGTACCAGGAAGAAATAAAACAGTAGACTGGTCATGCAGGTATTCCAGCAGAAAGAATCGAGATGTTTTTTCAAACCGAAATCACGTGGATCGGAATCAGCATTGTTTACATTGCCTGTGCGATCGGGGCCGTGATTCTCAGCAAGTACCTGAAAGATTTCCTCACGCCCTACCGGCTGGACGAACAACTGACCGACAAGGACAATCCCGCGCTGGGCCTGGCAACTACCGGTTACTTTATCGGTGTGATGATCATTTTCCTCGGCGCTACCGTCGGCCCCAGTCCCTATGACTTTCCTGCCGAAGAAACTTCGGAAGCTGCAGCCACGGAAACGGCAACCACGGAAACGGCTTCCGGTACACCGGAAATTCCACCGCTGGGTGACCTGGCAGCCGAACTGGGAATCGACCTGGCGTGGGCGATCGGGGGGATGCTGTTACTGAACCTGAGTTGCCTGATCGTGGACAAGCTGGTTTTGTACCGGTTTTCAACTCGCAAGGAAATCATCGAAGACCGAAACGCTGGCACCGGCGCTGTCGAAGCTGGCTGCCTGATTGCCAGTGCCCTGGTCATTGCCGGTTCCATTCACGGCGAGGGGGGACTGGACACCGCCCTGGTGTTCTTTGGCCTCGGCCAACTGGTCCTCGTCCTGTTCGGGGTTTTCTACCAGTTCATCAACTCCTATGACATCCACAAGGAAATCGAAGAAGACAATGTCGCGGCGGGGGTTTCCCTCGGCCTGAACATGGTGGCGATCGGCGTGATCCTGCTCAAGGCGACGTTCGGTGATTTCATCAACTGGTCGGACAACCTGCTGCTGTTCGGGCTCTATTCGCTGACCGGATTTTTGACCCTTCTGATGATGCGAAAGCTGGTCGACCTGACGCTGTTTCCCAAATCGACCCTGACCCGTGAGATTGCCGGCGATCGGAACCTCAACGCGGCCTACATTGAGGGCTCCATGGCGGTTGGTTCGGCAGCCGCGATCCTGCTGATTTTCTGAGAGGCTTTCCCTGCAGGCACCGCCCGGCAGTGAATGCGCGAACTTTTCTCCATCCAATCGGTCAGATTCAGGGCTCCCCCCCTGCCCTGCCCCAGCCGTTGGATTTCTAATGGTGGATTCAAGTGTTGGATAATTGCATGACTGACGTAAGAACCCGTTTCGCCCCCAGCCCAACCGGCTACCTTCACATCGGAGGGGTCCGCACCGCCCTTTTCAACTGGCTGTTTGCCCGCCAACATGGCGGGCAGTTTATTCTCCGCATCGACGATACCGACCAGTCCCGGAACATCGACGAGGCCCTGGGACCGATCCTGCATGGGTTCCGTTGGCTGGGAATGGACTGGGATGAGGGCCCCGAGGTGGGTGGCCCCCATGAACCCTACTACCAGTCCAGGCGAAATGAAAAATACCAGCAGGCGGTCGACCAGCTGCTGGAATCCGGACATGCCTACCGGGATTATGCCCTGCCGGAAGAAATCGAGGCCGAACGGGAAAAGGCAAGAGCCGCAAAACAAAATTACGTTTACGACCGACGTTTCATGGCGAGCTCTCCGGAAGACTGCGCCCGCTTTGAGGCCGAAGGTCGGGCCGGCCTGGTGCGGCTGAAGATGCCCCGGGAAGGCAAAGTCGTGATCGAGGACCGGGTTCGTGGCGAAGTCGAGATCCAGTGGTCAACAGAACCGGACCATGTCATCCAGCGGGCAGACGGGTCCTTCATCTATCACCTGGCCAATGTAGTCGACGATCATGACTTCCGGATCAGCCACGTGATCCGTGCCGAAGAACACCTGCCCAACACCGCCCGCCAGATTTTCATTGCCCAGTCGCTCGGCTACCCGCTTCCGGTGTATGCCCACATCCCCTTCGTGGCCGAACCGGGCAGCAAAGTCAAACTGAGTAAACGAAAGCTGGACAAGTACCTGAAAAACAGGGATTTCAAACAGTTGAATGATCATGGCGTGACCGTCATGCAAAAGCTGGGAAAACAAACCGATTCCAGCCTGTTCAACCCTGTAATCACCGACTTTTTTGAACAGTCCGGATTTCTGCCGGACGCGATTGTCAATTACCTGCTGCTGCTGGGCTGGTCGCTGGATGACAAAACCGAATTCTTCAGCAGGCAGGAGATGATTGAAAAATTCTCGCTCGAACGGGTCGTTCGGGGAGCTGCCAGCTTTAATCCGTTGAAACTGGAGGCCTTCCAGCAGCACTACATGAACCTGTTGGACCGCAAGAAAAAGGTCGCCCTCTGCCTGCCGTTCCTGCAGAAGGCTGACCTGGTCAGTGACCCTCCCCCCTGCGAAATCTCCGACTACCTCGGGAAGATCGTGGACGCGGCCGGAGATCGAATCCAGATTGCGGGGGACATCCTCGAATTTGACGATTTCTTTCGTGAGGCGGTGGACCTGGTTTATGACGAAAAAGCTTTCGAAAAACGGATCAACAAAACGGATGACGCGGTTCCGCTGCTGGCACAGCTCAGAGCGGTTCTCGAGTCGTTGGAAACCTTCGAAGCTGAGGAGATCGAAAAAGCGATCAAGGACTTCGTGGAAAAACGGCAAATCAAGATTGGCCAGATCATCCACGCACTGAGGATTGCAACAACCGGAAAGGCAGTCGGATTCGGAACCTTCGACACCCTTTCCATCCTCGGCAAGGATCGCTGTTTGCAACGAATCGATCAGACGCTACAAAAGGCGGCGACAGCCAACGGCAATTCCTGAGGGCCCGGTGACTCGGTCCCCTTATCAAAAAAGCATTTCATCTTTTTACCATCATGAGCGAAAACAAATCGGTCGACTTTATCCGGCAGATCATCAACGAGGACAACCAGACCGGCAAACATGACGGGAAAGTCCTGACACGATTTCCTCCCGAGCCAAATGGCTACCTGCACATTGGCCACGCCAAATCAATCTGCCTGAACTTCGGGATCGCGGCCGATTATGGTGGTCACTGCAACCTCCGGTTCGACGACACCAACCCGGAAGCCGAGGATACCGAATACGTTGAGTCGATCAAGAACGATGTCCGCTGGCTCGGTTTCAACTGGGAAGGTGAGGTCCTCTTTGCCTCGAACTACTTTGACCAGCTCTACGAGTGGGCGGTCCAGCTGATCAAAAAAGGCAAGGCCTACGTCTGCGAATTGCCGGCCGACCAGGTGAGTGAATACCGGGGAAAATGGAACGAAGCCGGTCGCGAAAGTCCGTACCGTGACCGATCGGTCGAGGAAAACCTGGAACTCTTTCAGAAAATGAAAGACGGCGGCTTCCAGGACGGCCAGGCGACGCTGCGGGCCAAAATCGATATGGCATCCAACAACATGAACCTGCGGGACCCGATGTTGTACCGGGTTCGCCACGCGCACCATCACCGAACCGGTGACAAATGGTGCATCTACCCGACTTACGACTTTACCCACGGCCAGAGCGACTCCATCGAGGGCATCACCCATTCGATTTGCACGCTGGAATTCGAAAATCACCGACCACTTTATGATTGGTGCCTTGATGAACTGGAGATCTTCCATCCCCAGCAGATCGAATTTGCCCGCCTGAGCCTGACCCACACCATCACCAGCAAAAGAAAACTGCTGCAACTGGTCCAGGGAAACCATGTCACCGGTTGGGACGATCCCCGCATGCCCACCCTGCAGGGCTTTCGCCGCAAGGGCTATACCCCTGAATCAATCCGTCAATTCTGTTCCCGGGTGGGGGTTACCAAGACCAACAGCCTGACGGAAATCGCTCTGCTGGAACAGAGTATCCGTGAACACCTGAACCGGATTGCCCTCAGGCGATTCGCCATTCTCAGGCCGCTCAAGGTAGTGATTGAAAATTACCCGGAGGGCCCGGCGGAACAAAGGGATGCGATCAACAACCCGGAGGATCCGGATGCCGGAACCCGAAAAATCAGTTTTGGCCGCGAAATTTACATTGACCGGGATGACTTCATGGAAGAACCACCGAAAAAGTTCTTCCGACTGGCACCGGGACGGGAGGTTCGTTTGAGATACGCTTACTTCCTGACCTGCCGAGAGGTGATCAAGGATGAACAGGGAGAAATCATTGAACTTCGCTGCACCTACGACCCGGAAACTGCCGGTGGCAAGGCTCCTGACGGACGAAAGGTCAAAGCGACACTGCATTGGCTTTCGGCAGAGGATGCGGTGAACGCCGAAATCCGTCTTTACGAAAACCTGCTGACCGTTGAAAACCCGGGAGCGATGGATCCCGAGCGGGACTGGCTGGAATATCTCAACCCCGATTCATTGACCGTCCTCCAGGATTGCAAGGTGGAACCAGCGCTGCTGGGTGCAAAAGCGGGAGAAGGCTTTCAGTTTGAACGGGTCGGCTACTTCTCGGTCGACCCCGACAGCACCGGGGAAAAAATGGTTTTCAACCGGACCGTTTCGTTGAAAGACGAGTGGGCAAAGATCCAGAAGAAGAGCTGAAATCTTCCGCTTGCGGAACGGGCAATTCGGAACGCGGGCTTCGGAAAGGTTGTTTCGAAAAAAAGAGCTTCCCGTGCCAGACTAGTGGCGTTTCAGAATAATGGCGTTTCAGAATAATAGCGTGTTTTTGCCTGGAGTCACCAGCCCCCCATCAGTCCCGGCTGTAACGACTGGAGCGGGAAGAACCGGAGGAGCGGCTGGTCGTGCGAGAGGATTTCATTCCACCTCCCTTGCTCCATTCGGTGATCGTGACCACGCCATTGTTGTCCCCGTCAAGCTGAATGAATTTTTCAGCCATATCATTTGACCAGGTTCGTGCAAACTCGTGCATCTGGATCAGACCATCGACGTTTTTGTCCATCTCGCGAAAATCACGATCCGCCTCGGCGTTTCGATCAAGGCCATTCTTCACGATATAGGGGTTGTTGCCTGAACTTCTTGTCCGGACCGACTTGGATCCGGTCCCGGAAGCCGACCCCCCAAAACAGACAACCAGTTCGCTCATCGTGAGCTTGCCATCCTTGTTCGAATCCGCACTATCGGGAATCGACCGGATTCCATCCGATTCCTTCTTGTCGAGCACACCGTCTTCGTTCTTGTCGTATTTTGAGAGAATTGATTTTGCGTATTTGACGATTTTTTCCTGCTTGGAAGTGGACGAGCTTGACGAGGACTTTGACTTGGAAGAACTTGAGGTACGACCCTTCGCTTTTTCTGCTGCTTCTTTTTTCGCCCGCTCTTCCCGCTCTTTGCGATAACGCTCCCAGCGACTGCTCCGGTCATCACCACTGCTTGATGAACTGGAACGGGAAGAACCGGATCGGCTCGAAGATTTCCCTCCGGAATCGATCCGCCCACGACCTCCTGCCCGGGCCACGTAACGCTCCGCCAATTCCACCTTCGAGAGTTTTCCGTCACGGTCGAGATCGGACTCTTCGACCGGTGGGTTGCTAAACCGACCCCGCCTTATTTCCTCGTTGTCCAGTACGCCATCCCGGTTGCGATCATAGCTCCGCAAGGTCCGATCGACCTGGTCAAGAATCGACTTTTCGTAACGATTGTCGATTGATCCTGCCAGCAGAAGTGGACTGTCCGGGTCGAGAAAGAAATCAGGAACCATGGGGGGCAAGGCTTCCGAAACATCGTCAAAGCCGGGGATGCCAAATGTTTTGGACACATCCTCTTCTTTTTTCTCTTCCTTTTTCTCACCCTCTTCCCGCTCACGACGGCGTTCTTCAATTCGCTTGGTGATGTCAGCAATCGAAACTGGCTTGTTGGGGTCGAGCCCCATCCGCTCAAACATCCGACCGGTGAACGCCTTGGTCCGTTCATCCAGTTCGTTGGGATCGATGCGGCCATCCCCATTTCGATCCAACCTCTTCAGCATGGATGTGGGATCAAATCCCCGATAACCGCCAGAACCCCCACTGCTGGAGCCCCCAAACGGCGGACGACCATCCCGACTGTCCCCTCCACGTCCAAAGGGAGGCTGCGCATGGAGAAGGTCAGCCGAAGCGCATACAAAAAAAACGCCAAAAAACAGAATAAATCCGTGATTTCCTGTCATCTAAGTTAACCTTTTCCCAGGGTAATAGAGGATGAAACTCCTCGGGAAGCCATGGGTTTCGCGAGTTTTCGGGACGTTGGCAAATCCTACCTGTTTAGAAGGTATTTTTGTCTACTTTTGCTGAAAGCGTTCAGGATAATGGAACGGGTCGGATACCAAGGGGTCTTTAATGCAGAAATTTCTCAAGTCAATCGCCAGGAAAGTCAGGAAAGGTGAACTTTCGCTGGCGTTGACCGAAACCAAACAGTCCGTTTCCGAACAGGATCGGGTGGGACAAAAAGTCCAATGCTACCTTCTGCTCAAAAATCAGAAGTACCCCGAAGCGGATGCCCTGGCGACCAAAATGCTGTCATCAGGTCTTGACCACGAACTGCTTTGCTGGCGGGGGATTGCACGGGCGGAACTGGGACTTTGGTTTTCAGCATTGGAGGACCTCTGCCTCTCCCAGGAAATATTCCCCAAACGCTCTACGAAAAAAAGAATTGATCACACGACGCGGCGTGCCTGTGAGAACATCTCCGAAGGCATGCAGCTGGATGGAGGCAATTTCAAGGATTACTTTGAACGGGCCAAAATCTACCTGCTGAATCATGATTACAGCCGCGCCTCAAGGGACCTTGATTCCGCCGAGGCATTGAAGCCTGACGCAAATGAGATCGCCAGGTTCCGGGCGGAAATCGAATACGCTCGCGGAAACCTGGCCGAATCCCTGGAAAAGATCGACCTGTTCCTGGACAACTCGAAAGAAGACCTGGAAGCCACCCTGCTCAAGGCCAGAATCAAGGCGGATACAGGGCGCCTGCGTGCCGCCCTGGGATTGCTGCGGAAGACGGCCAGGTCACACAGGAAAAAGGAAAGCTCCCTGCTGAAAATCGCCAACTGCCGGGTCGCCATCCGGGACTTCCATGGTGCGATTCGCGACTTTGATTCGACCATCGAACTAAACGAAAACTGCTCGGCTGCCTACTTTGGCCGTGGCCGGGCGCTGCTGGAGATTCGTCAATATGATCAGTCAGTCAAGGACTTTGAAAAGGCGATCCAACTGGGAGGAAGCAATGCGACCCTGCACGCCCACCTGGGCGAGGCCTTGCTCTCCAAGGCAGCCCAAAAAGAAGCGTCCGCCAGCTTCAAAAAAGCCCTGAAAATCGAACCGGATTGCTGGCAGGCCCGGCTCGGTTACGCCAGGGTTCGACAGATGCGGAACAAGCGAACCGAGGCACTCCAGGTCGCCCAGGGTCTGCTTGAAAAACAGGGGGAACATCACGAGGTCCACCTCTTCCTTGGCAGCCTTCATTTTGATGAAAAGGACTTTGTATCGGCGATCGACCGCTTCACCGATGCGATCAAGAATTGCCGAAACCGGTTTGAGACCGCCAGCTGCCTGTACCGCCGGGGCTCTGCCCACCTTGAAAACGAGCAAATACCGGAGGCGATCGATGATTTTGACAAAGCACTGAAACTGAGGCCATTTCATGTCGGCACCCTCGTCTGGCGAGGTTATGCCAATGCAAAGCAGGGCCGCTGGGCAAACGCCATCAGCGACCTGCAGGCGGCGATTGACATGAACCCGATGGCTTCTGAACAGTACCAGAAGCTGGGTGAATTCATTGCCCAGCAGGCCATCAGGCATTTCGGTAGCGTGATTCGCGAAAACAAATCTGATGCAGAGGCCTATTTCAACCGGGGAATGGCAAACCTGTTTCTTGGCAACCAGGACAAGGCTTACCTGGACTTTGAAAAGACGCTGCAACTGGCTCCGCGAAATGGGGAAGCACAGGTCCGCCTGGGGACGCTGTTCCTGAAAGATAACCAGTCCAAGAAAGCCTACAGTTTTTTCAGTGACGCGATGAAATCCAAACCATCCGCGCAGGCATTGCTGCTGAGAGCCGAAGCGATGCTGCAGCTGGGTGTGATTCAACCCGCGCTCCTTGATATTCGCGATGCCATCCGCACTTCACGCAACAACGACCGGCTTTATGTCCGCCGGGGGGAACTTCATGCCTTGAGGGGCAACCTGGAAAAAGCCCTGGACGATTTCACACTCTCAATCGCACTGAATTTCGACAACTACCAGGCTTTCCGGGAACGGGGACGACTGTTTTTGCGCCGTGGCCTTTTGCCCGAGGCCGCAGACGACCTGACAATGTCGTTGCACTTTTTTCCCAAACAGCCTGACCTGTTGCGGGAACGCGGTGAAATCCATCTCAAGCTGGAGCATTACGAGCAGGCAACCGAAGATTTCGAACTTGCTCTCGGTTATGGACATTGCCTGAAGTCCTACATCGGTCGGGGCATGGCTCTGCTCAACCTGGAACGCGGGCAGGAAGCGTTGATCTGGTTAACCAAAGCCGTTCACCGTTTTGATTCGAAGGCCGCATGGGCCGAAATCCTCAGGGCCAGGGCTGAGATATTTCTCGCGTTGGGACGATTCGAGCGTGCCAGTGCGGATGCCAGAATGGCATCGAAGTTGAATTCAACGCCCGAATTTGCCTCCGACTGTTACTACCTGCGGGCACTCTGCTCCTTTTACCACAAGGACAGGGACCACGCGATCAAAACCCTCGAAAAGGCAAACAACCTCGACGAAAACCACGAAATGGCGGAATTGGCCCTCGACTGGTTTCGCGAGATGGCAGACCAACCACCGACTCAGTGGCTGTCGCCACCGACCAAAGTCAGACCGACAAGGCCGAGCGTCTGTGGAAACCCCGAAAAAATTGAGTTCGACCAGAAAACGCTGGAAGCTCCGGCACCGATGGACCTGTGGTTGGTGAAGCAGGAGGACGAAGAATTTGGGCCCATCCCGCTGAAAACTGTCATCAGCTGGGCCTCCGAAGGGAGAATCAGCGCCGAATCCATGCTCTTTCGTACGGATTGGGGAAAATGGCGTTCTGCAGCCAAAGTCCTTCCGCAATTCGCAAATAAAAGCCATCAGAAAACCCCAAAGGCCAAATAGGCCCCTAAATGCGATCCCGGCAAAAACCTCGAAGTTTTTGCAAAAAACCTGAAACCGGAAAGAACTTTTTCACCGGAAACAGGTTTCATTGATCCAGTGGGTGTCTGGTCTACAAACCGAACCCGCTACTGTAAAATTCCTTCCGGTCAAGGAATGCTGAAGGGTCAAGGAATGCTGAAGGGTCAAGGAATGCTGAAAGGCCTTTGGCCCGAAATGCTACCTTGACTGAAATCCGGAGTGTGAAATCCGGAACCCCGTAATCTGGGAACCCGCAGCCTCTGCGATTTCCCACCGGGATTTTGCCCTCGAATGCCATGCTAGTCGAATGGATTGCCGACTGGGCCACCTTCGGGTTGGTCGCAACCAATTACAACCCAGGCGATAAACAGTGAACTGAAACCTGCCCTGCCCGTTCTGGTGACGAGCCCGGCAGATACATTTTTTGGTAAAAACATTTTTTAAAACAGATTTTCTTTCAGGAGTTTTTATGTCTTTTCGAAAAGCAGGAATGCTTGCTGTCGCACTTGCTGTGTGCGTTCTGGCAAATGACTTGATGGCCCAGCCGGGTGGTCGAGGCGGCCGAGGTGGATTCGGCGGATTCAGCATGTTCAACTCTCCAGAAATGCGACAGTTCAACCTGCTGAGAAACAAGTCCGTACTGGATGCGATTGATGCTACCGAAGACCAGACTGACGAAATCAACGAGGTGATGCAGGACTTCCAGAGCCAGATGGGCGAAATGTTCCGCAACAGGGAATTCGACGGTCTTGCCGATCTCGCCAAGGACACCATGGAAGACGCCAAGTCCATCCTGCTCGCCAAGCAGAAAAAGATGCTGGAGAACATCTACGCCCAGCAAACCCTGTTTGGCGCCCTGAATTCCCCTGCAAGAATTCTGTCTTCCATGACCGAAATGGATGAAGAAGAGGCAGAAGAATTCGAAGAATCAGACAAATTCAAGGACCTTAAATCGGATTACGCCAAGGAGATGGCTGAGCTGCGAATGAAGTACGCCAAAAAGATGGCAGATGCCTTGCCCAGCAGCATTGGCAAGGAACTCAAGGCCCAACTTGGTGACAAGCCCATCGTCATCGAACAGCCCAGCCGCCGCGGCGGATTTGGTGGGTTCGGCGGACGCGGTGGTGGTCCCGGTGGACGTGGAGAGGGCGGACCTCAGCGAGGCGGTGAGCGATCCCGGCCCAAAGGGGACGATTTTTAATCACCGCCGGAAACATGAATTTCCTCAGGGAATGATGCGTTGCCAGTTCAAAATGACGGGATCCGCTTGGGATGTTACCCGATAAACCCATCGGATAGACACTCCAGCGACTGGCCGCTTTCAGCAATCCCCCGAAAGGGCGCGATTGCCTGAAAGGGTGAGACGGGACGACCTACAACCGGTAAATACCGCAGATCGAACAGAATCGGCCTGCGGTATTTTTGTTTCAATTCTGTAAATCTTTGTCCACCTTGAATTTAAACGCAACTTATCGGGAAAAAACAGGTTTTTAACAGTAGGCCAACTATGATGAAAATGGGTAGTTGGCCGGGGCAAAATCTTTGCCGCAACGGTTCCTGGTTTCCCGGTGCTTGAAGGTATTTCGGAACCTGACAGCTTGTGGAAACCAGGGTACATTCGCCCACCAGAGAGAGAGGCAGTCGGGCAGAAACAGGCCGGAATGACGGGAAAACGTTTCAATTCCAGTCCTGCTCGCTGCATCCACCCACCCAATGAAAACGAACGGTATCGGTAAGAGCAGGAAGTTTCTTTCTGTCCCAAAATCCGATCAACCCGAATTCGCTCGAGGTCAAATCGCCTGAAAACCGGGCCCCCCGGGGGAAACCGACCTTTGGTTCCAACATCACTGAAACAAGAAACTTAAGGGTATTGGCTCATGGAAGCCGGACAACTCCTGCTGAAAAGCGGTCTGCTGAATAACGCACAGTTGATGTCGGTGCGTGAAAGCAATGGCAACGGCAACAATGTTGTGGATCGGGCCGTGGAAATGGGTTTTGTGAGAGAAGACGAAGCCCTCAAAACCATCGGTCAGGAAGTCGGTCTGGACTTCGTCGATATCGCCCAGGAGGTGGTCGACCTCGAATTGCTTGAGCAGTTTCCGCAAAAGCTGATCTACCGGCAAAATCTTTTCCCGATCAAGCGTGACAACGGATCGGTGGTTGTTGCAACGGCTGATCCCTTTGACCTGTACCCGCTCGATGAGGCGGGTGAGCAGATGGGAGCCCACATCCACCCGGTTCTCGCGGAAAAACGGGAAATCGCAAAGCTGATCAAGGAACACCTTGGTGTGGGTGGCGAAACCATCGAAGGCCTGATTGAACAAAGGACTGACGATGGTGTGGAGTTACTCGAGGATATCGAGACCGACGGCTCGGAACTCTCCGAGATGGCCCAGGAGGCATCGGTGGTTCGACTGGTGAATGAAATTCTCCTCGAAGCTATCGAATCCAAGGCGAGTGACGTTCACATCGAATCGCAGGGCTCGGGGATTGCCATCCGCTACCGGATTGACGGCATCCTTCACCCGCAACCGGTGCCACCGGAAATCAACCAGTTTCAGGCTGCCATCATCAGTCGCCTGAAGATCATGTCCCGACTGAATATCGCGGAAAAGAGGCTTCCGCAGGATGGTCGAATCAAGCTGCGGGTCAAAGGTCGGGAAATCGATGTTCGTCTTTCGGTAATCCCGATGATCCATGGTGAAGGCCTGGTAATGCGTATCCTTGACAAGGGATCGATGACCTTCGACCTCAGGAAACTGGGGATGGCGCAACGAACCTATGACATCTTCAAGGAACTGATTCGACTCCCCTACGGAATCATCCTGGTCACCGGTCCGACAGGTTCCGGTAAAACGACCACCCTCTACAGTTCGCTGCTGGAAATCAACAGTCCCGACACCAAGATCATCACAACCGAGGATCCGGTGGAGTATCAGCTCGACGGGATCAACCAGATCCAGGTGCACCCGAAGATCGGTTTGACCTTTGCGGCTTCGCTTCGAAGTATTCTCCGTCACGACCCGGACGTCGTGCTGGTCGGTGAAATTCGTGACTTCGAAACGGCCGAGAATGCAATCCAGGCGTCCCTGACGGGTCACCTTGTCTTCAGTACCCTGCATACCAACGATGCAGCGAGCGCCTACACCCGGATGGTTGACATGGGCGTCGAGTCCTACCTCGTTGCCAGTACCGTCGAAGCAGTGATGGCCCAGCGACTCGTTCGGCGACTCTGTCCTTCATGCAAAAAGGAATTCAACCCCAACAAGCGTGAGATGCCGTCCGATTTCCCCTGGGACGAATACAAAGGCGAACCACTTTTTGACCCAAATCCTGACGGATGCCGTGAATGCCGTGGTGTCGGATACAGCGGTCGAATGGGTGTCTACGAACTGCTGGTGACGACTGACGACATCCGGGAACTTGCAACCGAAAGGCGGAGTGCCTGGGATCTCAAGCAGGTCGCAGTCAAAGGAGGCATGAAATCGCTGAGAGACGATGCCTGGCTGAAAGCCATTGCCGGGAACACCTCCATGCAGGAAGTTACCCGTTTGACCAAGAGTGATTCGAGCGTCGGAATGTAAACCACATTCGGTCGTTCCACAGACGATCTGATTTTGAAAAACTTCAACCCCCGAAACCTGGAAACCAGCTGGGAACCCAATGCCTGACTTTGCCTACACCGCCAGAAACCTCAAAGGAGAACTGGTCAATGGAACGCTCGCGGCCAACACCGAGCGGGAGGTGATCAATATCCTAAGTGGGCAATCACTGTTCCCGGTCAACGTGGCCGAAAAAAAGATGAGACAGCAGGCATTCGCCGGGCGGGTCAATGCCCAGACGATGTCAACGTTCTACACCCAGATGGCAGGCCTGCTTCGTTCGGGTGTCCCTTTGCTTCGGTCTCTCCGCATCCTTGAGGAACAGGCGACCAGCGTCAAATTCAAGCAGGTCCTCAACGAAATACACTCACGCGTCGAAGATGGTGAATCTTTCGGCGATTGCCTTTCCCGGTACCCGGGCATCTTCAATGACATCGCGGTCAACATGTGCCGGGCAGGCACCGAGGGTGGCTTCCTGGAAGATGCACTCGACCGGTTGGGACAATTCACCGAGCAGCAGGCGGACCTCAAGGCCCGGACCCTCGGGGCGCTGATGTACCCCATCATCCTGGTCACGATTGGATCACTGATTGTTACGGTATTGATTGTCTTTTTCGTACCAAAATTCAAGCCAATGTTTGACCAGCTGGAGACCCGTGGAGAGCTCCCCTGGATGACGACCTTCCTGCTGGAATTCAGTGCCTCGCTCCAAAGCCGCTGGTACCTCTTCGCAATTGCGTTTGCCGGTGCATTCATCGGGCTTTACATGGGCATGCAATCCGAAACCGGAAAAAGGGTCTTTGACCGATTCAAACTGGTGATGCCGATGTTCGGCGATATTTTCCGCAACCTGGCAGTCGCAAGATTCTGCCGGGTGCTGGGAACCATGCTTAAGAACGGCGTCCCGATTCTGAAATCACTGGAAATCAGCAGTGCCGCGGCCGGCAATCGTATTCTTTCCGATGCGGTGACGGATGCTTCGGACAACATTACCGCCGGAGCATCGCTGGCCAAACCACTCGGTTCCAGCGGCCAGTTCCCTCGGACCGTGGTGGAGATGATCTCGGTTGCCGAGGAATCCAACTCGCTCGATACGGTCCTGGTGGATATTTCTGACGGACTGGAAAAACGAACCACCCGGAAACTCGACTTGATGGTTCGGATGCTCGAGCCTTTAATGTTGGTGGTTTTGGGCGGCATCGTCCTGTTCGTGGTGATTGCCCTGCTGTTGCCCGTAATGAAGATGAGCAGCATGATGCGGGCCTGACGAGAATCCAGTCCCCGCTTTTTTACGAAACTTTTGCCTTCACGCAAGGCTTAATAACTTTAGAAAACAAAAACCAATTTTAGATTTGAGGAGTAAAACAAATGAATCTGACGAGAAGAACACGAAGGAAGAACAAGGGCTTTACCCTGCTGGAAGTTCTCCTCGTAATGGCCATTCTGATCATCCTGATGTCGCTTGTCGGCGCCGGCTACTTCACCTATTTCGCCAACAGCCAGGAAGATGCCTGCCGCCTGCAGATGCGGAATATTGAGCAGGCCGTCAAGGGCTACTACATGAAGGTTGGCCAGCGTCCCAACGCGTTGCAGGACCTTGTTCAGCAGCCCAGCGGCATGACGGCCCAAAAATGGAAAGGTCCCTACCTCGAAGGTCAGATGGTTCCCAAGGATCCCTGGGGAAATGAGTTTGAACTCTCCTATGGCGGTGACCAATCGAATTCACGAACGTTGGTAGTGATCCTGCGAAGCAATGGTGCCGACGGCCAAAAAGGGGGCGTCGACGATATCAGCAACCAGATGAACGACCCGAACAACCAGTAATGGTGAGTGGAAGAGTACAGTGAACCGCAAGGGCGTAACACTCCTCGAAATCCTGCTGGTCGTTGCGGTCATCGCTGTCCTGGCTGCCGTGGCTGTCCCCCTCTGGAACGTGATGTTGCAGAGTGAAAAAGTCAGTCGTGGAGCGGATATCCTGCGGGCTGAACTCGGGGCCACCCGGGTTCTTTCGATCCGCGAGGGCGAAGAATACGTTTTCTGTTATGTTCCCGAATCCGGCCAGTTCTGGTCGGAACCCCTGTCTGCCTCGACATCATTGGTGTCACCCCTGATGGGGGAAGAACCCAGCGACAAACTCTCCCTCCCACCGGCAAACTACCTTCCGGAGGGAGTCTTTTTTTCAATTGACAGCCAGGTCGGTGAGACCATACGCAGTCAGACCACTGAAGAAGAATCCGGATCGTCTACCCAGGCGAGACGGATCATTTTTTACCCGGATGGATCCTCCCAGTCTGCCGGCATCGTCATTCGAAATGAATACGGTGACGGAATCCAGGTTTCGTTACGAGGAATCACCGGGGGCAGTGCCGCCTCGGGCTGGCTGGAGCTGGAAAATTAAACCGTCCCTCACCCCCCCCTTTGTGGATCCAGTTATCAACGCTTTCCCAGTTATCAAACATTCGTAATTCAAAAAGACTTCCCATCCGAATCGCCCTGGATTTCATCAGGCAACCGGTCGGCTGGGTCCCAAATCTCCCGCCAAGGATCATTGGTCCATGAAAAAACAGCCCCCCCGAGACGGTCTCTCCCTACTGGAAGTGGTCCTGGCGATTGCGGTTCTGGGTGGGGCCATGGCTGCCATTGGTCAACTGATCAACATCGGGCACTCCAACGCTCTGGACGCCCGGGATCTTTCGGAGGCGCAAATCCTTTGCGACACCAAAATCTCCGAAGTCTCAGCGGGTGTCCTCCCTACGAACACGGTATCTGGTGCCCCCATCACCGAGGCTCCCGGTTGGCAATACACATTGACCGTGGCCAAACACGATTCCATTGATGGACTGCTTGTAGTGGATTGTTCGGTCAACCAGGACCCGTCAGAGTTTTCGCTCCCGGTCAGTTTTCGCCTGGTGCGGCTGATTCCCGACCCTGACTACCAGGCAGAACTGGAAGACTTGCAGGCAGCGGAGGAGGCCGAAGAATGAGTGCGACCCCATGTCAAAACCGGCTCAGTTTGCGAGCCACCTTTCCCTGCAAACCCTTGGTTTGCAGGGAAGACCGGCAATCCAATGAAAGGGGTGCTCATCGCCCGGCGGCCTGGCGGCCCCTTGGTTCCGCTTCCCAAAAACAAAAGGGCTACACACTCCTGGAAATCATTCTGGCACTTGGCTTGTCGGTCCTGGTGATCGGGGGAATCACCGTTGCCATGAATTTCCACATGGTCACGCTGAGGGAGCAGCAGGAAGAAATCGAAAGGGCGCAAATCGCCCGTCAATCGCTTTTCATG
>JAYZFP010000191.1:0-59249 GCA_036336715.1 Planctomycetota bacterium
GCAGGAACCACATCATCATGATTTTTTTCATTTCACTCTTTCAATCTTTTACCAGGTCCCGGTCGGGCCTCGGCAGGGTAATCCGAAAATCGCAAGGGAGAGCATACCGGTCGTGAAAGCCTTGCATTCCGGGTTGACCGAACAACAGGCCCCGCCCTGAAGCGATGCGGAGAACCCACGGAAACCCCGGATGCTGATTTCTTTCCCCGTCAGACTCAAATATACTTGGTTTGCATTGGACGAAGAATCACGGGAAAGCAGATTGATGAAAACAATTTCTCCTTGTTGCAAATTTCCTTGTTGCGGTGCTCCGGGGCACTACCTGCTGGCCGTGTGGATGACGGTGGTTCTGGCCGGCCTGTCGGCTCTGGGGCAAGACAAATCGCTCCCCAGGAAACCCGAATTGGCGGCCCGGCTGTTCGAACTGCCTGACGACCTGAGGATCGACGCTCTCCTCTCCGAACCGGTGATCGCCCAACCACTGTTCTGCAATTTCGACGAACGGGGACGGCTCTGGCTGCTGGAGTATCGTCAATATCCGGACCCGGCCGGGCTGAGAGTTGTCAGCAAAGACCGTTATTACCGCAACGTTTATGACAAGATCCCCAAGGCCCCCGGAGAAGCCGGTTTTGTTCCGGGAGCCGACCGGATTTCGATTCACGAAGACACCAACGGGGACGGTCAATTCGATTCCCACAAGGTCTTCGTCGATAACCTGAACATTGCGACCTCCTTTTGCCGGGGCAGGGGAGGGGTCTGGGTCCTCAATCCCCCCTATCTCCTTTTCTACCCGGACCAGGACCAGGACGATGCACCGGACAGCAAGCCGATTGTTCATCTTTCCGGTTTCGGAATGGAAGACACCCATTCCTGCACCAACAGTCTCCGCTGGGGACCGGATGGCTGGCTGTACGCTGCCCAGGGGAGCACCGTATCGGCAAACATTATTCGGCCGGGCATCGACAAGACCCCGGTCCGTTCCATGGGACAACTTATCTGGCGCTACCATCCCGAACAAAAGCGGTACGAAATTTTTGCGGAGGGGGGAGGCAATGCTTTTGGTGTCGAAGTGGACAGTGTGGGACGGGTCTTTTCCGGTCACAACGGTGGTGACACCCGAGGTTTTCACTACCCGCAAGGTGGATACCTGCGAAAAGGATTCACCAAGCATGGCGCCCTTTCCAACCCGTTCGCCTTCGGCTATTTCCCCCACATGAAGCATGCCCGGGTCCAGAGATTCACACACAACTTCATTATCTACGAAGCGGAAGCGTTGCCCGAAAAACACCGGGGAAACCTGTTTGGAATTGAACCCCTGCAAGGCCGTGTCGTGGAAGCTGACTTTTTGCCGAGGGGTTCCACTTTTGAAACGGTCGACCTGCAGCATGCGGTCAAGACCCCCGACAGCTGGTTCACCCCGGTGGACATCAAGCTCGGACCGGATGGCGGCATCTACGTCTGTGACTGGTACGACAACAACGTCTCCCATCTCGAAGCGAGTGTCGGCCTGACCGACAAGGAAGATGGCCGCGTTTACCGCCTGACGGGCAAACAGGCTCCTGCGGTGAAAAAGTTTGACCTCGGCAAAGTGTCCTCCGAGGAACTGCTCCCGTACCTTGCTCACCCCAATCGCTGGTTCCGCCAGACCGCACTCCGTCTGCTGGGTGATCGCAAGGACAGGTCGGTTCTTCCCCAGCTGAACAAAATCCTGAAGCAGGAATCCGGACAGCTGGCACTGGAATCCCTGTGGGCCATTTACCAGGTCGGTGGACTGAAGTCTCTTTTGCAGGCGGATCCACTTTCACATCGCAACCCGCATGTCCGCCGTTGGTTCATCCGCCTCGTTTGCGATGAAAAGAAACTTCCACCCTCGCTGCGGGACAGCGTCGCGGCCTGGGCAGCGCGGGAACCCGACATTGAAACGCGGACACAAATCGCATCTTCTGCCAAACGGCTCGCAACCGACGACTGCCTGGCGTTGGTGCAGGCTCTTCTCGCCCACCCATCGGACACCAGCGACCCCTACCAGCCTCTGCTGATCTGGTGGGCACTGGAATCCAAATGCGGGCAGCCGGCCGAAATTCTTCGCTGGATCGAGGGCTGTCCCGATTTCTGGCAAAACCGGTTAGTGGTCGACCACCTGGCAACCCGCCTGGTCAAGCGGTTCACCCTACCGGGAACCCGAAAGGAGTTTCTCGCGTTGGCCCAACTGTTGACCGCAGCCCGAAAGGCAAACCAGCCGCTTTCCGCCAAAATGCTGTCGGAACTGGAATCGACCACCCGAAACCTGGCCAATCTCCGTTTCCCGGCGGAACTGCTGACCGTGATCAGCAAGCTGGGCGGGGCTTCCCTTGAAATGCAGGTTCGCCAGAACGACATGAAATCGATCAAGCAGGCCATCAGCCGGGTCGGTGACCCGAAAACTCCTGTCCTTGAAAAGGAAAAACTGGTTCGGGCCCTGGGGGATATCCGCTCGGGTGAAGCTCTCCCCACGCTGCTGGATCAAATGAAAAAATCCGGGGAACCCCGTCTTACGGTGGCCTGCCTCGAATCCTTGCAGAAATTTGATGCGGCAACTGTCGGCCAGAGCATTGTGGATCTCCTTCCCCGGCTGCAGGGAGACTCCCTGGCCGTCGCTCAATCGGTACTGGTTTCCCGCGTCTCCTGGTGTCGCCAGCTGCTGGCATCACTGAAAGCGGGCCAGCTCGACCCGGAGAAACTTTCCGCTTCGACGCCCCGGAGAATGCTCTTTCATGCCGATCCGACCCTGCAGCAGGAGGTTTCCAGGCAATTCGGTGCTGTTCGGGGTGCAACGGATGCCGCCCTGAGGACCCGAATCGATGAATTCTACAAACAGCTGCGGGAGGGAGAAGGCTCACCCTACGAGGGGAAAAAACTCTTTGTTACGCATTGCGGAAAGTGCCACCGTCTCTACCAGAACGGTGGGGAAATCGGACCCAACCTGACCTCCTACCAGCGAAACGACGTACGGATGATGCTGTTGCACGTGGTCAACCCAAACGCCGAGATCCGGGAAGGTTTTGAAAACACGATGTTCGCCCTTGACGATGGTCGTGTCGTGTCCGGCTTTGTCCGGGAACAGGACAACCAGAAGATCGTGGTTCGCACGGCCGAGGGGGGAGATGTTCGTATCGAGATCGAGGCCATCGAAAACCGGAAAGCGGTTCCCCAGTCACTGATGCCGACCGGATTGCTTGATCCCCTGACACCTCAACAGCGGCGCGATCTGTTCGCTTTTCTGCGCAGCACTCAGCCGCTCAACAATTGACAGGAATCCAACGGATTCTCGCCGGTAACCCACCGGCAAAGGTTCCTCCCGACAAAGGTCTCCCCTGCGGATTGCGGACCGGTGTCACGAGTCCTGCGGTCACCAATCCTGGAGGGATTCCCGGGCGACTGCGTTCGAAGGCTCCCGCCGATCGGTTGCAAAACATCAGGATCCGGAAGCGAACCGAAAGGCACGCTCATGAAAAAACACCCCCGGAAAACCGGGGGTGTCTCTCTGAATGCAATTTGAATGCACAGCCGAAAGCCGAACCGTTCCGGCCCGGAACCCTACTGTTCCGGAACCCTACTGGTCCTCTTTCTTGTCCTTGCCTTCGTTCTCGTAGTCGTGGACCAGCTTGACTTCGTGGCCCATTTCTCCGAGCAGTTCGGTGATCACTGAATCGATGTCACCACCGTGACCCTTCCAGCGAATCACACCTTTTTCGTCAAGGATGAAGATGGTTGGCCACCCCGAGATGGCCCACATGTCGGAAATGACTCCGTCTTTTCCTTTCTGGTTCTGAAAACTTCTCCAGGTCAGGTTCTTTTCCTTGACCACTTCCTTGAGTTTGCTCAGGTCCCGGTCCGAATTGACGCCAACCAGTGCGAAGGGTTTATCTGCCAGCTGTTTTACGAGCGACCGCTCGTGTGGGTACATGGCCCGGCAAGGTCCTCACCAGTCGCCCCAGAAATCGAGCATTACGACCTTGCCGCGGTAGTCACTCAATTTGAAATTCACCCCATCGATATCGGGACCTTCGATCTCGGGAGCAACCTTACCGACTTCCAGGTTTTTCTGGATCTCCATAATTTTCAGTTCGCGGGCCGCGTATTCACCGATGGTTTGCCCACGTTGGTAAGGCGCGTCGGCATACTTTTCAGCGGCCGTTTTCAGCAACCCCTCGACCACGGAATCTTCGGTCGCGGCGAGTTTTTTGAAATAATCAATCGAATCCGGGTAGGCCCTGGCGAATGCGGGATTGCCCAGCATGCTGCTGACCGTCTTTTTGTTGTTTCGCAGGTAGCTCGCGAGGGTGACCGTTGCCAGTCCCTGCATGGAGGGATCGGTGCTCTTTTCGGCAATGGACCGATAGAGATCCTCGGTTGCCTGGCTGGGCAGCCCCCGTCCAATTTGTGGCAGCAGTGCCTTGAGCTTCGGGTTGTCCAGGTGATCGCTGATTTTTGCCGTCGCAGCCGCCTTGATCTTGGCATCCCTCACATAGGGAGAACCCAGAATCCAACTGATGGCGTCAAAAGCAACCTCTTTTTCCTTGGACTCCGCGAGTGCGATCATCTGTTCACCCACCTGGTTGATACTGAGCATCAACTCGGCCTGGGCCGCGGTCATTCGCTTGTTGATTTCAGCCCGGGCAGCAGGGTCCGCTCCACGCATTTCCTTGTTGGCTTCCTGAACCTTCTGGGTCCAGCCTGCCATGATCTGGTTGAATTCTTTCAGCAGCTTGGCATAGCGCCCCGCGTCCTCCGACTCGGCCGCCTCCTCTTTTTTCTCATCCTGGGAGTAAGCATTTCCCTGCAAACCCAGGCATCCCAGCGAAAAGAGCATCGCCAGGATCAGTAAGTTTCTTTTTTTCATCTCTTCTTTCCGAAAAACATGTCATCCGACTGTTGCATAATAGCACCCCCAGTGTAACGCCCTGCACAGGCGGGGACAGGTGCAAAACCGGCATTCCGCTCAAATCGAAGCGGTTCCTCCTCTGCCTGGTCCCTGTTGTCCCGGGACCGGTTAAACCGTTTTCCCCGTAAAAAGAACAACACTGGAAAGAAATTACGGTGGGGGAATTAATCCGGCAAGAATTCAGCAGAGCCCAGCGAGACTCTTCCCATCTTGCCACCGCGCAAAGAAAAAGGACCCCGGCGGATCCATCTTTTTCCCAAAACCACCCTGTTTCCGAAAACCACCCGGTTGCGGTGGCAGTTTTCCAAACCGTCCGTTTTCGAAATCTGTGACCATTTCGACAATCGTCACTTTGTGAAAACCGTGACTTTGAAATCCCAAGTCACCGACGATACGAAAACCGGTGTTTACCGGAATTCTTCGTGACATTTTTTGCAGCCGTTGATCATGGCCGCAAAACCTTTTTTCACTCCCTCGAAATCCTTTTTACGGGCAGCCTGGTAAAGAGCCGACCCTCCCCGGTGAACGAGGACACTGGCTTCCTTCCAACTATCGGCATCCCCTTTTTCGTCGGGCCGGTCAGCCAGCAGGATACTGCTTTCGGCAAGGATCAGGGACTTGGATTTCAGGGCAGTCCATCCTTTTTTGTCCGCGGGAGCTTCTTTGACCAACTCCTTCAGATCGTTGAAAACCGGCTCGTAGATGTACTCCATGAAGTGGTGCATGTTATCGACCGGCTTGAGGTCATCGGCGCCCGACAGGCTGGATTCGAGAGTGTACGCATCCGATGCACCCGTTCTGGCACCGGCAACCGATTCCGGTTCCAGCATCGTTGCCAGGACAAATCCACAGCCAGTGAACAAAACAAACAGCAGGGAGGCTTTTTTTAGCGAGGGTGTCATGCGATATCTCTGGGTCTTTCTAGCTCGTCTCGCTTGAATATGACATCTGTTGATGGGCATTGCCACCCACCCAAGTTCGGATTTTTCATCACTGGCCTCCTGATCAGGCCACTGTGGCAAAATCGGATCCTCTAAAGTGGGGATTGCAACAGGGAATCCACCCCGGTTAAGGACAGCCAATCGGACGCAGCGGTCAGCGGGAACCTAAAAAACGGTCGATTTCCTGAATAGGACACTCGCCTTGGATTCAGAAAATCCGGGCAACCGAACCCGGGCTCACTTCCATCCGAATGATTCCAGCCACCCGGTCGACTGGGAAGACCAGTCGCTGATCCGGGAGCCGGGTATGGGACGTGTCCCGTATCCGTGGCCCCCGTTGGAGTAGACGTGAAGGGCAGCCGGGATCCGATGCTGTTTGAGTCCCACGTAGAACAGGACCGTGCCAAGTGAAGTCGATCGGTCATCGTGGGTGTGAACGAGGAAGGTCGGGGGACAGTCGGCAGGAACCGCCACTCCGTCCACCAGTTTTCCACTTTTGACATCCAGGATATTCCAGGGATAAACGAGCATCGCAAAGTCAGGCCGGTGCGGCTGATCGTCCATGGCATCGATTCGCGGATAGGTTTTCCGGCTTCCGCCACAAAGCAACCGGGCGGCCACGTTTCCTCCGGCAGAGAACCCCACCAGCCCGATTCGATCCCTTTTCAGCTGGTAATCGTCGGCATGGGCCCGCACGAAGGCGATCGCCCGCTGGGCATCCTGGAGCGGTTTTTTCCACGGTTCGGTTTCCCCGCTGCCACGGGTGCGGTAACTGAGCACAAAGGCCGCGACGCCAATCCGGTTGAGAATGGCGGCGTACTCGGTCCCCTCCTTGTTGGGCACTACCTTGGCAAACCCGCCTCCCGGCAGGATCACCACCGCCGCTCCATTCGGCTTGTCAGCCGGATGAAAGGTCATCGTGGGAAGCGTGATATTTTCCACCCGGCTGACCGGTGGTTTCTCATTTTTACGGAAGGGCTGCAGGGTACCGGTCAATTTTGTTTTTTCACCCGGTGCCAGGTCGGGCCAGATCCGGATCGGGTCCGCCCCCGACAAACCATTCACCATCACCAGGGCTGTCAACAATGCTGGCAGGCCACTCTGCCAAAGGGGATCGCATTTGAAAAGCAGGCCAGCCGCTTGCCCCGCCAAAACTCCGGCTTCAGGATCTTGCCTGGATTCGGCACCTGCCATTGGAGAGTCACCTCTTTTTTTTCTGTTCGTTGCCGTTTTTTTTGCCACGAGGCAACCGGGAGAACCCATTCCTGTTTGCCAGGCTGCCGTTGCGTCTCCCAACCCGTGCCGGGACGACTCGAGCAGCACTCCCTGGACGCCAACAACGTTTGAATGGATACAACTATTTCAGCCCCAGGTTGTAGGCCGTTGACGCGTTCTTCCAGAAATACTTTTCGCAGGCCGGCTGTCCCTTTTCCGAAAAGTACCGATTGACCAGCTTGACGAAACTGGTGTAGTCACCCGACTTCTTGGTACAGGGCCAGTTGCTGCCGTACACCAGACGGTCTTCACCAAACTGATTCCAGAGAATGTCGAGCAACTCCCGGTAGTGGTCCACCTCCTGCGTGGCAGGTTGTGGAACACATCGCTGGTAAAGACCGGAAATCTTGACATAGACGTTCTTGTGCGCCGAAAGTTTTTTTACCGCATCCATCCACTCCTTGCCCGGAAGCTTGCCATCGATGTTGTAACCCAGGACATGGTTGACAACGATTCGCAGTTCGGGCAGTTTCTCCGCGACGCCGGCAACTTCGAGCACGGTTTCATGGCCCTCTCCATTCATCAGGATGTCCAGTGTCAGGCCCCGCTTGGAAAGCACCTTGAAACTTTTCAGTACCTGCTTGTCACGGTAGTCGATTTTTTTACCGCTCACCCGGGCCCGAATTCCGACCAACCGCTTGTCCTTGGCAATTTTTCGCAGCTCTTTTCCAAAATCCTTCCGATACGGATCGACGTTACCAACCAGCCCGACAAAGTAATCGTTCCCTTTCACCAGGTCGAGAACCCAGCGGTTGTCATCCACCCAGTCACTCGCTTCCACGATCACCACGCCGGTCACACCCGCTTTTTGGGAAACCGATTTGAATTCCGGGGGAAGGTGCGGCTTGTAAAGGACCTTGTCATCCTTGGGAGGCCAGGGCACCCCTTTCTCCCGGGACGTGTCATAGAGATGAATATGCGTGTCGATCATGTGCTTGACCTTGGGCAGTCCATCTTCAACGGCCGGTTCTTTCCGCGGGGTCTGCCCGGCAGGCGGATCATCGCTGGCCTGGACACCCATCGAGAGAGTAAGCAGGGCCAGCAGCACCCAGCACGGATTGAATTTGGAAAAGCGCGTTGCGTTCATCGGTTTTACCTGAAACTTCCTGGTTGGGACGGTTTTTGAGCGGGGCTCAGCCGGTCATTCCTGCGAGACCGGTAAACCCGTTCCCCATGATACCAGACCGGGAAGGGAGCCGCCGCAGTTTCCATCTGCCTCCGCGGGCAAGCTCGACCCGATCTCGGATCACCCGGTTCCAGGCGAACCAGCCCCGCTTCGGTGACCGTTTTGAATCAATTTTACCGAAAAACGGCCAGGCCCCCGCCCAATTCCCTTATCAATCCACGTTCATTTCGAATCATGATTGGACTATAATCAAGGTTCCTTCCTCACCTTCCTTCCTGGCTATGCAAAAATGAGACGGAATTGTTTTTGCCTCCTGGTTTTTCTCTCGTTCACCGCGATCTGCTTTCCAGGTGAGGTTGGGGGTAATGAAAAGATCTCTTTCGAACTCGATGTGCAGCCGATCCTGACCTCTACCGGCTGCAATTCGGGTGGATGCCACGGAAAGCAACGGGGGCAAAACGGCTTTCAGCTTTCTCTGCTGGGTTTTGATTCCGACTTTGATTTTGCGGCCATCACACGGGAATCACGCGGCCGACGTGTTTTTCCGGCGGCACCGGAAAACAGCCTGCTGTTGCTCAAGGCGACCGGCACGGTCCCCCACGGCGGTGGAAAGCGGATGGAGGTCGACAGTTCCAATTACCGCGTGCTCAAGGAATGGCTGCTGCAGGGTGGCCGACGCAGGGCAGAAAACGAAACCACCCTCGAACGGATTTCACTCAACCGGACCAACGAGTTGCTCCACCCCGGGGAGCGGCGTTCGCTGGTCGTGACCGCCCATTACGCGGATGGCTCCTCGCGGGAAGTGACGGACGTTTCCACTTTTCAATCCAATGACCCCGCCATCGTGGCGGTGGGTCCGACCGGCGAAGTGACTGCCGGAGAGCTCCCGGGCGAAACGGCCATCATGGCACGTTACATGAACATCATCGAAGTCTGCCACGTCGCCATCCCGCTCCCGGAGACAGTGGCACCCGCCTTCTACCAACGGCTGCCCCGCTACAACTTCATCGATGACCTGGTCTGGAAAAAACTTCAGCGACTGAATATCACGCCCTCCCGGCAGGTCGACGACGCCAAGTACATGCGGCGGGTCTACACTGACATCATCGGACGCCTGCCATCGGCAGCCGAAGCTCGGCAATTCCTGGAAAGCGACCAACCCGGCAAAAGGTCCCGGCTGGTAGACCAGCTCCTTGAGATGCCAGAGTACGCCGAGTTCATGGCCAACAAATGGGCCGACCTGCTGCGCACCAACCCTTACCGGGTGGGCATCAAAACGACGCTCAATTACGACCACTGGATCCGCCAGCAATTTCGCAGCAACGTTCCCTACGACCAGTTTGTCCATTCGCTGATCACGGCACGTGGCAGCACTTTTCGCAACGGTGCGGTGACCCTGTTTCGGGACCGTCGCTCCCCGGATGAGTTGACCACCCTGGTCACCCAGCTGTTCCTCGGGATTCGACTGGAGTGTGCCAAATGCCACCACCACCCGTTTGAAAAATGGAGCCAGGAAGATTTTTACAGCTTTGCCGCATTTTTCAGGCAGGTGGGACGCAAGGGAACCGGTCTCTCGCCCCCCATTTCCGGTAGCGAAGAGATTATTCTCGAAACGGGCAATGCCCGTGTGACCCATCCGGCGAGCGGAGTGGTCCTGGAACCGAGACCTCTTTTCGGTGACTGGAAAGCCGCCGCACCCCTGTCAGGAAAACAGGTCCTGGTCACCACGATTTCCCCACCCTCGCTGCGGGAACAACTGGCCGATTGGGTGACGTCCAAAAAGAACCCGTTTTTTGCCGAAGTCCAGGTCAACCGTGTCTGGGCCGACCTGATGGGGCGGGGCATTGTGGAACCGGTGGATGACCTGCGGGCCACCAACCCGCCCACCAACCGTGAATTGCTTACCGCGTTGGCTCAGCATTTCCAGGAACAGGATTTCGACCTCAAACAGCTGATTCGGACCATCTGCAATTCTTACGCCTATGGCTTGAGCTCCCTTCCGGGAGAGAAAAATGTTTCCGACCGTCTGAATTATTCCCGTCATTACCGACATCGCCTGCGTGCTGAAACGCTGATCGATTCCCTTTCACAGATCACCGGAGTCGAATCGCGCTTTGACGCCACCCCCTCAGGTGCACGGGCCAGTGAAATCTGGACCCACCGTACCCGCTCGCTGTTCCTCGATACTTTCGGCCGGCCCAATCCCAACGAGGACCCCCCCTGTGAACGTACCAGCGAGTTTACGGTCACCCAGTCGTTGCACCTGATGAACGCCGAAGAAATTCACCGACGACTCACCGATGAGGGCGGGACGGCGGCACGCCTCTCCAAAAGCGGTAAAACGCCGGGCGAAATCGTGGAGGAAATCTACCTCATGATCTACAGCCGCATGCCGGATGCGACCGAACGGGAGTTTGCAAAAGGGTTGATTTCGGGTGAGAATCAAGGGCCCGCTTTAAAAACGCCGAAAACAGAAAACACCAGCTCGACAGGGAAGAGTCAGCCACAGACCCTCGACCCCAAACAACTCAAACAGCGAATCGAAGACCTGATGTGGGGCATGATCAATACCCCCGAGTTTTCGGTACAGGACTGAAACGGACCCGGAATTCCTTTTTTTGGATTGAATCGGATGGCACGAAATCTTTCTACCAAAAGCTTTTCAAACCGGAAGCCACTCACCAACTGCGAAGGGACCTCGCGGCGCGACTGCCTGAAACTCGGACTGGGGGGACTGGTAGCCGGTGGTTTCCTCGGTGCGTTGCAATCGCAGACCCTGGCCAGTGAAACGGTCCGCAAAAACCGGCAGGCGGATGCGTGCATCCTGATCTGGCTCGACGGGGGTCCCACCCATTACGAGACCTTTGATCCGAAACCACTGGCACCAGTGGAAATCCGCGGGGAATTCGAGTCGATTCCCACCCAAGTTTCCAGCATTCACTTTTCCAAACACATGAAACAGCTGGGGGCGATGGCCGACAAGCTGGCTATCGTGCGTTCCATCCGACACAACCAGGGAAACCACGGCGCCGGCAATCATTACATGATGACCGGCGCACCACCGAGGATCCCGGTTGGCTGCGGCGCCTTTGTCAGTTTCCACCCGAGCCTCGGTTCGGTGATCGCCAAAGAGGTTGGAGCCCCCGAGGGCATTCCCCCCTATTTCTCCATGCCCAGCATGTCCCGTTCGGGCGGACCCAACTTTCTCGGTGCCAAGTACGCCCCCTTTGTGGTCTCCAACGATCCCAACCGCCAGGGGTTCCGCGTCCGGGATGTGGCGCTTCCGCGAGGGCTCGATGGCAACAGCTTTGCACTCCGCAAGGATGTCCGATCCAGTGTCGACAAAATGGTCCGTATCCAGGACGAAGCTTCCGGCGATCCGCTGATCGCCTTCGATGAGTTCTACGAACAGGGCTTTGAGCTGATCGCCAGCAAAAAGGCCCAGGCCGCTTTTGACATCGAAAAGGAAGACGGCAAAACCCGCACCCGTTTTGGTCGCAACCCGTTTGGCCAGCGGGCGCTGCTGGCGCGGCGACTGGTCCAGGCGGGCGTCCCCTTCATCACCCTTTACGAAGGGGGCTGGGACCATCACCGGGGGATCTTCCCGGCGCTGGACAAACGATTGCCGGCATTCGAATCGAGCATTGCCGCCCTGATTGCCGATCTCGAGGAAAAAGGAATGCTGGAACGCACCATGGTGATCGTGCTGGGAGAATTCGGTCGCACGCCCAAGATCAACAAGGATGCGGGTCGGGACCACTGGTCCAATGCCATGAGTGTGATGTTTGCCGGGGGTGGTGTTCCCGGAGGGCAGGTCATCGGCGCCACCGATCGCCAGGGGTATTCCGCAGTCGAAAACGTTCTGGCACCGGAGAACTTTGTTTCCACCATTTACCGGAAACTGGGAATTGACCCAGCAAAACTTTTGAGAAATCCGGACGGGCGGCCCGTCCACCTGGTCAGTGATCCTCAGCCGATCAAGGAGCTGATGGGTTAGCAACGGTCAAAACGCATTGGGCGAAAGGGAAGGGCACCCTCCTGACCCAAAGGATCCAATCCACTTGGCCAGGATTCTGATTCGGAACCCGGATACCCAAGCCTTGACCAGAAAACCCTGTTTCCAGGACGGGCGACAGCCCACTCGCCCCAACAAACACCTGGAGCTCATGGCAGGTGAGCGGTGCCCAGGGTTGGTGCCAAACGCCAGCAGTCACAGATCGCCAGGGTGCCCGACTGGTCGGAATCGGATCGGAAGCTGCCCACCAGCTACCCGTGTCGCAAATCCAGAGACAAAGCGGAAAAAGAACGTTACCTGAAATGCCACTTGAAGAAGCAGACTGCTTGAGCATGGGACTCAATACGGAATCAAAACCGAATCCCGACGGCCCTCCAGCCTGTCACCAACCGCAATGGGTGGAATCGCCCATCCTCCTGCCACGGTTTCTGTTTTTCCTGCTTGCGATTCCTGCCCTGCTGTTCAACCCCTTCCTCCTGGAACCGGTATTCGCCCAGCCCGACCTAAATTCCTTTGCGCCCCGGGCAGCCACGATCGGCCAAACCACGGAAATCACCGCCAGCGGAAAATTTGACCAGTGGCCGGTCCAATTTCACTCCAATCGCCCGGGATTGAAGTTCGAAGCCCTCAAAAAGGGAATCTTTCGGGTCACCGTGCCGCCAGAAGCCGCACCCGGGATTTACCTGGTCCGTTTCCTGGACAGGAAGGGGGCCTCGCAACCGGTTCCCCTGGTGACCGATTCGATTGCCTCTCTCGTGGAAAAGGAACCCAACGACTCTCCCAAGGCCCCCCAGGAGGTTCCCATTCCGGCTAATGTTTCCGGGGTCCTGGCCAAAAGCGGCGATGTCGACTGTTTCCGCGTCCAATGCAAAAAGGGAGAATCCCTCGTGGCGACTGTGATGGGAAATCCCCTTTTTGGGCAGACGATGGACAGCGTGGTTCAAATTTGTGATGAACGGGGATTCGTGCTCAATCAGAATGATGACCGGCGAGGAATCGACCCGATGCTGGTGGTTCCGATCCCTGCCGATGGGCACTACCTCGTGAGGATCTTTGCCTTTCCCTCGACCCCCAACAGCACCGTCCGATTTGCAGGCGCCGCCGACTACCGTTACCTGCTGCAGATTTCCAGTGGACCGGTTCTCTGGTTCCCAAGTCCCCTGTCGACCGGAACGGTGGGCAAAAACCAGGCAGTCGGTTTCAACCTGCCCACCGACACGGAAAAGGGGCCCCAATTAAAGCAGGTGGTCCTGCCAGACCAGCAGATTCTCTTCTACCAGCCCGGAACGGCCGGTTTTTTCGAATTGCCACCAAGCGGTGAAGGGGTCCAGCGAACTTTCGAAGGGGAACACCCTTCCGAGAAACCACTCAGCATCCCCTTTGATTTCACTGGTACGATTTCCCGCGCCGGTGAACTGGACCTGCTCCGTTTTGAGGCCAAAAAAGGAGAAAAAATCCGCTTTCAACTGGACGCCCGCAAGTACGGGCTGGAACTCGATCCACTGTTGACCCTCTTTGACTCCGAGGGAAAATCCCTCTTGAACAAAGATGACAATTCCAAGGCCGATCCGGACCTCGTGGTTGATTTCACGGTTCCGGCAGACGGTCTTTATTATGCCCGCATCAAGGATTCCGCCGACGCTGGCGGGCCCCATTTTGTCTACCGCATTCGCAGCAGTCGACCGACCCCTGATTTTTCCCTGTCCGTGACCGCCAACCAGTTTGCTGCCGTTCCAGGCAAGCCCCTGGAAATCGAAGTCGCCGTTGAACGCAAGGACGGGTTCAACCAGCCAGTCGAAATCAGGGCCGAGGGCCTCGGAGAGGCGGCCAAACAGACCGCCGTCATTTCCGCTGCCAAGGGGGAGACCGCCAAAAAAATCAAACTGAAAATCGAACCTGTAAAGGAATTCCAGCAGACCTTTCGCATCATTGGCAAATCGGACAACCAGCAACGGACTGCCCGACAGGTTTTACCCTGTGGGCGAAACGTCGAGACACTGATCCTGACCGCAACACCGGCACCAAAAAAATAAAAGGGAGCACTCGATTGAAAACGAAACTGGTTGGCTTTGGTGAACTGCTGTTGCGATTGGATTCCCCACAGCATCTCCGCCTGGCCCAGGCTGAACAGTTGCAGGCACGCTACACCGGTGGCGAAGCCAACGTTCTGGTCGCCGCAAAGAACTTTGGTGTCGAACACTGCCAGATGGTCTCCCGTGTTCCTGACCAGGCAATCGGCCACGCCTGCATCGAGTTTCTCAACCGCTATCGCCTGGACACCTCGAGCATCTGCCTGGGAGGAGATCGCCTGGGGATACTGTTCGTGGAAACCGGCGCTTCCATCCGTCCCACCCGGGTCGTCTATGACCGGTTGCATACCGGCTTTCGCCAGTCAAACCGCAACGACTATGACTGGCCAACCCTCCTCGCGGACGCGGACGTGGTGCATATCACCGGGACCGCTCCGGCACTGGGGGATGCGGTTCAGGCGGCCATGGACGATTGCCTCGAAGCGGCACGGTCGGCGAATTGCCTCGTCAGTTTTGACTGCAGTTACCGCAGCGCCCTGTGGGACATCGAGCAGGCTGGAGAAGCCTACCGCCGCTACGCGCCCCGGGTCGATATCCTGTTTGCCTCCCCGGGGGATGCGGAACTCTTTTTCGGAATCAAGGAACCCGACGTCGACCAGCGGATGCGTCAACTGGCTGATCGTTACGGGATCGGTCACCTTGCCTATACCGAGCGTGACGAACTGTCGGCGTCGGTCAACGGCCTGCAGGGTATCTACTGGCAGGGGGGAGAAAAACGGCAAAGCCGCAGACATGAATTCGAAATCGTGGACCGCATCGGTTCCGGCGATGCGTTTGCCGCCGGCCTGATCGCATCCCTTTTGCAAAAGCAGGACCCGGGATTCCGGATCGAGTTTGCCACGGCAGCCGCCGTGCTGAAACACACCATATCGGGTGATTTCTGCCTCGTTTCTGCAGCCGAGGTTGGGGAACTGGTGGAAGGTACCGGAACCCGCATCCGCCGTTGACCGACGGGGCGGTCTTCCCGCCGGCAACGCATGAATTTGATTTTTCCTGCGCGATTTTCCTGTAAACTGGTGTCAGTTGACCACTGCCCGCCGACCACTTTTTTTTCTTTCCACCGGTCCCGCCCATGAAACGTTTCACCCTTCTGAACCTGGTGCTCCTGGTCCTTCTGCCAATGGCAACGTCTGGCGATGACAAAATCAGCTTCAGCCGTGACATTCAGCCCCTGTTTTCCGAACGCTGTTTTGATTGCCACGGTCCGGACAAGAGTGAGGGTGGACTCAGGCTTCACCTGCGCGAAAAAGCAGTTGCTGAACTGGAATCGGGAGATTTTGCCATTGTCCCCGGCAAGCTGAACGCCAGCACGTTGCTGGAACGGATTGTCTCGCAGGACGAATCCGACCGGATGCCGCCCGATGGGGAACGACTGACACCCCTCGAAGTGGAAAAGATCCGCCGCTGGATCGCCCAGGGAGCCGAGTTCGATGGACACTGGGCTTTTCAGCCGATTCGCAACCCCGTGCTGCCCGGAAAGAACCCGGCCAACTGGTGCCAGAACGAAATCGATTTTTTCGTGGCTCGCCAGCTTCAACAGCGATCGGTCGATCCTTCCCCCCGGGCCGAAAAAGCGACCCTCATCAAAAGGCTTTACTATGACCTGGTCGGCCTTCCTCCCACACCGGAGGCGGTAGACCGTTTCGTCCAGTCAGACGACCCCGGGGCCCTGGAGGCGATCGTCGATCAACTGCTGGCCTCCCGGCATTTTGGGGAACGTTGGGCTCGCCACTGGTTGGACAAGGCACGCTACGCGGATTCCGACGGGTACGAAAAAGACCGCCCCCGCCCCAACGCCTGGCGTTACCGGGACTGGGTCATCGAAGCCATCCAGTCGGACATGCCCTTTGACCAGTTCACCATTGAGCAGCTGGCCGGTGACCGGATCCCCGATGCCACCCCGATGCAGCGGTTGGCAACCGCGTTTCACCGGCAGACACTGACCAACACCGAGGGAGGAACCGACCAGGAACAGTTCCGGGTCGAGGCAACCTTTGACCGGACCGAAACGGTCAGCGCGATCTGGATGGGGCTCACGATGACCTGTGCCCGCTGTCACACGCACAAGTACGACCAGATCACCCAGACCGAGTACTACCAGCTGTATTCGTTTTTCAACAACGCCAATGAAACCAGCGCCCAGGTTCCGACCAGCCTCGAGGCGGAGCAGCGTTACCAGCAGGAACTCGCGGCCCAACAACAAAGAGTCAAAGATCTCGAGAAACGGTTTGAGCAGCAACGGCGGACAATCGACGCGGATGTCGAGGCCTGGATCCAAACCACCCGCAGGCAACTGGCATCCGCTGAGCCACCCCGGTTTCATCCACTGAAGATGTACCGCAGCAAATTGCCCGAGGGAATTTCGCTGCAGGCCGGGGCCGACGGAAGCCAGCTGGTGCAGGGCCCCGTGCCCGACCAATCGAAATACACCCTCTTTTTTGATTCACCGGGAAGACAGCTGACCGGTTTCAAAATCGAAGTATTGACCGACAAAACACTGCCCGCACAGGGGCCGGGCAGGGCCCCCAATGGCAACTTTGTCCTCAGCCAGGTTCGGGCCTACCGGGCACAGGATGCCGATTTCAAAAAGCATGAACGACTGGAATTTGCCTCCGCGGATGCTGATTTTTCCCAGTCAAAATTCTCTCCTGCGGGCGCCCTCTCCGACCAGGCCAAAAGTGGTTGGGCGGTTGCTCCCCAGATGGGCAAGCCCCACCAGATCACCCTGTTCCTGAAAAGGCCGGTCGCTTTTTCAAAAGAGCATTTTCTCCAGGTCGTGCTCGACCAGAGTTACGGAGGGAAGCACACGATTGGCAAGTTCCGGGTTACCGCAATGACCGGACTTGATCCGGCTCGCAGCCTGCCGGCGGAAATCGTAAAGGCTCTCAAACAACCACAGCAGGATGCCCGGGTCCTGGAAACGATTTCCCGGTTCGTGGCCAAAACCCATCCCCAAACCGCGCCCCTCTGGAAAGAACTCCAGGCCGCCCGGCAGGCCACACCCAAACCGGCCCGGCTCAGCGTTCGGGTTCTCGGTCCGGCCACGCGAAAAACCAGGCTCCTGCACCGGGGAGATTTCCTGCAACCCAAAGATGAAATCCAGACAGGCGTCCTGCAGTTGATCTCCTCCACTCATCCCCTGGAAAAGAAAACCGCTTCGCTGACACGGATGGACCTGGCACGCTGGCTGGTCGACCCGGCTCACCCACTGACCGCTCGCGTGACGGTGAACCATACCTGGGCGCAGTTGTTTGGACGGGGAATCGTTGCGACCCAGAATGATTTTGGCGTGCGGGGCGAACCGCCCACCCACCCCGACCTGCTGGACTGGCTGGCCTACCAGTTTTCGCATTCCATGAAATGGAGCCGCAAAGCGTTGATCAAGAAGATCGTGCTCAGCTCGACTTACCAGCAAGCCTCGGTACATCGAGCGCAGCTTTCCCAACGGGATCCCACCAACCGCTGGCTGGCCCGGCAGAACCGGGTCCGGGTTCCGGCAGAAATCGTGCGGGATCTCACGCTGGCGGCCAGTGGACTGTTGAGCCAGAAAGTGGGCGGGCCCAGCGTCTTTCCCCCACTCCCTTCCGGGGTGACCGACCTCAGCTATGCCAACAACTTCAAATGGAAAACCAGCGGTGGAGAAGACCGTTACCGCCGCGGACTTTACACCTTTTTCAAACGGACGTCTCCCCATCCGAACCTGACCAGCTTCGACTGCCCTGACTCCAACACCACCCGCATCCAGCGGGACCAGAGCAATACGCCGATCCAGGCCCTGATCACCCTCAACAACGAGGTCTATTTCGAATCGGCGCAGGCGCTTGCCCGGCGGCTGTTTCAATCACCCCGGGAAACCGATTCCGAACGATTGCGACGGGCGCTCCGTTTGTGCATTGCACGGGAACCCTCTGCATCCGAGGTCCACCGATTTGAAAAGCTGCTCCAGCGGAACCGGGTTTTCTACCGGGAAAACCCGGAGCTGGCCGGGAAACTGACCCAGCGGCACCGGGTGGACAAAATCGCCCCGGCGGAAAACGCCGCCTGGGTAGCGACCACCCGCATGATCCTCAACCTGGACGAATTGATCGTACGGGACTGAACCCCAACCGCCTCTTTCCGGAAAACGGATTCCATGAACCCGATTCACGACACCCGCCGCGAGTTCCTCAACACCACCGCAAGTGGAATCGGCCTGGCCGCCCTCGGTTCGATGCTCACCCAGGATGGCCTGCTGAACCGTGCCCACGCCCAGTCCCAAACGGTTCCGGCCACGGTACCGGCCTCCCCGGTGGACGAGGCTGATTTTGTCAATCCGCTCGCCCCGAAGGCACCCCACTTTGACGGACCGGCCAAGGCGTGCATCTTCATCTTCATGGCGGGGGCTCCCTCGCATATCGATCTTTTTGATCCCAAACCGGTCCTGAAAAAGAGGCACGGGCAACCGCTTCCCGATTCGATGCTGGAAAAAGTCCGCTTTGCCTTTATCAAGAAGCAGAATGCCCTCTTGCAGGGTTCTCCCTACCGTTTTGAAAAGCGGGGCGAATGCGGCATGGAGCTGAGTGAGCTGCTACCCCACCTGGGATCGGTTGCCGATGACCTGCTGCTGGTCCGCTCCCTTCATTCGGAACAGTTCAATCATCACCCGGGACAGTTGATGATGCAGTGTGGTCGGGGGACCTTCGGACTGCCCACCATGGGATCCTGGATGACCTACGGACTGGGTAGTGCCTCCCGCAACCTGCCCGGCTATGTCGTCCTGAACAGCGGCCGGGGTTCCTCCGGTGGTGCGACTCTCTGGCAGTCCGGGTTTCTGCCCTCAACCCACGCCGGGGTGCTGTTTCGGAATTCGGGAGAACCGGTTCTCAATCTCTCCACGCCTGACGGTCTGCCGCTGGAACTGCAAAGGGCCGGCCTGGATACGCTGCGGGAAGCCAACCAGGCCCGTTACGCTGAAATCCGCGACCCGGAAATCGCGGCCCGCATTGCTTCCTACGAACTGGCCTTTCGCATGCAATCGGCTGCACCGGAGCTGATCGACCTGACCCGTGAATCCAAATCGACACTCGATGCCTACGGGCTGGATCGAAAGGAGCCCAAGGACCTCGGCGGCCGGGGCAAGCAGGGAGACACCTACCGCAGTTTTGCCAGGAATTGCCTGCTGGCCCGCAGGATGGTGGAACGGGGCGTCCGCTTCATCAACATCATCTATGCCTCGTGGGACCATCACAGCAACATTCCCAAGGAGCTTCCCTACAACGCCGGGTGCGTGGACCAGCCGATTGCGGCCCTGATCCGGGACCTCAAGCAACGTGGCCTGCTGGATTCCACGATGGTGGTCTGGGGAACCGAATTCGGCCGCACGCCACTGGGGGAAAATCGCAACGGAAAACGGGAGGTCGGTTCCGGCCGGGACCACCATCCCTACTCGTTCAGCATGGCGCTCGCAGGCGGAGGGCTCAAAGGGGGACAGGTCTACGGAGGTACCGATGAGATTGGCTGGCATGCCACTGAAAAGCGGTGTCACATCAACGACCTGCACGCCACGCTGCTGCACCAGTTCGGCCTGGACCACCTGAAACTCAACTACCGCTTCCAGGGCCGCGACTTCCGCCTCACCGATGTGGGTGGCAAAGTGATCCCGGAGTGGATCAGCTGAAGATGCTGCGTTCTGATTTCACACCCGGAGCCGTCTGGAGCCAGCGCAGACAACGGCAACGTTGCATCCGAAAACCTTCGCCATGAAAAAACGGAAATTCGCGATTCTTTTGAATCCCGGTTTCAAAATGGCGGTTCTACGACAAAGAGGCGGTTCTGCGACAAACGGATACAAGCCGACCAGAAAACCCTTTTCATTCGACGATCAAGCCATTAACTTTTGTGAATCATGACTTGAGTCATCCGGCTGCAGATCATTTTTGATGGCCGCCGAAAGATCCGGATCGAGGACCGATTCGGCTCGAACTCCCTGGAGTTTGGATCTTCCAGGTGCGGGCAGGTCGTGATGAAGCCGGCTTCCAGGCGGAATTGCCTGAAACAATTCCGTTCAAAATTCCTGGCCTGCACCAGGAATTTCAGGGTTGCCGGCAACAGCTTCACCGGACGGCGAGGATTGCCAGAGGGTAAGGCACGGAGGCCAATCCGGATCGGACGGACGCCAGCTCATGCGGCAGGGAATGCCGGTACATGAGGATCCGATTTTGGGCAGGGATGCCGGTGTTCTGGGGCAGGGACGCCAATCCGGATGGCAGAGAAGAGGTGAACCGCTGGGCAGGAAGCCCGCGGGAGTCAGGAAGGGAGGCCATGTTGCGGAAGCGATGAGACGAGGCAGGGAAGCCACGTTGTCAGGGCCGAGTGGCCAAGTCGTAAATTGACCAGGTCATTCAAAAGCCAGCTCACCGGTCACACAACCCGGGTGCTTTCTGGTCATGGCTTGATCGTCCTGACTGGATCGCTCGGATTTTTCTCGATCGCTGGAGCGTTCCTGTAATGGCAATGCCTGAACAGCAGACCTTTGCATGTTCAGTCAATCAGGCGAGAATCTTTTTGACCACATGGGCCTCCTTGACGCCTGTCATCCGCTGATCGAGTCCCTGGAAGGGAAAGGTCATCCGGTTGTGATCGATCCCCAGCTGGTGCAGGATCGTAGCGTTGAGGTCACGCACGTGGACCGCATCGTCTTCAAAGCGGGTCGTGATCCTGCCATCTTTGTCAACGATGTTGTAGCTGTACGGGTCGGTCTGGCCATGAACCATTCCCCCCCGGATGCCGCCCCCCGCCATCCAGGCGGTGAAACAGCGGGGATGGTGATCGCGGCCATAGTCTTCCCGGGTCGGGTTCCCCTGGCAGTAAACGGTCCGGCCGAATTCACCACCGAACACGACCAACGTGTCCTTGAGCAGATCCCGCTGCTTGAGATCCTTGATCAGGGCCGCCGCCGGTTGATCGATGTCATAACACTGTCCCTTCATTTTGGGAGGCAGGTTGGCATGGTGGTCCCAGCCCCGGTGGTAAACCTGGATGTAACGGACATCCCGTTCCACCATCCTCCGGGCCAGCAGGCAGTTGCGGGCAAAAGTCCCGGTCCGCGTCACCTCCGGACCATAGAGTTCCAGCGTCTTTTTCGATTCACGCCCCAGGTCGGTCAGCTCCGGTACCGATGCCTGCATCCGGAACGCCATCTCCTGCTGGGCAATCGTGGTCTGTATTTCCGGATCACCAATCTCGGCCGCATGTTTCTGGTTGAGCCGGGTCGCCAGGTCCAGCATCCGGGAGCGGGTCTTGCGGTCCACCCCTTTGGGATTGGAAAGAAAAAGCACCGGGTCGCCCGAGGATTGCAGCATCACCCCTTGGTGCCGCGAAGGGAGGAAGCCGGTGCCCCACAACCTTTTGTAGAGTGCCTGCACGTTCCTCTTGTCCCCCGACCAGACCGCCGAGTTGAGCACGATGAAATCGGGAAGGTTGCGATTCATCGATCCAAGGCCATAACTGAGCCAGGCGCCCAGACTCGGTTTTCCGGGAATCTCTGAACCGGTACAGACCAGCGTCTTTCCGGGGTCATGGTTGATCGCGTCCGTGTGCATGGAACGAATCTGGCAGATCTCGTCCACCACCGTCGACAGGTGAGGCAGCAGCTCGCTCATCCAGATGCCATTTTGCCCCTGCTGGCTGAATTTGAATTTGGTGGGTTGAACCAGCTGGGTCCGCCCCCGCGTCATCGCGGTGACCCGCTGTCCACCACTGACCTCGGCCGGCAGTTGCTGTTTGAATTTCTCAGCCAACCCGGGCTTGTAGTCAAACAGGTCAAGCTGACTGGGCGCACCCGCCATGAAAAGGAAAATCACCCGTTTCGCGCGGGGAGCAAAATGGGGCAGTTCGTCCCGTTTGACCAAACCGTTCGCGGCAGGACTTGCAGCAGCGTGATTGGCAGCAAGGTTGCCAAGCACGGCCGCTCCCAGGCCCATTCCGGCCCGGTTCAAAAACAGCCGACGGTTGGCGAGGGTTTCAAAAAAGGGCTGATTCATGTTCAGTTCCTCGTTTTGGTGATATCGAGGTTAAAGAGTGAATTGATCAGGAGGGTATAAGCGGCCACTTCTTCGCCCGGCAGTTGCCCCAGTTGCAGACCGGCAGTCACCTCGTCGCGGAGGGTCGCGTTGGAGCGATAGGACTCTTTCAGGTCGTTCAAACCCTTGAGGAGCAGCATCCTTTCGTTGTCGTCCGGGAGTTGGGCCGTCAAGGACTCGTAGAGGTGGTCGATCCGCTTCCGGTCATCCGCGAGGTTTCGCATGACCGTGATGGCCAGCTGCTTGGCAGCTGCAAAATACTGTTCCTCGTTCATCAGCACCAAAGCCTGCAACGGCGTGTTGGTCCGTTCCCGGCGGGCAATGCAGCTTTCACGGGTCGGCGCATCAAACAGGGTCATCTGTGGAGGTGGCATGGCCCGCTTCCAGAAACTGTACAGGCTGCGACGGCGAATCTTGTCCCCCGTATCCGCCTTGAAAGCGTAAGTGCTCGAACTGACCATCGACACGGACTTCCAGAGGTTGGGCGGTTGCGGCGGCTTGACGCTGCGGCCATACATCTCCCGGTTCAACTGACCACTGACCAGCAGGATCTGGTCCCGGATGGTTTCGGCATCCAGTCGAAAGCGGGAGCCCCGTGCCAGCAGGCGATTTTCAATATCGGCCTGAAACGCGGCCGGCGTGGCGACCGAGGACTGCCGGTAGGTTTCCGAAAGGACCATCTCCCGGACCAGTTGCTTGACATTCCAGCCACTCTCCACGAAACGGAGCGACAGGTTGTCCAGCAGGTCGACATGAGATGGGCGTTCCCCCTGGGCACCAAAGTCCTCGGAAGTTTTGACCAGCCCCACACCAAAAAATTGTTGCCAGATGCGATTGACGGCGACCCGTGCGGTCAGCGGGTTACCGGGATCGGTCACCCAGCGAGCCAGGTCCATTCGGTCAGGGACCTCCCCACGCTGTTGGAGCGGCGGGAGAAAGCCGGGAGTCTGACGCTCGACCTTTTCTCCCAGCTGGTCGTAAACGCCCCGGATTCGGATCCGGGTTTCCCGTACCTGCTTTCGTTCCTTCATGATCAGGGTCGTGGGCGCTGCTTTGCGAATCGCTTCCAAACGCTTGCGGGCAGTCGCCAGCTCCTTGCGGACAGTCTCCAGTTCTTCCGGTACCGCCGGCAGCTTGCCCGCGGCAGCTGGATCGTTCTCTTGAGTCTTCTTGTCCAGCGGTTTGGGAGCCGCCTGTTTCTGCTTCTGCTCCAACTTGGCGATCCGCGTCTCGAGGGTCGAGATCTGCCGGGTCTCCTTTTCAATCTCCGCAACCTGGTCAGGAGTGGGCACCGCCAAAAAAGGTGCGTGCCGGTTGCGACCGGGCGTTTCAGGCGCCGCATCAATGTTGTTGAAAAAGGCGTACAACCCGTAAAAATCCTTCTGGGATATGGGGTCGTACTTGTGCTCATGGCATTGGGCGCACTGAACGGTCAGACCCAGGAAGACCGTGCCAAAGGCGGTCACCCGGTCGACCACGTTCCGGTGAAAACTCTCCTCGGGCAAGGCAGTTCCCCGGTCGATCACCAGGTGCAGCCGGTTGAAACCGGAGGCCACGAGTTGCTCGGTGGTCGGTTTGGGGAACAGGTCCCCGGCAATCTGGTATTCAATGAACTTGTCAAAACGAAGGTTCTGGTTGAAGGAATCGATCACCCAGTCCCGGTAAGGGGTGACTTCGCGAAAATGGTCGTGGTGAATCCCGTTGGTATCGGCGAAACGGACCAAATCCAGCCAGTACCGCGCCATGTGCTCGCCATAGCCTCGCCGTGCCAACAGGCGGTCCACCTGCCTTTTGTAGGCCCCCGGCTCACGGTCCTCTAGGAACTGCCGGATTTCGGCAGGCGTGGGTGGCAGACCCACCAGGTCCAGCGACAACCGGCGCAACAGCGTCCGCCGATCCGCCCGTGGCTGGGGGGAGAGCTTTTCCTGCTGCAAACGTGCCCCCACCAGGCGGTCGATTTCCCCGCCATTCCAACGGGCATCCGGATGATCCACTGGCTCGCTCCGCTGCGGCGTGACGAACGACCAGTGGGCGTCAAAGCGGGCTCCCCCCTGAATCCACTTTTTGAACAGTTCCTTTTCCGCTTTGTTGAGTGGCGGTTTTTTGGAATCCGGCGGTGGCATGCGGAGATCCGGGTCCTCCGTGATCAGGCGTTCCCAGAGCGTGCTCTTTTCCAGGTCCCCTGGAACGATGACCGCCGTCCCTCCCCGCTGGAAAAAAGGACTTTGCTTGCCACTGACCTGGTCAAACCGAAGCTCTGCTTCCCGTGCTTCGGCATCCGGACCGTGGCACTTGAAACAACGGTCCGAAAGCAGGGGCCGGATGTCCCGGTTGAAATCGACCGCTTCGTCGGCCGCAAGCGGAACGGAAAACCCCGCTCCCGTCAACCAAACCAGCAAACAGGCGGCTCCGCAATGAATGATTCGGGAATTGAAAGGCAGAAACATGGAAAGTCCTCGGTCGCTGAAAGTTGATTCAAGGCTTTGGGAAATGATTCAAGGAGCTGGGAAATGATTCAAGGAGCTGGGGGTCGATCACCGGCTCTCAAAAAGAAAACGCCGCAATCGGGCTCCCTCCGCCTGGACGTTCCATGCAGCAGGGCACCACCTGGGAACGCCCATTCAGTTTAGCCGAACCTTGACCTGGCGACAGCGCGGAAGCCGACAACCGACGATTGATCTCACTCCAGGCCGGCCAAATACCCGCCAAATCCACGGCCGACATTCTTATGGCATTTCTGATTTTTTTTGCTGCAGCCGCCGTGAAGCAACCGGGATCCGGAATCCAGCTTAACCGGCAGGTGTTTTCCCCTGGTCCATCCACTGATCGATCTGCCGCAGCGCTCCTTCGATCTCCTCGACCGATTCGAGCGTCAGATGGGCTCCCGCCTCGATCATTTTTTCCCGGATGGGAACGAGCCGTTGTGCCAGCTCTCCCTCCGGCAACTGGCGGGTCTCTTCCTCGGACAACCCGAGCAGGTTACCCGTCCGCGTGATACCGATATTCCAACAACCGGCATTCACCCCCGCCTCGATTCCGAGCGTCGTATCATCCACCTTGACGATGCGCGACATCGGATAAACGTCCATCCGCCTGGCGGACTCAAAAAGGAGAAAGGGGGCAGGGCGGCCACGCGGTGCGTCTTCGGCACCGAGTGCAAAGTCAGGTTCGTAACCCTGTTCCCGGGCCGTCGCGGAGACTTCGACCATCAGTTCCCGGGTATAACCGGTACTCGAACCGACTTTCAGGCCCAGCTCCCGGCAGAGTGCTGCTGCCTCGGCGGCACCCGGGATCAGCCGGCCATGATTTTTCAGGGTTTCTTTTTGCAACGGCAGGAACTGCTCGTACATCGCATCGATCTCTGCCTCGGAACAGGGATTGCCAAACCGCTGGTGCCAATCCCGGTCGACTTCCGGCATGGCCGCAATGGCCGCGATGTGTTCCCGCTTGGCCATTCCCATCGGCCCCCGTGCCTGTTCGACCGTGATTTCGATCCCCTGGCGGCGAAAAATTTCCTGGAAGACTGCCGCCGGCGCCCGGCTGCCGTGGTCGATCATCGTGCCCGCCCAATCAAACACGATTCCCTGCAGATGTTTCAACTTTGTCATCAGTAATTCCTTATCCGTTCTGATTCCAGTATCGGTCCGCCAGTCCAAAGGACATGGTCATCCCGGCTCCCCCAGCTCCCACGAACAGGGTGACCCGCTCGTCCACCTTCTGCTGGAAAACCGGTAATTCAGGATGCTTGGCATAAATACCATGCCATTTTTCCCGGATGTTCCAATCATCGAGCCGGACAATTTTCCGCAGTTCGCGGATCATCCAGTCGTCGATTTCCGTTTTGTCAAAAGGAGAAATCTCGTCTCCATATTCGTGCGAATCCCCCAGGATCACGTCCCCTCCCGGGAAATGGGAAGCCATCACGTGAATCCCGAAACGATCCAGTTCCGGCGATTCCGCCTGGATGCGGGCCTTCAATTTTTCCAGCGAAGGACAGTTTCGAAAAGAGGTATAGTGGCGAAGCGTCAGCCCACTGGCGATGTGGGGAGCCGGCCCGGGAAGGGAGCGACTCTGCCCCGAGGTTTTGAGCATCTGCAACTTGCAAAGCACCAGGCCGGAAGCTTCAAAGCGATCGGGATAAAGGCTGACAAAATCGCTCCCGCTACAGACCAGGGCCCGCTCGGCTTCTACCAGCGGGCCATTCGCCGTATGCACCCGCCCCCCTTCGACCCGCGTAACCGGGGTATTGAAATAAAAGTCCACCCCCTTTGTCTCGGCCAACCAGGCGGCAACCCGGGCCGAAGCCGTCCGCGGGTCAACCCGCAGTTCCGTGGGGGAATCCATACCGCCCAACAGCCCATCCCCGTTGGCGATATCGGATTTCTGCAGAACCTCAGCAGGGGTAATCATGGAGGACTGGTGAGTCCCCTGTCCGACAAACTCCTCCAGCAGACTCAATTCATCCGGCTGGTGGGCCAGGTGGATCGAGCCACAGTTTTCCACCTCGAGGACTCCCTGCTGGCCCAGTTCCTGCCACAGCTCGCGGGAGCGGAGGGAGGTCTGGTAGAGCTCACCCGCGGACTGGCCAATGGGCCAGATCATGCCAAAGTTCCGGATCGAGGCACCCTCTGCCCGGGCCGTCCGTTCAAAGACAGCAACACTCAAGTCCCGTTCGGCCGCCCGCCAAGCGTTTGCCAGGCCGACAATTCCAGCTCCAATGATGGCCACATCGTATTTTTTCAATCGTTTCTCCAGTTGGGATGGTTGGCGGCAATCTGGCACAGGTCACGCCGGAAACAACGGACTCCGAAACGCCTGGTTCCCAATCCGCTTTGCAGATCAGGGAATGATCAGGGGACAATCATGACCCGCACCGGTGCCGCGTCGATGGCAAACCGCACCGCCTCGTTGATTTCCTGAAGCGCAAAGGTCTTTTCCACCAATTGCTCAAACGGGAATTCCTCCGCCTGGCTGGCAAGAAAATCGATCGCCTCCTCCAGGTGCCGGGGCAGGTAATTGTGCACGCCCACCAGGGTCTGCAATCGACGGACCAGCTGCTCCGGATCCAGCTGGATCGCATCGGTCGGCATGACCGTGCCCGCCAGCACCATTGTGCCGCCGATCGCCAGGTGGGGCAAGGATTGCCGGATGGCCTCGGTGGATCCGGACAACTCCAGGATCAGGTCAAACGGACCCGAATCTCCCGAATCCTGAAGCTCCGCCAGTGACGTTGCCGGTCGATTGGCGGCAAACGCCGGGGCCCACTCCAGCCGGCGTGGATCGGGATCCACTGCGGCGATTTCGGTCGCTCCCCTGGCTTTACAGATCGCGGCTGCCGTGAGACCCAGCAGCCCCATGCCGAGAATCAGCACGCGTTTGCCCTGAAGGTTGTCCGCCCGGTCAAGGCAGGCCATTACGGTGGCCGTGGCACAGTTGGCGGGACAAATGACTCTCGCATCCAGTTCCGGTGGCACCCGGCAGGCCCGGGTTCGCGGGGGGAGCAGAACGTGTTCCGCAAAACCTCCAAAGAGCGGGCCTTCTGCCGTAACTTCCACATGACCGAATTTCTGCAGGCTTTCGCATTTCTGCAAAAACCCGGCCTTGCAAAAACTGCAATCCAGGCAACTGACACAGACCGACCAGCTGATCCGGTCCCCGAGCTGCCATTCCGACTGGTCTTCGCCGTCCGATCCGAGGGCGATGATGCGTCCGATCGCCTCGTGCCCCAGAATGGTCGGCGTTTTTTCCTTCCGTTTGCCCTGGCAGGTGTGCAGATCGCTACCGCAGATGGTGCAGGCTTCCACTTGAACCAGGATTTCCCCCGGACCGGGCTGGGGCAGGGGGAGTTCGAGCAGTTCCAAGGGTTGCCCCGGCCCATGGAATAGCGCTGCATTGGATGTTTTTTGCATGACCGCGGATTTCGGTTCAGGAACTAGGCACCAAAGGGAACGGGGGATGGCCGACAGAGGGAAGGAAACCGTTTCGCCTGACCGGTTTCCCAAACGTCCAGCTGGCAGGTCAGTCATGGTCCACTGAAACGGGTCGTGCCTGGACAATTTGTCAGCCAGACCAACCAAGTGTAACAGAATTGACAACGAATGACTTCAGTCTGCCGCCCGCGCCGCAGCCCGATGCGGATACCGCCACGATTGACGCGAATCGGACCGGCAACGAAAATGTGAATTCAACAACTCCCAACCGTTTTCAGATGGACTGTTTACGCCATGAAAGATTCCAGATTCCTTCGTCTTTTAACTTTTGGAGTGGCTGCCTGGCTGCTTTCGTTGAACAGCCTGCTGCCGGCTGCCGACAGGAAACCGAATATCATCTTTATCATGGCGGATGACCTCGGTTACGGTGACCTGGGCTGCTACGGACAGAAGACCATCCAAACCCCGAACATCGATCGCCTCGCCACCGAAGGGATGCAGTTCAGCGATTTCTATGCCGGCTCAACGGTTTGCGCCCCATCCCGATGCGTCCTGATGACCGGCTATCACACGGGTCACTGTTTTATCCGGGGCAACGGCAAGGACAACCTCCGTCCCGGCGACGTGACCGTTGCCGAGGTTCTGAAAAAGGCAGGTTACGCTACCGGAATGTTTGGCAAATGGGGACTCGGTCACGAGGGTTCGAGTGGTCTGCCCACCCGCCAGGGGTTTGACCAGTTTTTCGGGTACCTGGATCAGCATCATGCCCATAATTTTTATCCCTCATTCCTGATCGAAGATGAGAAACGATTCCCGCTCAAGAACGTGGTTCCCAACGAGGGCCAATGGGGGCAGGGCAAGGCATCGGTCAAAAAGGAATACAGTCACGACCTGATCATGGAGCGAGCGCTGCGGTTTGTCGATCAACATCACGAAAAACCGTTTTTCCTTTACCTGCCAATCACCATTCCGCATGCCAACAACGAAGCCCGCAATGAAGGGATGGAAATCCCCGATTACGGCATCTATGCCGAGAGGGACTGGCCAGAACCGCAAAAGGGACACGCGGCCATGATCACCCGCATGGATTCGGACGTCGGACTGCTGATGAATCGCCTGAAAAAATACGGAATTGATGAAAACACGATTGTCTTTTTCACCTCGGACAACGGGCCCCATCGGGAAGGTGGAAACAACCCCGATTTCCAGGATTCCAACGGCCCGCTGAACGGGATCAAACGGGCGCTGACTGATGGCGGTATCCGGGTCCCCATGATCGCCCGCTGGCCGGGGCAAATCGAGGCAGGTTCACGCTCAAATCATATCGGCGCCTTCTGGGACATGATGCCCACCTTTGCGGAACTGGCGGGAGTTTCCGATGGCGTACCCAAGGATACCGATGGAATCTCCTTTGTTCCCACCCTGCGAGGGAAAGACCAAAGGGTTCACCAGAACCTGTTCTGGGTCTTCTTTGAACAGAAGGGGGCCCGGGCACTCCGCAAGGGAAACTGGAAAGTCGTCCAGCAGCCAATCCATTCGGCAGTCCGCCTGTATGATCTTTCGCAGGACCTTGGCGAAAAGGTCGACCTGGCTGCCCGTCATCCGGACCTGGTTCAGCAACTGGTGGCCGAAATGGATTCCCAGTATGTGCCGATGAAGCGGTGGCAGTTTCCCAAGCCCCGGGCCAAAAAGGGGAACGCCGGAAAGAACAAGAACAAAAAAGGGAAATAACCCAATGGGAAAAATCGTCCCGGAACCGGTCGGCATCCAACCGATCGGCACCGGCGTGCAGATTCCGGAATTACCCAGGGTTTAACTTCCGGATTTACGCTTGGGTGCAACTTTGAGAAATCAGGGGTCGGGCCTTCCAACGACCTGGGCCCCATGAATGGGGAACATGCTTGATCGAGATCACCCCGACACGCTGGCCAGCGTGGATTCGGCCGATTCCTTTTTCATCCGGTAAATGGATCGCACGATAAAGAGAGTCCAGCCGATAGCGATCAGGAAAGGCATCGACATCATGAAGAGGATGCTGTAGGCGTAGCCGAGTTGACTGTGATCGGGTCCGCCTTCCACCGCCAGCTTACAGGTGGGACAGGCATCGGCGATATCACAGCAGAACAGCCCGCAAAGCAGGACAAGGATCAGAATCCACGGTTTCATGAAGAAGACTCCAGCGGAGAAACGTACACCCAGTACAACATGAAATAGACCACCACGCCAGTCACAGAGACATAAAGCCAGATCGGAAAGGCAAATTTGGCAATTTTCCGATGGGCAACCCGGTTATCCCGTCGCCCGTGATGGATCGCAACGAGTGCCAGGACCGGCACGGCAATGGCCAACCCAACGTGTGAAAACAGGAGTGCATAATAAAACCGGGCGGCAACCGGATAGACCTGTGCCGGGAAAGGTTCACTCCCCTCGGTGACCAGTCGGACCAGGTAAACAATCAGAAACAGTGAAGAAACCCCAAAGGCAGCATAGGTCATCTTGCGATGCAGGCACTCCTTTCCCCGCTTGATGGCCACGAAGGCACCCACCAGCAGCAAAGTCGCCAGTGCATTCAACGAGGCGGTCACGTGAGCCAGGGTAAAGGGAATTCCCAACAGTTCATTTCCCTGCACATCGGCAAACAGCCCCTCAACTCCGCTTGACCCGACCGGCAGAAAAGGGGAGATGGTCAGCTGGGACCACAACCCAACCCAGCCAAAATCGAATCCCAAACCGGTGTGCATCAGTTCTTCCCCGATTTCTGCGCCGGGGGTTGTTTCTCGCCAAGCAGCTCATCGAGTAACAGCCGCAACCGGATCATCTCAGTCTCCTGGTCATAGCTGAAGTGCCCCCGGACCTTGCCCCACTTGTCCACAACGGTCAGTTTTTCGGAATGGGTTTCCCCGGCCCCTGCGTTGACGTTGAAAAACTCCGAACCAATCGCCCGGATCTGCAGCGGTTGCTGCCCGGTCAGGAAACGCCATTGATCACCCGCTTTGAATTTTGCCGAATATTCCTTCAACACGCGGGGCGTATCCCGGTCAGGGTCATTGGAAATGCTGACGAAAGTTACCGGTCGCTCACCGAGCTGCTGCCTTAGTTCGTCCACGGCATTCAGCAGCCGGGGGCAGGCACCGGTACAGCCCGTAAAAAAAAACGTCGCGATCCAGACATTGCCCTTCATCTCGCTGGAACGGAAGACCTCGCCGTGGGCATCGGTCAACTCGAAAGAAGTCAGCCATTCTTCGTTCCGCCAGGCGGGCCAGGCCGGATCCCGCTGGCTGCCCGGGGCCGTGTTTGCAGGCAAGGAGCTCGAGGCGGTATCCCCTTTTTCACCGTTTCGTTCAGCAGGTCCCGGGTGGGGAGGGGCCACCTGCAATTGAAAGACCGATTCAGGAAGGGCGCGGGTTTTGATGATTTCATCCGGAGAGGGCTCCTCGGTCTCGGCCATCAGCATCCGGGCCACCTTTTGCAGCCGTCGCAAATCCTCGGGCTCCTTCCACTCAAACGAGTCGCGAAAACGTCCCCACTTGTCGACCATCAACAGTCTCTTGGTGTGGGTCGTCGGATCGACGATGACCTTGAATCCCTGCTCTCCAACCGCCTGAATGTCACCCAACTCACCGGTAAGGAACTTCCATTTTTTCGGGCTGGTAGTGAACTCGGTGGCATATTGGCGCAAAACCGCGGGCGTGTCGTTGGCCGGGTCACAGGTCAGGCTCAGGATGGTCAGGTCCATGCCGGCCAGCTTTTCGTGAACTTCGTCCCGCAGGGTTCGATTCTGGTCGCTGCATTCGAATTTGCAGGTTGAAAAAAAGAAACTGGCGATCCAGACTTTTCCTTTCAAGTCAGAGCTGCCGAATTCCGTTCCCTCCCGCTCGGTCAACCGGAAGTCGGGAACCCGGTGCAATTCGGAATACCGGTACTGCTGGATATTTGAACCACGAGCCTCGGCCACCGGGTCAGCACCCTTCTTTTCCACCGAACCACTCCTGGAGCAGCCTGCCATCGCGACCATCCACGCCAGCAGAAGAAAACGCCCCGTGGCCACCTGGAACCTTCGACCCTTCAAGTGACGAACGATCCGGCCCATTCCCGGGGAGGCAACTTCCGGGATCTCTCTCAACTCCCGGCCTGCCGAACTGATTTGTTTCCTCGCCATCCCCATCGGTTCCCATTCACCCGTCTATTTTTCTGTCAGTCATTTTTTTCGGAAACATCAGTTTTGACCGGGGCCCGCTCAACGTTTTCACCATTGCCGGCTTCTTTCGGTTCGGGTCCCTGTTGCTGATGGGAAGAGGAATCGACCTCATCCACCGAAAGTTCATACGCAGCAAATTTTTTCCGTTCTTCCGAATATTGATCCGTTCGATTCCCGATGTCGGGAATCAGGATCAGAACCAGCAGACAACTCATCACCGCCGCCGGAATCGTCAGCACGTATTTCCAGTTGGTTTCCCATTTCAGGTGCATGAAAAAGATGATGACCAGCATCGCCTTGGCGACCGAAATCACCATCATTGCCAACCATCCCTTGACCGGTTCGTCCATGATCGAAGAGTTCGCTACGGCAAACGAGATCGCCGTCAGGATCACCAGCAGGGCAAACACGATGGAGAAAAGCCGGGTCCGGTTGATGGAGGGGTCGTCACTCATGAATCTTCAGAGGTTGGAAGGTCGCTGGGATTTCAGAACAGGTACAAAAGTGGAAACAGAAAGATCCAGACCAGGTCGACAAAGTGCCAGTACAGCCCGATGTTCTCAATCAACCCGGCCCGTTTCCTGCCAAGGTTGAGCGGCAGGATCAGCAGGAAAGCAATCAGGCCGATCAGTACATGCAATGCGTGAAACCCGGTCAGAAGAAAATAGGTATTCGCCCAGGTGTTGCCACTGGGAAGGACAAATGGCAAAGGCAGATGATAAGCTTCGCTTAGCGGCTCTTCCAGCTTTTCCACTTCGTCGAGAAAATTGAGACGTCCGTTCAGGGTGGCAGAGCGGGTCTTCGCTGCAGCCACCCGGTTTTCCAGAGAAATCTTTTCCTCGCCCAGGCTTTTTTTCTTTTCTTCCAGTTCCGTTTTTTCCTTTGCCTGCTCGTCGGAGGGCATCTCGACCTGGACCAATTCATCCAGCCTGTCCGTCACAGGCGGCAACGCGGCGTTGATGGCCTGCAATTCGGCTTCGGCCACACGAAGTTCTTCGCCGGATGCTGCTGATTCTTCACGCAATTCTGCCCGCTCGATGGCCAGGTACTGCTCGGCCCCTTCGCGGTACCGCTCATTGCCGCTGATCTGGTACGCCAACAGTTCCAGCGCCCTGACCTGTCGGGGGGTGACATCGGTCTGCCCCACCTGGCGCGCGGTCCAGTCAACCAGGTGCTCCTGCACCAACGCGAGGTGTTCCAACTGGTGTGGGTCGGCCGCAGAACTGGACTGCATTTCCTTGATCCCGGTCCGGCAATAGGCCTGCAGGGCGGCCAGGTACTGCAGGTCCGGTTTTTCGTACATCCGGCTGCGAGGATTCTGGGGATGAACGCCGTGGTGTAATTTCGAGTTGTATTCAAAAGCCTTGACCCCCAGGAAAACTCCCCCCAGGAGAAAGGTCACGAACAGCCATTTCCGTGCCGCGGCAGCCTTGTCTGATTTGGCCGCTTCGATGGAAAGCACAATCGTGAAACTGGAACAGATCAGGACAAAGGTATTAAACGCTCCCACCCACTCCAGCAGGTGCACATCGTGGGGGGTCGGCCAGGAGCCTGCTGGAGCACCAAATCGGAGCACAATGTACGCCCCGATCAGGGCGGAAAAGAACATGATTTCCGTTGAGAGAAACAGCCAGATGCAGAGCTTGCCGTTGGAAAGCGGAAGTCCGGGCTGGTATTTCAACTGGATGGGGCCGTGCGATTCGGAATCACTCCCAGGGTTTGGCTCGGTCATCAATTCTTTTCAGGTATCGGGGAAAACGTGGAGGCTGAATGACTGGGTGGTTTCGGAACGTTTGAAAAATCTCGTGTTCGCCACCCCAGGTGAATCGGGCATGCCGCCTGATCTTTTTGGCTGACTATCCCTGGCATACCGCGAGAAAAATCATGAACAGCGGGAGGAAAATCACCGAGGCACGCAGCAGCTTTTTGGCGGTCTGATCACTCCGATCCTGCAGGTAGCGAATTGAGGGCCAGAGGTACAGGGAACAAAGAACAATCGACGCGATCATGAAAACCGCCTGCGAGACGCCCTGCATGTTGAATGCCAGGGGCAGGCAAACCAGGTACATGGCAATGGCCATCCAGACAGCCAGCCATCCGGAAGCCCGGCCGCTTTCGTCGGTCACGGTCAACATCACCAGGCCACTTTTGCCGTAGTCTTTTTTATAGAGCCATGCGATCGCCATGAAGTGTGGAAATTGCCAGACAAACAGCACCGCAAAAAAGAGCCAGGATTGGAGGTTGAGCGACGAAGTGGTCCCCGCCGCACCCATCAGTACGGGCAAAGCACCTGCAATTGCCCCCACGAAGGTGTTCCAGGACGTCTTGACCTTCATCGGCGTGTAAACCAGCACGTACAAAACCCACGTCAACAATCCCAGGGCCGCAGCCAGGATACTGACCTGCAGAAACAGGTAACTCAATCCGATCCCCAGCGTCACCGAACCGAAAGTCGTTACCTGCCTGGCCGAAAGGTGACTGGAGGGGAGAGGACGTTTGGCCGTCCGCTTCATCATGAAGTCGGTATAGCGTTCGAGGTATTGATTGAATGCACTGCCGCTGGCCGCGATGAAAAACGTCCCCAGGATCACGTTGAAAAGATTCAACAGCGTGGCCCCGGCCGGAGATGCGACGTAACCGGCAGCTCCCACCGTGATCAGAACCATCGAAGTGATCCGGGGCTTGGTCAGCTCCACGTAATATTTCATGCTGGATGCCGTTTCCGTCTGGGCATTCTCGATTGTTGCCACCTGGGTTCCCTGTTTCATTTCCCGTTTCCCAAAAAGCCACCGGCGCCTGACAAGCCACCCGGAACCAAAAAGCAGTTCTGCGGAAACCGACAGGTGCCTGCCCCGTCAACGCTTCCTGTCCGTAAATTTCCCAAACGATTCACCGGTCGCAAAGCCGGTGGATACCGCAGGACCGCAATCAGCCAACTGGCGGCACTCCGAACAGGTAACAAACGCTCCTGGAACCCACCTCCAATATGGCCAAAAAACCGTCCAAGCACCAGTTGAAAACGTGCCCGCAGGGCGGCAATCACCGCCTCAGAACAGGTTTTCAAGGGCTTTCGCCATTGGGATCCCTCAAGCAACCCGCTATCGGCCCCCACGGCCTGGTCATTCCATTTCGTATCAAACATCTGCGGCTTCACCCGAATCGTTGTCGGCAACTTGCCCCGATTCGTCCAGCGGCGGATCGGTTTGCATGACAAAGTCCTTTTCAGTGTCGGGATGGCTGTATTCGTAAGGTCCGCGACTGACAATCGGCTGAAAATCGAAATTGCCATGTCCGGGCGGGCTGGGAGTAGTCCACTCCAGGGTGTTGGCTTCCCACGGGTTTCGACCCGCCTTTTTCCCAAAAAACAGACTGCCAAAAAAGTTGAGCACAAAAAAGACCTGGACAATCCCCATGCCAACCGCGCAGATCGTAATGAACTCGTTGATCCACATGATGGCTTCGTAGTCCTTGGCCATCACGAAAATTTTGGAAACGCCGTCCGATGCCGTCAGTTCCAGCTGCTGGTTCCCTTCCTCGATCTGCTGTTTGAGGGCCTGGAAGGACGCATACCTCCGCGGCACTCCCATCCATCCGAGGACGTGCATCAGGAAAAAGGTCCCATTGAGAAAGACAAAGGTAAACAGAAAGTGCAGCTTGCCAAGCGTTTCATTCATCATGCGACCGAACAGCTTGGGGTACCAGTAATAGATCCCCGCAAAAACGGCCATGACCGTACCGGCAAACAGTACGTAGTGAATGTGTGCCACGATAAAGTAGGTGTCATGCAGCGGAATATCAATCAGCGGGGAAGCAATTGGAATCCCGGACAGACCGCCAATAATGAACATGGAAACAAACGAAATCGCAAAGAGCATCGGCGTGGTGAGCCGGATGTTACCCCGCCAGAGCGTACCAATCCAATTGAAAACCTTGACCGCGCTGGGCAGGGCAATCAGGATCGTCGACAGTGCAAAGGTCGTCCCCAGCATCGGGTTCATTCCTGAGACGAACATGTGGTGACCCCAGACGATGAAGCCCAGTCCGGCAATTCCCGAAATGGAGTAGATCATCGGCTTGTACCCAAACAGGGGTTTGCGTGCAAAACAGCTGATGATGTCGGAAACCATTCCCATGGCGGGCAGGATCATGATGTAAACCGCCGGGTGTGAATAGAACCAGAACAGGTGCTGCCACATCAGCGGTTCTCCACCACCGGTCGAGGTCGCGCTTTCGGGGCGAAAGAACCCGGTTCCCCAGCAGTTGTCCGCCAATTGCATGCACAAGGCGGCCGTCAGCACGGGCAGTGCAAAAGCCTGCAGAATGGCCGTCACGAACATTCCCCAGATGGTCATGGGCAGTCGAAACATGGTCATGCCGGGAGCACGCATCTGGATGATGGTCGTCAAGTAGTTCACCGATCCCATCATGGAACCGATCCCGACAAATATCAGGGCCAACAGCCAGAACGTCAGCGCAGGTCCCTCGGTCATCGGGGGATTCGCGGTCCAGCCGAAGGTGGCACCAAAGGTCGGGGTGCCGAAACTGAGCCCGAGGCATATGAAGGCGGGCCACATCACCCAGTAACTGAGCATGTTGAGCGTCGGGAAAGCCATGTCGTCGGCGCCGATCATCAACGGGATCAGCAGGTTTCCGAAAGCGCCCGCCAGGATCGGAATGATCACAAAAAAGATCATCACCGAAGCGTGCATCGTGAACAGCATGTTGTAGAATTCCGGCGTGATCTGCCCCCCCTCGGTGGCAAACAGTTCGTTGCCGAAATAGGGCATGTCACTCCAGGGCCAGGCCAACTGGATCCGCAGGGCAATCGCCAGCCCACCGCCTACCAGGAACCAGATCAGGGTGGAGTAGAGGAACTGGGTTCCAATGACCTTGTGATCACGCGAAAAGATGTAACGTGAAATAAAAGATTGCCTGGGATGTTCACCTGTGTCTGACATTACTCTGCTTCTCCGTCCCCGGTATTCCCACCTTCATTTTCAACAGGTAATCCGAAACTGTTCTGTTCCCTGTGTTTCTCCAACAGGAACAGGTCAAAGGCCTCCCGGGTAACCGGGTAAAGACGACCGTTCATCCGCGAATGTCCCCAACCGCAAAGCTCGGCACAGAGAATGTCGTAAACCTGGTTTGGTTTCACTTTTTCACTTTGAATGCGGAACCAGGCAAACTGTCGTTTCCCGGGAACGAGATCCTGCTTGATCCGCAGGTTCCTGAGGTAAAAACTGTGCAGCACGTCGATGCTTTCGAGTTGCAGAACAATGGATTCGTCCATCGGAAGAAAAAGTTCGTTCTCGATCATGAAATCATCAAAAGTCCCGACCTTCCCATCCATTCCGGCATACCAGAATTGCCAGCCAAATTTGTGTGCGACAACCCGCACCAGCGGTTCCTGCAGGCCTTCGCTACCATCCACCTGCTGGACCATGGGCCGGGAAATTTTCTGTTGTTCCCAGTAGATACTCTGGTAAACGAAGATCCCGATCAGCACGAAACCGGGGATCACCGACCAGGCAATTTCCAGCCGGGTGTTGCCGTGGGAATATTGGGCTTTTTTACCTGCAGAATAGGAGTCTTTCCAAAGCGCCATCGCGAGGAAATACCCCGTTCCCACAAAGACCACCCCGATGATCCACATGACCACCACGAAGGCCCGGTCGATGTCCTTTCCCGACTCCGAAATATCAACCGGCAACCACGTCTCCTCGAACGGGTAAATACCGAATGCCGACATCAGGCAAACCCCGACCCCCAGGATCGGAACGAGAAAAAACAGGATACTCCAGAACCGGTTCATCGGTCTCCCCGTCAATGGATCGGTTTGTTGATCACCGGCTTGCTCTGCTGCCCCCCGGTGATGGATTCAGTCTTGATACTTCTCACGTAGGCCACCAGGCACCACACTTCTTCATCGGTCAGTGTGGCTGCCCCGGGCATTTCGGATCCCTGGATACCATTCTTGATCCGGTAAAAGAGCTGTGTCGGACTGCGGCCCCCGCGAAAAACACCGTTGCGGAAATTCCGGGGCCGTATGTTCCGTGGCGGAAGCACTCCCTGGCTGGTGTAGGCGGCAACCTTTTCAGCAGTCTTTCCCTTTGCCCATTTGTTCCAGATATCAAAATTCCCCAACTCACCATCTCCGTAGCCGGTATCTCCGTGACACTGGGTGCAGGCCCCCAGCTTTTTGCCGTGGAAAAGCTCCCGTCCCCGATCGACCATCTGGTAGTGATCTGCGTGGTCTGCCGCAAATCGAGCCGGGGGTGAGGTCGGTTTTTTGATCAACGGTTTTTTGTGGGCCTTGATCCAGCTTTTGAAAATACTCTCGATTCTGACTCCGTCCGATTCAAACCAGCCCAGGATTTCATCTTTCTGGTCATCATTCAGCTGTTCGTAGCCCTTTGCAAATACCAGCGGCAATCTTTCCTCCTTGTCGAGGTTGGCCGTGAAATCCCAAAGGGCAAGTTCGACTTCTCCCCGGATACTAAGGTACTTGATGTAGTCGACCAGTGCCCGTTTTTCACTTTCGCTGATGGCTACCTTGAAACTGGGCATCGCAGTTCCGTGGACCCCCTCGTTAAGGATTCTCATCAGGTCTTCATCCGAGGGACGACTTTTCCCGGTAGTCGATTTGAACTTGAAAACACCGTTACGAAAATCGCGAGGATAGGGAGACAGCGATGCAGCTGTGGGACCGGCGCCACCGCCAGTCACACCGTGACAATGGGCACAGTGCTCCCGGTACAAACCCCGGCTCCTTCCTTTTTCATCAGTCCCCACCGGACCGGCAGCTCGTTGCAGGTTCTCGAACCGGACCAGTGTCTCGAGGTCCACCGAATACTCCTCGTCGTACTCGAGATACCAGTGAAGTGACTTGGCGTTGGGAAAAGCTGGGTCGTCCGGGGTTCCAAAGAGTGCGGTCAGAACGTTGGCCACGTCTTCGACCTTTTGCCTGGCAAACGGCTGATCCTGCTCCGCTTCCCGGTGGGCCACCACATTCAATTGAAATCGGGCTGGTTCCGCACAGCCGATCATCAGCAGCAGACCGGACAGAACGATTGCAGTTTTCAGGATTTTCATGTTCTCTGATTTCAATTTACCGGAAATCTCTCTGTTTTTGGAACGCTTCCCATCCCATCCTGCCTCGGCCAATTTCCACGGGGAAAGTCCTCGATTCACGGGCTGCATCAAACGCAGCCACCGAGGCCCCCGCTTTCGTGAAAAAAAATCACGAATCCTGACCGGCAAGCACCCGCACGCGGTTCTGCTCACTGCAGAAGCACGTCCGAATTCATTCGTCTTCCGATTTCTCTTCCAGGTTTTCATAAGTCTTTTCGGCAGTGACCACACCCAGCTGCTCGCGGATCCGGAGGACCTCCGATGCATCCGATTCGTACATCGGAGCGGTAGTCCGCCGGTAGCAACCGGGGAGGACTGCCCCCAACCCGAGGAGCAGGGCAACTGTGAAAAAAACTCTTGTACCTGTTTTCATTCTCAAAACTGTTGTCAAACAAAAAAGGCAAGTTGCCATTTGCCGTTTTGATTCTCACCCTGTTTGAATTTGGACCGAATGCCCGGGAAACGAACTCTTTCGTTTCTGTGCGGGCCGTTGTTCCACTCTGCAGTCCAAGGACGGGGCACTTTGGTCGCCGTTTAAACCATCACCGAACGAGCGACCGATACGGCACCTGTGGATCGGCAAATCAAATACGCTGAAACTGCTTTTGAAATGACCTCGTTTTCTCCATCCGTGCTTGCCCTGAACCCAGTGCTGCTGACCCCATTGCTGCTGAACGCGGTTGCCAGAAACAAAGCTGCCAGGCACGACAAAAGATTCGTCGTGCACACCTCTCGATCGGTCCTTCGATCCCTTCAAGTTACTCTTTCGGTGAAATGTCTTCCACAGGAATTTCGATGACGCCAAGGTCCAGGGTGCCTCCCGCCTCGATTTCCACTTTCACTTCGGCCCGTCGCCCGGAAGCGATCTTTTTACCGTTGACTTTGCCGTTTTTGACATAGCCGGCATTCTCGTGCCAGAACTGGAAAGTGTGCTTTCCGGCGGGCAGGTTCTTGATTTCGAATTCACCATTGGCAGCCGAAACCGCCATGTAGGGTTCATCCCGAACCAGGACGTGAGCCTTCATCCAGGCATGGCTGTTACAGGCCACGTTAATGGGACGCGATTCCACAACCGACATCTCCAGGTCAATGTGCTTTCCAGCGGGAATGTTGGGGTTGTGCGAGTTTTCGTCATTGAACGAAGTCACGTTGGCATTGTGTCCGACGTTGTCGCTGTTTTTGACACGCAATTTCTGACCGGTGGTCATGATCACGATATGCGGCTCGAAACGGCAATTCTTGTTGTCCAGTTCCACAAAGGAGGGAAGCTTGATGTCGGGATGGACTTTGACCGGACTCGATGGTTTTTTGAGAAAGACCACGATATTTTTCACCCCACCATCCTTGCCAACCATCAACGTGCGGGAATACATGGGCAGTTTGCAGGCAGCCTTGTCCTTGTCAGGAATGATCTCAGCAGGCGAGGGAGCTTTGCCAGCTGCGACAAATTTTCCCTTGATGCTGCCCCATTCCTGGGCTTGAGTGGCAGATGAAACAAAAAGGATGGCTGAAAAACACAGCAATCCACAGACCGATGCCTTGTTTGACTTCACGTTCCGGGTCTTCATGAAATAAGAGATCTCGTATTCGAAAAAAGGTGGGAGTCGCGAGTTTTCACCAAGTTTTCTCGCAACAGCAAATTATAAACGGCGCCAACTCGCTTGACCAGCCAAAACCGTAGCCGGGGCCTGCCGGGGGGCTCATTTTCTGGCCAAAAAGGAACCCTTTGCGAAATGCACCCGGAAAAAAAGGGGCCGGACCGATTGACGGTTACGGCGGAAAGCGAAGAATCAGTCCAGACTGTTTCTTTTGCGGAATTCGAACATGAACGTTCTGATCATAGGTAGTGGTGGCCGCGAGCACGCATTGGCCTGGAAGATTGCCCAAAGCCCCGATGCCGGGGATATTTTTGTTGCGCCCGGAAACGCTGGGACGGCCAAAGACTGCCAGAATGTGGACCTGGCGGTCGATGACTTCGAAGGGCTGACCGATTTTGCGAAAAAAAACGATGTAGGGGTCACCATCGTCGGCCCCGAGGCTCCGCTCTGTGATGGAATCAGCGATGCCTTCCAACAGGAAGGACTGCGGGTATTTGGCCCCTCAAAACTGGCGGCACAATTGGAAGGAAGCAAGGTTTTCTGCAAGAACGTGCTTGTCAACGCCAACGTCCCAACCGCCGATTATCAAAGGTTTACAGCCCCGGAAGAGGCGGAAAGGTACATCAAAAACCGGTTTCCCGAAGACGATTTTGGTGAAAACATCGGCATGGTGGTCAAAGCGGACGGACTGGCCGCCGGCAAGGGCGCCATTGTCTGCAGTTCCCGAACCGAAATCATGGAAGCCATTCACCGGGTAGGGCGACTGCGGGAATTTGGTGATGCCGGCAACCAGTTGATCATCGAAGACAAGCTCGAAGGAGTGGAAGCAAGCATCCTTGCCATTACCGATGGAAGGACCATTGCCACCCTGCCCGCGGCCCAGGATCACAAGGCCGCTTATGACAATGACCTGGGACCGAACACCGGGGGCATGGGAGCCTACTGCCCAACTCCGATGGTGGATGAGGAATTGATGCACTGGGTCGAGGAAAATGTTTTTCTCCCAACCGTGCATGCCATGAAACGATCCCGGCACATGTTCAGCGGCGTCCTCTATGCTGGATTGATGCTGACCCCGCAGGGCCCCAAGGTTCTTGAATACAACGTCCGTTTTGGTGACCCCGAGTGCCAACCCCTGCTGATGCGGATGAAGACCGATTTGCTGCAGGTCATCAATGCCACTGTGGATGGTCGACTCGAGGAAATTGACGATCTCCAGTGGGATCCGCGGCCCAGCCTATGTGTCGTCATGGCCAGCGAAGGCTACCCTGGCAGTTATGAAAAGGGAAAAATCATCACCGGCATCGACGATGCGGACCAACTCGAAGACGTCAAGGTCTTCCACGCGGGTACCCAACTGGTTTCCGGTGACGTCGTCAACACCGGGGGGCGGGTCCTCGGTGTGACCGCACTTGGTGATTCGGTGCCGGAAGCAAAACTGAGAGCCTATGAAGCGGTCAGGAAAATCCGTTGGGAAGGTGCCTGGTGCCGCAAGGACATCTCGGACAAGGCCTTGCTTGTGGATCCCGCCTGAGGGGATCCCGACCTGCAAATTTGAATTTTTGCCCCTGCAATGTTTGCCCCTGCATCAAAGAATTGGCAGAGGACGGGTTTTCCACCCGTTTCGTTCCAACCAGTGCCCCAATTCCAGGCAGCGAGCTGGCGGGAGTTCTTCCTCGGTGTCTCGGCTGACAGGGCGTGTCACCCGTGACAGGATGCAACGTCCTTCGGTCCCCACTCTCGTTGGCACCCCGTGTTAAAGGGGATGGACGACGCGGGAGGGTACTGAGCCGGCCGAGGCCGGCAAACGGTTTCCCACAGGGCAGTCGGCCCGGATTTGGGGACCGCCTCGAACCTCGGCTTGCCTTTTGCCAAACTAATTCGCCAAAATAACCGAACAAAAACATAGTCGGCCCGTCCCTTTCCCAGTTTCACCCCTGCCAGAACCCGTTGAAATCGTGACATTTTCGCCCGAATCCATTCCCAACCGATTTGATTTTGAGACCGCAGAAAAACGGATCACCGAATTCTGGGATGCCAACCAATTTTTCCATTCACAGCCAAACCCGGACCGCAAGCCCTTTTCGGTCGTGATTCCACCTCCGAATGTGACCGGCGCGCTGCACCTCGGGCACGCCCTCAACAACACCCTGCAGGACATCAAGGTTCGCATGAAACGGATGCAGGGCTTTGAAACCTGCTGGATGCCGGGCACCGACCATGCGGGCATTGCCACCCAGGCCGTGGTAGAAAAGCGACTCAAGGAAAACGAGGGACTGACCCGCCACGACATGGAGAATCCCCGCCAGGAACTGGTGGAACGGATCTGGGAATGGAAAAAGGAGTACGAGGCCAGGATCCTGGGGCAACTCAAGCAGATGGGTTGCAGCTGTGACTGGAAACGGACCCGCTTCACTCTCGACGAAGGTTGCTCGAGGGCAGTGCGGGAAACTTTTTTTGACCTGTTCAGCAAACAGCGGATCTACCGTGGAAAACGACTGGTCAACTGGGATACAGGGCTGAAGACAGCTGTCTCTGACGACGAAGTTGTCAACAAGAAGACCCAGGGAAATTTCTGGCACCTCCGCTACCCGGTTATCGAACCTGCCGAGGGGGAACCGACCCACATCACAATCGCCACCACGCGGCCGGAAACCATGCTGGGAGATACGGCCGTGGCGGTTCACCCCAACCCGGCCCGGGCCTTTGACAAGTTGGAAAAGGAAGCCATCGAAAAACTGAACAAGGCTTCGGAAAAGGAAAAGCCGGCCTGCCAGGAACAGCTGGAAAATATCCGGCAAAGACGGGAATCGATGCTGGCCGAGCTCGAACAGCTGCGTGACATGGCAAACGACGGCCGGATGATCCACCTCCCGTTGGTGGACCGGCCCATTCCCCTGGTAGCCGACGAATGGGCCAAGCCAGAAATGGGGAGCGGCTGCGTCAAGATCACACCGGCCCACGATCCAAACGACTACCAGGTCGGACAGCGGTGCCAGTTGCCGATGATCAACATCATGAACCGTGACGGCACCCTCAATGGAGAAGCAGGCAGCTATGAAGGCCTGACCATGAAGGAGGGACGGACCCGGATTGTCACCGACATGGAGGAACTTGGCCTGCTGGAAAATGTCGAAGAAAGGGAAATCGAGCTCCCCCATTCCGATCGCAGCAAAAAACCGATCGAGCCCTTCCTGGCCGACCAGTGGTTCGTGAGGATGGACGAACTGGCCCAGTCAGCCATCGATGCAGTGGAGAGCAACCAGGTACAGATTTTTCCCGAACGTTACCGAAAGGGTTACATCGACTGGCTATCGGAAAAGCGGGACTGGCCGGTCAGTCGGCAGCTTTACTGGGGACACCAGATTCCGGTCTGGTCCCGTTGCTGCGAAACGCAGGAAGAGCTCGACGAGGTCACCCGTGAACTGGAAGGTCCCCTCCTGGTGAACGGGACGACGGCGGCCTGGCAGGTGGAATACTCGGAAGAACCGGATGAGGCCAAACGGAAGAGCCTGGAAATCCCCTTTGCCGTGGTTCACATCTGTATTCGCAAGGAAGGAGACGCCCTGGAAAACCTCGTGGAAGATGCCGGTTTTGAAAGGGAAGCTGACGTTCTGGACACCTGGTTCAGCAGCGCCCTGTGGCCCCATTCCACCTTTGGCTGGCCAGAAAAAACCGCGGACCTGGAGTACTACTACCCAACATCAGCCCTGATCACCAGTCGGGACATCATCACCCTCTGGGTGGCGAGGATGGTGCTGGCGGGACTGAACAACCTGGACCGGATTCCCTTTCACGAAGTCTTCATCCACCCGAAAATTCTCGATGGCAACGGGGAGACGATGTCAAAATCCAAGGGGAACGGCGTCGACCCGCTGGATGTGATTTCCAAACTGGGCGCTGACGCGCTGCGGTTCGGGATGGCTCAACTGGCCACCGAGACCCAGGATGTGAGGATGCCGGTTCAGTTTGAATGCCCGCACTGCGAAGCCAAGATCAAGCAGACGGTCAAAAACCGGGAACTGGCGGTCATCAGGTGTCCCCATTGCGAACAGGACTTTTCCACCCAGTGGGCACGTACCGCGGAAGAAAAATCAATCCGCCGGGGACCGCTGCTGAGCGAGCGATTCGAGTCGGCCCGAAACTTTGTCAACAAGCTGTGGAATGCCTCCAGGTTTGCGCTCACCAACCTCCCCGGTTATTTAGAGGCAGCCGTTACCGACGACCAACTGGAAACGGAAGACCGCTGGATACTGAGTCGGCTCTCGACGGTCACCTCCGGGGTCAGCCAAGCCCTGGATCGCTACCAGTACGCCGAAGCAGCCCGGCTGCTGTACGAATTTGCCTGGGACGACTTTTGCAGTTATTACGTCGAAATGCTGAAAGATCGCTTCCAGGAGGAAGGAAAAAAACCGGTTGCCCAGCGAATGCTGGCAAACACGCTGGATGCTCTGCTCAAGCTGCTGGCGCCGATCCTCCCCTTCGTCACCGAAGAGATCTGGCGATTGCTGAATGAAATGGCGCCGGTACGTGGTATGAGTGAGCCAGTCGAGGCCGCGCCCTCGATCACCATCGCTCCCTGGCCAGTACTTGATGAATCCTCTATCGACCCGTCAATCGAGAAGCAGTTTGCACTTTTCCAGAAAATCCTCGGATCGGTGAGAAATGTCCGCTCGCAACAGAATATCCCGCCGCGTGAAAAAGTGGAGTTTGTGATTCGCACGCATGCCGGGATTGCAGCCCTGGTAGAACCCCTTGCCGGTTATTTTCAGTCCCTCTCCCAGTCCGAATTGCTGGGCATCGGGGAAGCGGTTGCGATTCCGTCCACCAATGCGACTGTCAGCCTGCCCGACATCGAAATTTACGTCGACCTGGAAAAGTTCATTGACAAGGAAGCGGAACTGCAGCGACTTCAAAAGGAGGAGTCCCGGACGGCCGGACTGATTCAGTCCAAGGAAAAAAAACTGTCCAACGCCAATTTCGTGGACCGTGCCCCGGCAGAAGTCGTGCAGAAAGAACGGGAATCGCTGGACCAGTTGCACGAACAGCAAAAGACACTTGTCACGGCCATTGAAAAACTGAAAAACAGTATCGGCTGATACCCGGGTATTTCACGGTAGCCAGGCTTTCCGGTATCAGGCTTTCAGGGCAGCCGGATGCAGAAGGGACAATGGAATCGCGGCTTACCGACTGGCGTCCCTCTCCGGCTTGTCCCCCTGGTTCGGCCATCCGGTATCACCCCGGGAACCATTTGCGGTTAAAATGCAGGGGTCACTTCCTTGCATTCCCACCGGTCCGTTGCATCGCTCTTTCCTGATTTCGCTTGCCTCCTGCTGGCTGGTCCTTTCGGCCAACGCGGACGAGATCCGCTTCAGCCGGGATGTGCTCCCCCTCCTTTCTGACCGCTGTTTTCATTGCCATGGTCCTGATGAGTCAAACCGCGAAGCGGGACTTCGCCTGGACCAGGAGGATTCCGCACTGGAAGACCGCGGCTCCGGACCGGCGATTGCCCGGAACAAGGCAGCCGCCAGTCAACTGATCCTGCGAATCACCAGCAGTGACCCGGATGTGCAGATGCCGCCCGCCGATTCGCATCGGAAACCGTTTTCGAAACGGGAAATTGAAATCCTCCGCAACTGGATCGACCAGGGCGCTCCCTGGGGGAGACACTGGGCTTTTGAAAAACCGGTGCGTCCGCAGCCTCCCTTCGATGGAGAACATCCAATTGATGCCTTCGTAAGGAAACGCCTCGAAAGCGAAGGGCTCACCTTTGCACCTGCCGCCGAGCCGCACACCTTGCTGCGGCGGGTCCATTACGACCTGACCGGACTCCCACCCACCTGGGAGGAATTTGAAAAGTTCAGAGGCCTGAAGGAAAAGGATGCGTACGAAACCGTGGTCGACCAACTGTTGGCCTCACCCCATTATGCCGAAAGAATGGCGATGTGGTGGCTGGACGCCGCGCGGTACTCGGATACGGATGGCTACCAGGGGGACGCCACCCGCAACAACTGGCCCTGGCGTGACTGGGTGGTGGATGCCTTCCATGCCAACCAGCCTTTTGACCAGTTCACCATCGAGCAGTTTGCGGGCGACCTCCTTCCAGATGCCACGGCGAAACAGAAACTGGCCACCTGCTTTCACCGCAACCACATGTTTAACGGAGAAGGGGGAAGGCACCCGGAAGAATCGCGAATCGATTACGTTATCGACCGGGTCAACACCACCGGCACCGTCTGGCTGGGCCTGACACTCGGTTGCACCCAGTGCCATTCCCACAAGTTCGACCCGGTTTCCCACGAGGATTACTACCGCCTTTTCGCCTTTTTCGACAGCATCGACGAGGACGGAAAAGCGGGCGGAGGCGCCCGACCCTTTCTCAAGTTTCGCTCCCGCTACGGCGAGCGCGATGTCCAGCAGGCAAGCCAACTCGTCGAGGCTCGCAAGGCGAGGCTGGCTGCCGCCAAGAACTCTGCGGAGGGGGAATTCGCCAACTGGCTGGAACGCCTGACCGCGGAGATTCCCGATGATTACAGCGCCTGGGCACCCCTGAAGCCTTCCGTCCTGGAATCGGTGGAGGGGACCATTCTGACCGAAGAACCGGACCAGGTGATCCAGGCCTCCGGGCCAAAACTGTTCCAGGACGACTACAGGATTTCCGGCCAGCCTGCCAATCGCAAGGTTACCGGCATTCGCCTGGAAGTCTTTCCCCACAGCAGCCACACCGGGGGAAAACTCTCCCGCGGCAAATCGGGAGAGTTTATCCTTACCGATGTCAAACTCCAGGTTCGCAGAAAGGGCGACACACAGACGCTTGATATCGAGATTGCCAGCGCCCGTGCCACCGGCGAAAAAAATGTTGGAGGACGAGCTTATGGCAAGGTGGGTGGCACGCTCGATGACGACCCCAGGAACGGCTGGACCACGCAGTCCCTGGATGCGAAAAAACCCTACACCGCGATCTTTGCTCTCGCAGAGCCCCGCGTCCTGGCGGAGAACGAGGAGTTGATCTTTGTGATGTTGCACCGCTCAACCAACGGGGATGCCAACATTGGGCGATTCCGGGTTTCGACCTGCAGTGAACCGGGTAATGCAGTGCGGTCGTTTGACCCTTCACCCCGGGAACGCCTGGCTGCCGACATCCGGAAGGGCCGAAAAAAACCGATCAGCGGGGAAACCCGCCAGAAATTGCTGGAACAGTTCCTTACCGAGCACGCTCTCTACCAAAAAGCAAAAACCGAATCAGACCGGGCCAACCGACAGCTTTCCCGTTTCAAGCGGGGAGCGGGCAACCTGAACGTCAACGTGCTCTCCGAACGGAAACAGCCGCGAACGAGTTACATCCTCAAGCGGGGGGTCTGGGACCAAAAGGGAAAGCCTGTCGAACGCGGTTTTCCAGTCGACCTGTTTGGCGCTTCCTCTTTAAAACCGGATTCCCGTCTCAGCCTGGCCAAGTGGCTGGTTTCCCCTGAAAACCCGTTGACCGCAAGGGTGATTGTCAACCAGCTCTGGCAAAACTGTTTCGGTGTGGGCCTTGTTCGCACCCCCAATGATTTCGGGCTGCAGGGGGAATTCCCCACCCACCCGGACCTGCTGGACTGGCTGGCGGTCGAGCTGCAAGAGAGTGGCTGGAACATCAAGCACCTGCTCAAACTGATCGTCACCAGCCGCACGTACCGCCAGAGCAGTGTGGTCGGCTCGGCCCTGAGGGACCTCGATCCGGAAAACCGGTTGCTGGCCCGCAATTCGCGTTACCGCCTTCCCAGCTGGATGATCCGTGACTCGGCCCTTCAATCGAGTGGATTGCTGAACCGATCCATTGGTGGCATGACGGTGATGCCCTACCAGCCTCCCGGGGTATGGGCCGAAATCTTCATGGGGCGATTCCGTTACGAGCCGAGCCAGGGAACCTCCCAGTTTCGCAGAACAATCTATTCGTTCTGGAGAAGATCGAGTGCGCCCACCTTCCTGTTCGACAGCAGCCAGAGGCGTGTCTGTGAAGTGATGCCCCGGAGAACCAATACACCCCTGCAGGCTTTGACGCTGATGAATGATCTCAGCCTGCGGGAAGCCTCACGCCAACTGGCGAGGCAGGCCGCGGTCCAGCCGGATACAACCGGCCAATTGGAGTACCTGTTTCAATCGGTTCTGCTTAGAAAACCGGGGCCCCGGGAACAGAGGACACTGGCTGAAAAGTACCGCACGGCAGTCGAGTACTATCGAAAGGCACCAGCAGAAGCAAGGAACTACCTTGTTTTCGGCCAGCCAGAAAACGAGGTGGACAGCCGCCACGGGGAACTTGCCGCGCTGACCCTGCTGGCGAGCATGATCTACAATCTTGACGAGGCGATTACAAGGGAATAGGAATGCATCCGCAGAGCACCGAAAATCCGATGGCCCTGGCCCGCCGGGTCTTTCTCAGCCGCTGCACCGGCATTGGCTTGGGAGCAGTCGCCCTTGGATTACTGGAAAAAGGGACACGCTCCGCGCTGGGGGGGGAGCTGATCCGGCATCATGCCCCGCGGGCCAAAAACGTGATCTTCCTGACCCAGTCAGGCGGCCCTTCCCAGATAGAGCTGTTTGATTACAAACCGGATCTCCACAAGTGGGGCGGAAAAAAACTCCCGGACAGCGCCCGCCGGGGCCAACGGCTGACGACGATGACAGCCAACCAGAAACAACTGATCATGCCGCCGCGTACCCGGTTTGAGAAATGTGGCAACAGTGGGGCCACCATCGGTGAATGGCTACCCCACCACAAACAGGTCGCAGATCACCTGACATTCATCAAGTCCATGGTCACTGACCAGATCAACCACGCCCCCGCCATGACCCGTTTCCTGACCGGTCACCAGATCCCCGGCAGACCGAGTCTCGGTGCCTGGACCAGTTACGGCCTGGGAAGTGAAAACCGGGACCTGCCTGATTACCTCGTCCTGATTTCGAGAATGAAACGCCCCAGTGACCAGCCCCTTTATGATCACTACTGGGGGAGTGGCTTCCTTCCTTCCAGTTACCAGGGAGTCAAACTCCGGAACGCCCGTGAGCCGGTCCTCTACCTGAAAGACCCCGAAGGGCTTCCCCGGAATCTTCGCCGCAGCATGCTGGATGGAGCAGCGGAACTGAACCGGCTCCGGTTTCAGCAGGTTGGCGACCCTGAGATACAAACTCGCATCAAACAGTACGAAATGGCCTGGAGGATGCAGACCAGCATCCCCGACCTGAATGACCTGTCCGATGAATCCGAGGCCACCTTCGAACAGTATGGGCCCGATTCGCGGCGTCCCGGCAGCTACGCCGCCAATTGCATTTTGGCCCGGCGACTGGTTGAACGTGGAGTCCGCTTTGTGCAACTGTTCCACCCGGATTGGGATCATCACAGCCGACTCAGCTCCTGGTGCACTGCCCGCTGCCGGGATACCGATCAGGCGAGCGCTGCACTGGTCAAGGACCTCAAGCAGCGGGGCCTGCTGGACGAAACCCTGGTCATCTGGGGAGGTGAATTCGGTCGGGGAGTTGCCGGCCAGGGAAAATGGGACAGTCCGGAAGGAGGGAGGGATCATCATCCGCGTTGTTTCACGATCTGGATGGCCGGTGGTGGAACCCGGCCCGGTGTAACCTACGGCGGAACCGATGAATTCAGCTACAACGCCGATACCAATCCGGTGCACGTACGAGATCTTCACGCCACGATCCTGCACCTGCTGGGCATCGACCATGAGCGATTCAGCTACCGATTCCAGGGGCTCGACTTCAAGTTGACCGGTGTGGAACCTGCCAGGGTGGTGCGCCCGATCTTGGCCTGACTCACGTGCATCAACTCCCGGGCATCAACTGCCGGGCCCGAATCATGAGAAACAGCTACCAGACGGGTCAACTGAATTCGGAACGGCGCGGAGAAGGAGTGACCCCGCCAGCCTTTTCGGCATTGGAAAGCCTGTCATCCCCTACCTGCGGGGAAGCATGGAATGGACCGGGGCGATACTGGATGATGTAGGCCGGCTGGGCCCCTGCCTGTTGGTCAACCGTTGAAAGCTCCTCCCCTTCCAGCAACTCAAAATCACGTGCGGCAACCACCAGTCCATTCACCTGAACTTCAACGCGGTGTGTGCCTGGAAACAGATTCCTTGGCGAAAGGGAGGAAAGAAGAAATGTCTTTTCACAGTCCAGGGATTTCTGTTCTTTTTCGACGGAATACTCCTTGCCTCGAAAGACCTTGCGGTAGGTTGTTCGGTCTTCCCGTGCGTAATGCATCACCCACTCCACCAGCAGCTTTCCGGACCTGTCCAGTTCCCCCCCCAAATCCAGTCTTGCTGTGAGGGAACCTCCCATCTTCACCTGTGCTGAGTCCAGTGACAGCGACGCCCTTTCAAGCTCGGGAGAACCATACCCGAGGATTTGCATGGCATCTTCGTTTCCCTCCCTGACCAGTGTCCGCAGGGCGTGCTGCACAATCCAGTCGGTATTCTCATCGGATTCTTCACTCCAGACAATCATCAAATCAAGCAGCCAGGACGGATCAGTCTTTCCCAGCTGGTTGAGGTGATTGGCCACCGATTTTTGTACGTGACGCGAAGGGTCTCTCTTGAGGGCATCGAGCAGCGGAAGAACCTGGTCACGTGAAAGACCCACCTGGCTGGCCCAGGGAGATCGAAGCCTGGAAGCTTCGCTGCAAAACCAGCGAACATGCTCGGAGGGATCGTCGCACCATTCAAGCAACCGCTGCAGTGTCCGCTGGGGGAAACGCCGTAACATGGGACGGATAGCATACTCGGCTTTCCCGCAATGGGCCAAACGATAAATGGCTTCCATCGCCTCGTCCCAATGCTCGCCGGCATAGTCCCGAATAAAATCAGACACAGGCCAAAGCCATTGGCGGTCGTTAATCGCACCTGGCGGTCTGTTGCTGGACTCCGGCAGACACCGGGCAAGGATACGGAGTGCCTGGGGAATGCTCTCCGGAAGCGCTTCCCTCAGTTGCCGGGCCACATGACGGGTCCGCAGTGTAAGTTCTTCAGATCCGAGGTCCTGGCGTGCCAGCACAAGGAAAGCATCGGCAGGAAACTCATACCACGTCCTCTGGACGATGGCTGCAAGACGCTCAATCGCTTCATCAGGAACATAGACTTTTAATGCGGATTCTTCGTGCATGCAGAATTCATCAGGACGGGGACCGGTTTCCAATGAATACATAGCTTTGCACGGCCGCTGCCAACGGGAGCAGTTCCCAATTCACGTGTGATTTTGACAGGAGCATCAGTTGACCGCCGCTGCATTTGCTACAAACGGCAGCAGCTCCAAGGTCAAAAAGGCTTGCTACGGCTCATTGCCATTCAGAAAACAGCCTTTTTTGAAAAGAAGCCCCTTGGACGCAATCCCCTTGAAACCACTTCCGGCCTTCTGCAAGAAAGGTGGCCGATGCAGCCCAGGCTGCCATTTTCCCCAGGCGTCTGGACGGCCTAACCTTTCATGGTGAATGCCGGCGCGTCAAATTGTTTTCGCAGACGGTAGAACTCCCTTTCCAGTTCGGATCGGACGCGGGAATACTCCGGTTTGTCGTGGACACTCCTCATCTCCTGGGGGTCTTCCTTGAGGTCGAACAGATTCCACTCATTGAAGCGGGGGAAATAGATCAACTTGTGCCTGCCGGTTCTTACTCCAAAATGCTGGGGGACACGGTGTTCGCCAAACTCGTAGTAGGCATAGTAGAGCGATTTTCGCCATTTCCCGGATCTTCCCTCCATCAGCGGAACCAGGGAACTGCCCTGGATTTCCTCCGGAATCTCCAGGCCTGCCACTTCCAAAAATGTTGGCGCGTAATCGATGTTCTGAATCAACTCCACCGGTCGCTGGCCCGGCTGAATGTGGCCTGGCCAGCGGGCCACAAAGGGCATGCGAAAAGACTCCTCAAACATCCAACGCTTGTCGTACCACCCATGCTCCCCGAGATAAAATCCCTGGTCCGACGAATAGATGACCAACGTATTTTCGGCCAATCCATTCCGTTCAAGATACTCGAGCAAGCGGCCCACACTCTCATCCACCGCCTTGACGGTGGCCAGGTAGTTTTTCATGTACCTCTGGTATTTCCAACGTACCAGTTCACGGTGCGACATTTACCCACTTGCAAAACGTGCGAGGAACGCCCGGTTTTCAGGACCGAAATGAGCGTCCCACTGCTTCTTCTGGTCCGGAGTCATCCGGTTGTATTCGGGCGTACCGTAACGATCCGGCTTGGGTAACTCCACACTACCGCGCTCGTCCTTCCTGACCTTGGCATCGTAAGCCCAGTCAAAATGCCGGTCGATTTCCATCTCGTTGACGGCCAGGGTGCTGCTCCTGTTTTCGTACTTGTCAAACAGCGTTTCCGGTTCGGGAATCTCGACTCCGTCAAATGCCGACAGGTGTCGCAGAGCCGGTGCAAAGGTCCGGTGGGGTGCCTTATGCTGACACATCAGGAAAAAGGGTTTTTCGCTGTCCCGCTTTTCCAGCCAGCGAACCGCCTTGTCAGTGGTCAGGTCGGTCGCGTACCCTTCCTCCCGTTTTTTCGTTCCGTCCATCTGGATAAACACGGGGTTGTAGTAACTCCCCTGGCCAGGAAAGACCTCGAAATAATCAAATCCCAGGGGAGTGGTCTTCAGATGCCATTTTCCCACGACGGCAGTCTGGTAACCCGATTTCTGCAGGGCTTTGGAGATCGTCCATTGGCTCTGGTCCATTCCCTTACCGGTATTACGCATGAAACCGTTCTTGTGACTGTGCTTGCCGGTCAGGATCGTGGCGCGGGAAGGTCCACAGATGGAGTTGGCGCAAAACGAATTCAGGAACAGGGCCCCCTCTTTGGCCAACCGGTCGATGTTGGGGGTAGGCGCGACTTTTTCCAATCGTCCCCCGTGAGCGGAAATGGACTGCACCGCGTGGTCATCCGAGAAAATGAAGAGAATATTCGGTCGCTGATCGTCGGCAAGCGAGCTGGTGCACTCGACTCCGGTTGAAAAGGCTGCCAGCAGGGTGTTGAACAGGATCAGACTTCGAAACATGCAATGACTCCGGGAAAGCGAATGACCCTCATTTTCACCTTTTTCCCGGGAATTTCAATCATTCCGGCTGCCCGACCGCCCCATTCACCACCTCGACACAATCCAGGCCGGGTTTTCCCAATCGCCATAATCGGTCAACGGATACACCCAATTACCGTTTCTGGCCGATAAACCCCGAAGAAAACGGTATTCCAACGTAAAACAGGCCCCCGCGGGGAGCCAAAAACGTCTATTTACCGTATAATCCGCTTTTTGACTCCGGTCGCCTCCGCGATACCCATGATTGTTTGCACTGACAACCACTCCGCCCCGTTGGCGGATCTTTTGCACCCCTACAAGCCCCCGCTGACGAACCTCGTGGACCAGCTGAGGTATTGGGAAGAGACCAAGGAAGACAAAAGAGCGTTCGGTTTTCTTGCCGATGGCGAAAACGTGACCCACTCCTGGACCTTTGCGGAACTGGGAATTCGCGCACGGAGCGTAGCGGCGGAATTGCAGAATCGAAAGCTGAAAGGGGAGCGGGTTCTGCTGCTTTACCCACCCTGCCTGGAATTCATCGAGGCGTTTCTCGGCTGCCAGTTTGCCGGCGCTATCCCGGTCCCGGCATTTCCTCCCCGGAAAAGTCGCAATGGTGGCCGCATCGACCTGATCGCGAAGGACGCGGATGCCAAGCTCGTGCTTACCAACCGGGATACCATTTCCCGGATGGAAATGATGCTCGATGAAACGGAATGCCTGAAGGAAATTCCCATCCTTGCCTCCGAAGAACTCCCCAGCGAACTGGCGGGTGAATACCGGACCGTTGACCTGAAACAGAACGAGATCGGCCTCCTGCAGTACACCTCCGGATCGACGGGTTCGCCCAAGGGTGTCATTCTGACGCACGGGAACCTGATGGAAAACTGCAAGATGATTACCCATGCGTTTCAGATTTTCCAGAAAGGGAGCGGTATCTCCTGGCTTCCCACCTACCACGACATGGGACTCGTTGGCGGCATCCTCAACCCGTTGTTCATTGGTCGCTCCAGTCACCTGCTTCCCCCGCTGACTTTCCTGGCCAAACCGGTCCGCTGGCTGAAGGCGATTTCGCTGACGCAGGGCACGATCTCCGGTGGCCCCAACTTTGCCTACCAGTTGTGCGTGGACAAGATTGACCCTTCCGAGATGGAGGGAATTGACCTCTCCTGCTGGGAAGTTGCCTTCAACGGTGCCGAGCCAGTCCGTTCCTCGACGCTTCGGGCATTCAACGAAAAATTCGCACCGCTCGGATTCAACTCCAATGCCCACTATCCCTGTTACGGCATGGCGGAGACCACCCTGCTGGTTACCGGGGGGTCCAACACCCAGCCTCCCATCGTCCGATCCTTCGACAAGTTGAAGCTGGATGAGTACCAGGCGGTTCCGGCATCCGGTGAAAATTCGCGGGAACTGGTCGGCTGCGGACACACGCAACTGAACGAAAAAATTGTGATCGTCGACACCAACACCTACGAGGTTCTGGACGAAAACAGGATTGGTGAAATTTGGATCCAGGGAACCAGTGTCGGAACCGGTTACTGGGAAAAGCCGGAAGAAACCCGGGAAAACTTTGCGGCTACCTGCAAGGGGGCCGAGGGAGAATTCCTCCGAACCGGCGATCTCGGGTTCTTTTCCGAGGGGGAACTCTATGTCACGGGACGACTCAAGGACCTGATCATTGTCAGGGGCGTCAACCGCTACCCCCAGGACATCGAGTCGACAGCGGAACTAAGTCATGAGAAGATCCAGGGCTCGGGCACCGCAGCGTTTGCAGTCGACATCGCGGGGAGTGAGCGACTGGTCATCGTAAGTGAGATTGAACGCAGCCGTGAAAAAGACTGGTCGGCAGTCATCGAAGAAATCCGGAAAAACGTAACCGCCGAACACGACCTGCCGCCCGATGCGGTCGTGATTGTTCGAGCCGGTTCGATCCAGAAAACCTCAAGCGGAAAGATCCAGCGGCATGCATGCAAGGCCGCTTTCCTCGAGGGAAGCCTCAAGGTAGTCGACCAGTGGATCAGCTGGGAACCCCAGGGCACTGCCACTGCAACCGCTTCGCCAAAAAAGGAATCCGAAAAAAAGGCATCCAGTCTTCACCTGGACCAGGACGTGGTGGATGTCGTTGTGTCCCGAATCAAATCGGTGGCACGGGAGCGGGCCAACCAGATCACGCTCGACACCAACATTGTGATCGACCTGGGACTGGATTCGTTGGAACGACTCCAAATCGCCAACAGCCTCGAAGAACACTTCCGATGCCGGTTTCCCGACGAAGTCCTGCAGGAAATCGAAACGGTACAGGAAGTGGTCACGGCAATTATCGAGAACTTCGACCTGGCCGGCGACATTCGCACCAAGCCGTTGGAAACCCCAACAGCCAAGCGGATTGACGGAGAAATCCCGGAAGAGTTTTACCGGTTCGAACTGACCCCCGAGGTCGCCAAATTCGAACGGCAAAAGAGAATGATCGATGAGTCGGGAGTCCGCAATCCCTTCTTCTCGGTCCACGAAGGAAACATCGGTGACAAGACCGAGATCGAGGGCCGGAAACTGATCAGTTTTGCCAGCTACAACTACCTCGGCCTCAACGGGCACGAAAGCGTCAACACGGCAACCAAAAAGGCAATCGACGTTTACGGAACCAGTGTCTCTGCCAGTCGTCTCGTCTCAGGTGAAAAAAGGATTCACCGGGAAATGGAAGCTGAACTGCGGGAGTTTTTCCGTCTCGAAGACGCGCTGGTTCTTACCGGCGGTCACGCCACGAACCAGTCCGTGATTGGTCACTTGGTCGGAAGGGGCGACCTGATCATTCACGATTCGCTGGCCCACAACAGTATCATCCAGGGAGCTTTCCTCTCCGGGGCCACCCGACGTCCCTTTGAACACAACAACTGGGAAGCCCTCGATCACGCCTTGTCGGAAATTCGCCGGGATTACCGCAGGGTCCTGATCGCCATCGAAGGCCTCTACAGCATGGACGGGGATTACCCTGAACTTCAGAAGTTCGTGGAGGTCAAGAAGAAACACAAATGCTTCCTCTACGTCGACGAAGCCCACTCTTTTGGAGGTTTGGGGAAAACGGGACGCGGAATCCGAGAGGTCTGCGACGTTGACGGAAAGGATGTCGATTTCTCCATGGGCACCATCAGCAAGGCATTGGGAAGTTTTGGCGGCTTTATCGGGGCCAACTCAAGGGTCATTCAATACCTCCGTTACACCACGCCCGGTTTTGTATTTGCGGGTGGCCTGCCGGCCACCGATGTGGCAGCTGGAATGGAGGCGATACGCATCTTGCGGCGGGAACCGGAGAGGGTCGAGAGACTGGTGCGCAACAGCGAGCTGTTCCTGCATTTGGCCAAACAGGCGGGTCTCGACACGGGGCCGAGTGGAGGATCGCCCATTATCCCGGTCATTACCGGTGACTCGATGAAGGCCCTCAAGCTTTCCGAAGCCCTGTACCTTGAAGGGATCAATGCACAACCGATCCTGCACCCCGCAGTGGAAGAGGACCGGGCCCGGGTAAGATTTTTCATCACCACGCTGCACACCGAAGACCAGATCAGGCACACCGTCGAAGTGATGGCGAAAGCCTGGAAAAAAATCAACGGATGAAAATTGCGCATTTTCAGTGTGAACCTGGAAACCGCTAGCTGCTGGCGGATGTCCCCTTGATGGAATCGCTTTCGGCAATTCCCGTCCAGGGTATGGCACCGTGCTCCCGGTCCAACCGGGTATTTGGCCCGCACGCTCCCCAAAAATGCTAAAACACAGCAGCCGGTCGCGGGCCATCCTGTTGTCTCGGCTGCCAAGCCGGCAATTGCGCAGCACCAGACGTATCAAAAAAAACAAGAAAGCCGCGGTGATTCACCGCACAACCGGAAACCCTCCCGAAAGGAAACCAGCCTTGTTGACAATGGACGAAGCGATTCGAAAAGCAGATACCCTGATTGAGGCAATGAGCTGGATCCGCACCTTTCGGGACAAGACCATTGTCATCAAGCTCGGAGGAAGCGTCCTCGAAGAACAGGAGGCGCTTCAGCACATCCTGCTTGATGTCTGTTTCATGCAAACGGTCGGAATTCGAACAATCATCGTGCACGGGGGAGGCGCCCGCATCAGCAGGGCCATGGACGAAGCCAACATTGAACCCCGCTTTGTCCAGGGCCGCCGGTATACCGACCAGGCAACCCTGGAAATCGTGGAAAGGGTACTGGCAGGGGATACCAACCAGGAAATTGCCGACGTGCTGGAGAAGCTCGGTGGGCGGGCCATGACCCTCAATTTCGAGTCGACCAACGTCCTCGAGGGGCAGGTTCTGAAAATCAACACGGCCGAGGGAGATGCCCTGGATCTTGGCCTGGTAGGAGAGGTGACCGAGGTGGACCGGATGGTCATCGAAAACCTTTGTTATGCCGGGCAGGTACCCGTTATCCCCTCCATGTGCCAGTCCGCCGAGGGCCAGAAACTGAATGTGAATGCCGATTCGGCAGCCACTGCCGTTGCGGCTTCACTGGGTGCCGAAAAGCTGATCATCCTTTCTGATGTCCCCGGCGTGATGCAGGACCCCTCCGACCCCGAGAGCCTGATCAACTCCCTGACTTCCGCCGAGGCACGCAGCCTGATCGAAAAGGGGGTGATTGGAGAGGGAATGATTCCCAAGGTCGAGGGCTGCCTGGACACGCTGGCCCAGGGTGTGGGAAAGGTCCACGTCGTGGATGGCCGGGTGCGACACTCCTTGCTCCTGGAAATATTTACAAGCAAGGGCATCGGAACGCAGTTTATTTCCTGATCTGCCGGATCCGATAAAGGTGTCCGCACCGCGTCCCTGGCGGAGTTTCTATTCGGAGTTCATCGTTTCTTCCAGGACATTTTCCGCCACGTAGATTGGCAGCATCGGTTCATT
>JAYZFP010000192.1:0-25900 GCA_036336715.1 Planctomycetota bacterium
AGACAACACGGACCGTGCCATCGGTCGCCTGGTGAAAAAACTGGATTCGATGGGCGAGCTTGAGAATACGATCATCGTGTACATGTCGGATCATGGAAGCTACCGGCAGGAACGCAACGGTGAACTTCGGAATGGCAAGGGCTCCCTTTTGGAGGGAGGAATTCGAACACCCGGCATTTTTTATTGGCCTCGCGAGATCAGGGGTGGAGGTGTTGAGGACACACCTGCTGGATCCCTCGACATTCTTCCCACGCTTTGTGGTTTGATCGGGATTGAAAAACCCGGGGGGGTCCCGCTCGATGGTGAGGATCTCGCGCCTCTGCTGACCGGGCAATCCTCAAAACTGGAACGCCGTCAACCACTTTCGTGGCACTCGCCTACCAGTCAACCTGTTGCCGTGATTCGGGAAGGCAAACACACGCTGGTGGGTTGGCGGACCCGCGAATACCCAAAGGACAAAGCTGCCATTGACGCGGTCATGGAGCAGATGCGTGCCATCGTTGAGAAAAAGGAGGGACGCGAGCTGTCGGCGTCGGAGCTTTGGCATCGTTGCTACAACAGCCCTCTCAAAACCGAAGATTGGAAAAAATTGAGAAGCAGGTTCGTTACTTTGAATACTTTTCAGGAGTCCTGGATACCGTTGATCAAAAAAGGGGCCGGCGACATCACACGTTTTGAGCTTTTTGACCTTTCAAAGGACATTGGGCAACGCAGGAATATTGCGATTCAGGAGCCAAAGGTTTTTCATCGGCTCCAGAAAAAAATGCTGGCAATCCACGGAGAAGTACTACGGGAAGCTCCGGATTGGAGCAACCGTAACGGAGAAGGTATCCGGATCCATAGGCTGAAATCCAAAAAAAGATCCGCCTTCGACGCGTTGGTGTACGTGAATCGTATTCCAATTGAACCGGACGATGAGGAAACCCAGGAGGACCTCTCCTACAGGATTTTCAGCAGGCTGTCCAACCAGGAAGGCCGGGTACAGATCAAGCTGCCACCCACCATGAGTCGGGAAGCCTACGAGGGCTTTAAAATTGCCGTGGCACCGGGCAAGGTGGCTCATGCGGGACAATGCACCCAGTGTCATCGATTGCCAGATTTTGCGGACAACCTGAACAAGCAGGTGGTTCCGAGCCTGCGAAACCGGAATGACTCGTTGGCAAGGTTAAGCAAAATTTTGGCCAACCGGACCCATCGAGAGATTCGCCTCGACGAAAATGACATCAAGCACTTGTACCAATGGTTGCAGACACTCAAAGACGTCACAGATTCCGAATTCAGGAATCTGATTATCAGGTCCACGGTAATGGATTCTCCGGAAGGAAAAAAATGATTTCAGGTTTAGGTAAAAACTTCGCGGCGGAAATGCGGGGTAAAGGTTCTTTGAAAATGACCGCCTTTTGTCTGGTTGCGGTGATTCTTGCCGGTCCACTGGTCGCTGCATCGGATGTGCCGGGGCACTCCATTTCGGGGAGAGTCGTCGATTCGGCCGGCTTGGGCGTGGAAGGCGTGATGGTTTCTGCCATTGACGATGAGCAACGCAAGTGGATTTCCGTGTTTACCAAAAAAGATGGCAGCTTTTCGGTGGGTGGACTACGCAAGGTAAAGCACCATGTTCGCACCCGGCTGATGGGCCTTGCGGACCATTGGGCCAGTGACGTCGCCGCAGGGACCAAAGAGATGGTGATCAAAACGCGTCCGGCGGTTGGTGAAGAGCTGGAGGTCCAGCGCCCGGCGAACAGTGCTTTCAGCATGCTGAAGTTTGAAAACGCCCGTGACAAAATGAACTTCAAGATGATGTGTTCCTATTGTCACCAGGTCGGAACATTGGGTTTCAGGACACCGGAAAAACCAGTCGATTGGGAAACCATGCTGCGGAGGATGGATGGTTTTGGAGGGCTTTATCCGCATACCCAGGAAACCATCATTGAACGGTTGATGAACACCTACAAGGACAATGCGGTTGAGAACTGGCCGGCGTTCGTACCTCCTCCCGCACCCAAAGGTGCCGCGGCAGCCGCCACGATCACCATGTGGGAAATGGACAAGCCTCTCCAGGGTTCTTTTCATGACCTGGAAATCGGAGTCGACGGAAAAATCTATGCGGTCAACATTAGCAAACACCGGATGATCGTCCTTGATCCCGAAACGGGAACGCAGACCGCACGCAAGTTTCCCAGGGGAACCTATGGTCCCCATTCCATCGAAACAGCCAATGATGGCAGCCTGTGGACGACGATGTGCGCGACAGGGCAGATGGTGCGATACGATATCGGGACCGGGCAATTTGAAACCTACAGCAGCGCTGAGGCTCCCAGGAAACGTGGAAACTATCCGCACACACTGCGGATCAATCCGGCGGACCCGGAGGGGTTTATCTGGTACACCGATGCGGGTTCCAACTCCTGCTATTCCCTGCATCCCAAAACGCATTTTGTTAGGGAATACAGGCTTTTGAGTGCCGGGCAGGCACTCGGTGCCGGTCGTGGCGAATCTCGAGGCATTACCCCGTATGGGATCGATTTTTCACCGGTCGACGGAATGATCTGGTATTCCAAGTTGAATGGAAACCGGATTGGACGGATTGACCCGAAAACACCCGACGGGGATATCCGTGAATGGAACCCTCCTTTTCGTGGTCCGAGACGATTGCATGTTGCTCCGGACGGAATGATCTGGGTTCCCGGTTTTGGATCCGGGGTCTTCGGCAAGTTTGATCCGGTTTCGGAAGTATGGACCGTTTATGAATTGCCCGATGCCGAAAACCAGATTCCCTACGCTCTCAATGTCGATCGAAATGGGATTGTCTGGATTTGTGGTACTCACAACGATACGATCAACCGCTTTGATCCCAGGTCAGAAGTGTTTGTCGAGTACCGCTTGCCGACGAGGGTTTCCTACACCCGTGAGATTGAATTCGACGATGAGGGGAATGTCTGGACGAGTACCTCCGGGCCGGCCCGGCATATGGAACGGGGCGTCGGAGCGGTGATCAAAATTTCATTGCCCAAGGAACTGCCTGAGACAGGTGGTGTCAAACTGGTGGGAAAAAGGTTTGAGGGAAACCACAAGGTTGGCAACCTGGCGTCAGCCCCCAGGACAAAAGGGAACCGTTCTACCAACGCCGAGCTGTTTGCCAGGATCGACGGGCTTGAATTGCCCAAAGCCTATGTGCCACGGGAACATCAGAAATACGTGGATGCTACGATGGCGGCTTTGCCCGAGCTTTACCGGGGCCAGGTTGGCAGGCTTTGGAATGAATTTCGAAAGGCCAATCCCGGGAGAAAAAGGGATGGGCAGATGTTTGTCAAAATCCTCGATTACGTAGCCAACCACCGAAGCGAGTTTCAGCCCAAACGTCGGTTCGTGAAAAAATGGCAACACCATTATTTTGGCCAGGCACCGAATCACCTTGGCAATCGAAATGTCCAGCGGGGCAAGTTGGTCTACGAGCAGGCCGGCTGTGCCCGTTGCCACGCCATCGGTGGCCAGGGGGCCAAGTACGGTCCTGACCTGACGGATGTTGGCAAGCGATACCAGGGGCGGAAACTGCTTGATCAGGTCGTTAAGCCGTCTGACGAAATCCACAAGGAATTCCAGACACAAATGGTTTCAGTCGACGATGGGCGTTTGTTGACGGGACTGGTCATTGAAGAAAACGACGAGGAAATCAAGATGCTGACGAACCTGTTGAAGCCCGAAAAGGTTATTACCCTTTCAAAGGGTTCCATCGAAAAGCGGAAAATTGCCGAGCTTTCCAGTATGCCTGCAGGTCTCCTGGATACTTTTCAACAGGAAGAAGTCCTGGACCTGGCCGGCTACCTCCAAACCCTGAAGGGAGGAAAGAAGTGATACGCGCGGCCAGCATCGCGGGTTGGCTCGGTCTCCAGGTCCTGGTTCCGTTTTTCCCGGCAGGGTTTGGCAATCATCTGTTTGCCGGTGAGATTGCCGATGAGATTGACCGGGAACTCGGCAGGTTTGTGAACGAATTCTGCATATCCTGTCACGATTCATCGACAACCACCCGGCTCGACTTCACGAAGACGTCGAGGGATTTTTCTGACCAGAGGCTGTTCCAGCGATGGGTGCGGGTCTTTGACAGATTGGAAAAGGGTGAAATGCCGCCCGCTGGTGAAAGCCAGCCGGACCCCGCCGTCAGGAAAAAATTTCTCGCCGGGTTGGAGAAACGCCTTTACCAGGCGAACAGGAAAAGGCAGCAATCGCGGGGCCGGGTGCCTTCGAGGAGGTTAAGCCGTCTCCAATACGAGCACACCCTGCAGGATCTTCTTGACATCGGTGGAAAGTTGGCCCGGTTTCTTCCGCCTGAAAATGAATCGGGGTCTTTCGACGTCATTGCGGCCCAACAGGAAATGTCCCCTGTCCACGTCAGGGGGTTTCTGAAAGCTGCGGAAACGGCCCTCGACGAAGCGGTTCAGCTTGGTCGCCAACCGTATCGGGGAAAGCGTTCCCTGAATTACTTTCAATCGCCCTACATACAGATGTGGGTCGATCGGCCAACGCGGATGGGGGGAGGCACGATTTTCAAAACCGGAACAGATGTGGTGATGTTCCGAGGTGAAAACCATGTGTTTCGTTCGGACCACAACGGTTACCGCCCACCGGTGGCAGGCCGGTACAGGATAACTGTCAGGGCCGCAGCCTACCAACCGAGAAGCTCGATCACCCTGAGTCTCAAACGGCAGAATGACGTCCAGGGCGATAGTGAACTTTTTGCGGCCTGGGACCTGAGCGGAAAAAATTATCGCGAGGTTTCCACAACACACTACCTGCGACCGGATGATTTTTTTTACGTCAGCGCGGACGAACTGGAGCCAGCGCCAGATGGTAAGGTTATCTACAATTCGCAACCTGCCAGCGAATTCCGGGGGGAAGGGGTTTCGATTCGAAGTGTCGTGATTGAAGGTCCATTGGAAGGCAGTTGGCCCCCCGACCGGACCCAGGCGCTTTTTCCGGCAACCCGTTGGAAGCATGCTCCGCAAGGGAATCGAAACACCCGGCAATATCAACCGTTGTTTGAATCCTCCGCCGCCGATTCCATCCGGAAAGCCATCAGCAGATTGGCGTGGATGGCTTTTCAAAGGGAATTATCGCCGGAAGAGATTGATCGGTTCCTGGGTTTGGCCCAACCGGATGTTGCCAACGGAGTGGAATTTGTCGAAGCGGCGAAGCGTTCCTTGAAGGCGATCCTGGTTTCTCCGGAATTGATTTTTCTCGCTGGGGATCCCGGGGCTTTGAAAGACGGTGAACTGGCGAGGCGTCTTTCCTTTTTTCTCTGGCGGAGTTTGCCCGATTCAGAGCTTGTGGAAATCGCGAATGAAAAAAAGTTGGTTGAAAACGGGACCTTGCTGGCGCAGGTCGATCGTATGATCGGTTCTCCCCGGTTTGACCGTTTTGTCAATGAATTCCTCGATCAATGGCTGGACCTCGACCAGATCGACGCCACCACCCCGGATTATTTTCTTTATCCCGAGTACGACGACGTGCTTCGACGAGCGATGTTGGCCGAAACCCGGGAATTCTTCAAGCACCTGGTTCGGGACAACCTTTCGGTTTCCAACCTGGTCGATTCGGAGTTCACCTTTTTGAATCGTCGCCTGGCTGAGCACTACGGTGTAGAGGGGGTGGTTGGTGAACAGGTGAGGCGGGTGAATCTCGGTCCGAATCATGTGCGAGGTGGCATCCTGGGACAAGCTTCGATCGCCAAGGTGACCGCAAACGGAACCGTAACGACCCCCGTCAGGCGAGGTCATTTTATTTTGAGCAACCTGTTGGGGTTACCGCCGGATCCGCCTCCACCAGGCGTGGGCTCGGTGGAACCTGATACACGCGGTGCAACCACCATTCGGGAGGTTCTCGGGCGTCACCAGTCGGAGGAGTCCTGTGCCGTTTGTCACCGAAAGATCGATCCGCCCGGTTTCGCAATGGAAGTCTTTGATCCGGTGGGAAACTACCGGACTCGTTACCGAAGCAGCAGGGGGAATGACCGGGCCATTAATGTTGGGTTGCGGCTTTTGCACAAGGAATACATCCTGGGGAAAAAGGTCGATTCCGCCGGGACCACACCGCAGGGGGATGATTTCAGAAATATCCAGGAGTACAAAAATCTGCTGTTGAAATCCAGTGACCAGGTCGCTCGTAATGTCGTTTCGAGGCTGATTGAGTTTTCGACAGGCGGTGAAATTGAATTCGCAGATCGGGAGGTTGTAGAAAGCATCCTGGACGCGACACGCGGGGAGGGATTTCCTCTACGGAGCCTCATTCACCAGGTCGTTTCAAGTCGTTTGTTCAGGAACCGGTAATGCGTCATTCTTTTACACGCCGCACGGCATTGAAAGCATCCGGGATCGCAATCACGCTCCCCTGGCTGGAATCCATGGCAAGTGGGTTCGCATCCGATTCGGGTGCGTCTCCCCAGAGGATGGTGCTCATTTGCAGCACACTCGGACTTTATTCTCCCGCCTTGTTCCCCTCGGATCCAGGTCGTAACTATCGGACGACAGAATACCTGAAAATCCTGGAAAATCATCGGAAGGACTTCACATTGATCGGTGGGCTTTCTCATCCCGATCAATCCGGCAAGGATCCGCATGATTCGGAAATTACCTGGTTGACCTCGGCTCGCAATCCCGGGTTGGGTGGCTTTAAAAACACGATATCGGTCGATCAGTTTGCCGCTTCCCAGGTGGGGAATCAAACCCGTTTTCGCTCGCTGTCATTGAGTACTTTCACACAAAAGAGCCAGTCATACACCACCAATGGAGTCATGATTCCGGCGGATGAGAAACCGTCAGCTGTGTTTGAAAAGCTGTTTTTAAAAGGAAGTCCCCGCGAAATTAAAAAGAACCGGCAGTATTTGGCCCAGGGGAGAAGCCTGCTCGATTTCGTCGGCGAACAGACAAAAGCATTGAAAAGGAAATCTAGCACGCGGGACCATCGTCAGTTGGACGAATTTTTTCAAGCGGTCAGGAAAGCAGAATCGGATTTGGCGGAATCGGAAGCCTGGATGGACCGGCCGAAGCCGGACGTAAATATTGAAAAACCGAAGGATATTGTTGATCCGAGTGATTTGATTGGACGGACCCAGGCACTGTTCAACCTGATTCCCCTGATTTTGGAGACGGACTCAACGCGGATCGTTTCAGTAGTCATCCAGGGGCAGTCCACCGTGCCGAAGATCCAGGGTGTGAATGCGGGGCACCACCCGTTGTCCCACCATGGACGGGACCCGGACAAGATCAAGCAGCTCAAAATCATTGAAGGCAGGATTTTGAACTGTTTTGGTTCGCTGCTGAATGGATTGGGGAACACCACCGAGAAAGGGAGGCGTTTGCTTGACTCGACCTCGGTTCTTTTTGGCAGCAACCTTGGAAACGCGAACGCCCACGACCCGCGAAACCTGCCCATCCTGGTTGCCGGTGGCGGATTTGAGCACGGTAAATACGTTTCTTTTGATCGTTTGAACAACCGGCCTCTCTGCAATCTGTTCGTGAGTCTCCTGAATCAATTTGGCCTCGAGACGGAACAGTTTGGGACGAGCACGGGACCGTTGGATTTTTGAAAATTTTTTCACCAGTTAACAAGAATGAGTCAACCTCTCATGAAACCGATTTCAGCTTTCCAGGTGGTTGTAGTCCATACCCTGGTCCTGTTCACTTCCCTCCAGGGAAACGATTTGGGCTGGCATCAATGGCGTGGTCCCAATGCAAACGGTGTTTCACCGGATGGTAACCCTCCCGTCAGGTGGAGTGAAGGGGAAAACGTAAGTTGGAAAGTGCCCATCGAGGGACGTGGTAGTTCGACGCCCATCGTCGCCGGTGGACAGGTGTTCGTTCTGACCACGATTGAAACAGGCGCAAAAGACGAATCAATTCCCGATCCCGGTGACCAGCCGAAAACCAACTTTTTCGATATCAAAAGGCCGAACCGGGAACACGCTTATGTCGTGATTTGCCTGGATCGAAAAAGTGGAGCTGAGCTTTGGCGAAAAACGGCATTTACCCGGGTGCCCCACGAGGGGGTCCACAATGACAACGATTTTGCTTCGGCATCGCCTGTCACCGATGGCACCTTTCTTTATACCTGGTTTGGTTCGGCTGGATTGGCCTGTTTTGACCTGCAGGGAAAAAGAGTTTGGGAGCGGTCGCTGGGGGACGTTCGTGTCGAGTCCAGCCTTGGTGAAGGGTGTTCACCCGTTCTCCATGAGAACAGGCTGGTGGTTCTGCGGGACAACGCCGGCCAGAGTTCCATACATGTTCTCAATGCAGGAAATGGAAAGACCATCTGGTCACGGAAACGGGACGAAAAAACCGCTTGGGCCACCCCGGTTGTCACACGGTTCCAGGGAAAAATCCAGGTCATTACAGCCGCATCGAGGTTGATTCGCAGTTACGACATGGACTCGGGGGACATCCTTTGGCAATGTGGTGGTCTGACCGGCAACGTCATTCCCTGCCCGGTTGTCCTCGACGGTCACGTGATTTGCATGAGCGGTTACCAGGGTTACCGTGCGATGTCGATTCCACTGGGGCTGAAGGGGGACATTACAGGGCACGAAAAAATCCGGTGGTCTCTTGACCGGGGAACGCCTTATATCCCATCCCCGATTCTTTATGACAACCTGCTGCTGTTTAACCAGTCCAACCAGGGGGTCCTGACGGGAGTGGATGCTTCTTCCGGAAAGACTTTGCTGCCGCGAAGTCGCCTGCCGGGGATCTCCAACCTTTACGCCTCCCCGGTGGGTGCAGCTGGTCGGATTTACTTTACCGGACGTCGGGGGGTTTGCCTGGTCGTTGACCTCGAGTCAGCCCGCGAGCCCGGGCAACCCCTGAGAATCCTTTCCACCAATCGGCTGGATGATCGGTTTAATGCCTCACCCGCGCTTGCCGGTAGCCAGCTTTTTCTTCGTGGTCGCAAATTCCTGTATTGTCTTGCGGAAGCCAGCGAACAAGGAGAAAAGGACAACCCGGATGTGCCGATTAAAAGAAAAACGGGCGAATCTGCGGCAAAATCAGGGAGCGGTGAATAAATGAAACGGAATGAAACGGTAGCGGAAGATGATTTTGTTTATGCTAAAGGACCGTTTTGGCCGACCGAAATTACGTGCGGCCGAATGAATTGAGAGAGAGGCAGAAATGAACCCGAACGGTTCTCCGGAAAACACTGAAAAAGGAAAGAAAGGCTGGTTCCTTCGATTGGCAGTGGTCCTGGCGATCGTTAGCATCCTTTTGCTCGGATTGCTGCAGCTGGTTGAAAGCCAGCTGGACCAGGGCGAAAAAGACCGGATGACCCACACGGTTGCCCGGGGCGATTTGACCGTGACGGTCAGTGAACAGGGGACCCTGGAAAGCTCCAACAATACGGAAATCAAATGTAAAATCCGTGGCTTCAATACGGTTACCTGGGTCGTCAAGGTCGGAACCCTGGTCAAAGAGGGGGATGAACTGGTTCGCCTCGACACCAAGGTGATCGAGGAGAACGTCAGCCTTGGCAAGACCAATGTCAATACCGCGGTCGCAACGCTGGAACGGACGAAGGCGGACGTCGCCAAATCGGCAATTGCACTCAAGGCTTACCAGGAGGGGAGCTTTGTTTCGCAGGACGAGCGGCTCCAGGAATCCATCAAAATTGCCAAAAAGGAACTGGCCACCGCACGCAAAATCCAGGACAGTTCCCGAAACCTTTACACCAAGGGTTATGTCAATTCATTTGAATTGCAGGCCGACAATTTCCTGGTCACCCAGAATGAGCTGGAACTCAAGGTTCAGCAGACCCAGAAAGAGGTGCTCAACAAATATACCAAAGAGATGCAGATGGCAACTCTTGAGGGGAACCTGACAGCCAACCGGTCCAAGCAGCAGTCCAACGAGGCTGGACTGGAGATGGACCGAATCAAACTGGCCCGGGCCGAGGCGGAATTGGAAAATTGCATTATTCGGGCTCCCAAGGACGGTTTGGTCATTTACCCGTCCGCGGCCGAATGGAAGGAAACCCCGGACATCACCGAGGGGGCGACAGTCCGCAAGGACCAGGTGCTCCTGTTGATGCCGGACCTCAAGAAGATGCAGGTCAAGGTGGGGATCCACGAGTCGATGGTAGACAGCCTCGAGGTCGGGTTTGAGGCCATTGTTCGCATCGGTGAAAGGGAGCTCCGGTCCAGGGTTTCCCATATCGCCAACGTGACCAAGCCGGCAGGCTGGTGGACTGGAAATGTCGTGAAATATGACACCATCATTGAGCTTCCTGAAGTGGAAGGTCTCAAACCGGGGATGAGTGCCGAAATTGAAATCATCATGGCCGAACACAAAAATGTGGTTACCATTCCAGTTGCCGCAATTCTGGAAACCGAAGATGGTAAATTCTGCTGGGTGGAATCCCCGGACGGCCCGCAAAAGCGGACGCTCAAACTTGGGGACAGCAATGATGTTTTTGTGCTGGTCAAAGAGGGGGTCACGGAAGGAGAGAAGGTGATTCTCAATCCCCTGGCTTTCGTGGACGAGGCCCAAAAGGCTGCGCAGCGGCTGTTTACCGATTCTTCAATGTAATCCCGAAAAAACTCCCGGAAGAATTTCTCGGGAAAACCAGGCAGGAGTTACCAGCATGTCTTCCAACGTTCTTCCCGTTTCGCCGGAAAGTACCGAGGGTAATTCTTCCGCGGAAAGCAGGCAGGTTCCGTCCGACAATGGACGGGGGAGTCCATCGCTACGATCCAAATCAGCGGAACAATCGCGAGGTAAGTTCCTGTTCGTCGTGATTGGATGCGGCCTGGTGGCAATCGTGGGGGCTGTCTATTTTCTGCTGCCCCGAGGAGCAGATCCAAACTCCAAGATACTGACTCACACGGTGGGACGTGGTGATCTGTTGGTCACCGTGACGGAGCAGGGCACACTGGAGAGTTCCGACAACACGGAAATCAAGAACCGGGTTCGTGGTTCCAATACAATTACCTGGGTGGTTGAGGGGGGGACACGCGTCAAAAAGGGAGACGAACTTCTCAGGCTGGATACCCTGGCACTCGACGAAGCGATCAGTGAACGGGTGAAATTCGCCCACCTGACCCGTTCTTCTGCTGAACGGTTGAAGGGGAACGTGCGGGCGGCCGAACTGGCGATCAATGAATACCTCGAGGGGCGGTTTCGAACGGAACTGATGACGCTTGAAAAGGAATTGGCGGTAGCCAAGTCCAACCTGCAAAAGACGCAGGACCTGGAAGCCTTTACCCGCGTTCAGGCGGAAAAAGGTTTTGCAGACCGGTTGAGGGTGGAACAGCTGGCAACTTCAGTGGACCGTGCCCGGCAGGCTGTGGCGACCAAGATTCGCGAAATCACCGTGCTGAAAAAGTACACCAAGGAAGAGGAGTTGGAAACGCTCAAGGGAAACCTGGCTGCGGCAAAAGCGAGTTACGCAGCTGAATCCGAAAGGGCCAAAGCGGATGTTGCGAGACGGGATCGGGCACTGGAGGAGCTTAAATACTGTACGGTCGTGGCACCACGGGATGGCCTGGTGATTTATCCCAACGCGGCCCGATGGAAAAACGCCCCGGATGTGGAGGAAGGAGCAACGGTTCACAAGGACCAGATATTGCTGCTGATGCCGGACCTCGACAGGATGCAGGTCAAGGTTGGAGTCCATGAATCGGTCGTCGACCGGGTCAAAAAGGGGCTTTCGGCCAAGGTCGTGTTGTCGAAATCCGAGCTGGAGGCCGAGGTGAGCTCAGTGGCTCGGGTGACCAAGCCTGCCGGCTGGTGGACTGGAAATGTCGTCAAGTACGACACGATCATCGAATTACCGAAGGCCGAAGGGCTGAAGCCCGGGATGAGTGCGGAGGTGGAGATTATCCTGGCGGAATATCGGGATGTAATCACCCTGCCCGTAGCCGCGGTGGTGCAATCGGGCAAGCAGAGTTTCTGCTGGATTAAGCAGGAGGATCAACTGGAAAAACGAATCGTGGAACTGGGCGACAGCAACGACATCTTCGTGGTTGTCAAAGCCGGTTTGGCCGAGGGGGATGAGGTGGTGCTGAATCCGCTCGACCATATTGACCAGGCACAGGCAGATGCACTGCGCCCCCTCAGTGAGGCGGAGAAACAGAAACAGGATGCGGCCCGTGCAAGCCAGGAGGATGGCGAGAAAAAGAAATCCGTTTCGGATCCTGAACGAAAATCCGGTAAAAATGCCCAGTAGTTGACCAGCCTTCGAATTTCCCTGATCCGGAAACCTGTATTCCCCAAACCACCTCCCACCTCCATGCAAAGCACCTTTCTACAAACCGTCCAGCTGGGGCTGAAAAGCCTGATGCTGCAAAAGATGCGGGCCGGACTGGCCGCGTTGGGGATCTTTATCGGGACCTCGACCGTGATCTGGCTTGTGGCCATGGGAGAAGGCGTCAGTTACCGGGCGCAGGAGCAGATCAAGGAACTGGGTGCCACAAACATCATCCTGCGCACCAAGAAGCCTACCAATGAGGGAAATGGTGCGGAACGTCGCGTCAGCGTTTACGGCCTGAAAAGAAAAGACTTCAAAAGGGTGGTGCAGAATATCCGCTCCATCAAAAAAGCGGTACCGATGCGTGAATTGCGGTTTGAACTGCGTCACCTGCACAAGGACCGTACTGCGGATTGCATGCTGGTGGGATGTGTCGAAGAGCACCTGGACCTGAACCGGCTTGAGATGGAACGGGGACGCTGGTTGGCGCCCATTGATCGCGGAAAAAAAAATGTGGTATTGGCTGCTCATGCGGCACGTAAGCTTTTTCCCTACGAGGATCCGCTGGGTAAGCCCGTTTGGGTTGGCAGCGAGCTTTACAAGGTCATCGGCGTGACAAAGAACCGTGTGGCCTCTGCGTCGATCGGTGGGAGCCTGGAGGCCCGGGATTACAACATGGATGCCTACATCCAGTTAAAAACGATGCGACAACGGGTGGGCGACCTGGTGATGCGGAGGGTCGGAAGTGGATTTGATTTCCAGGGTGAACAGGTCGAGTTGAGCCAGATCACTGTCAGCGTCAACGCGATTGAGGATGTGGACGAGACCGCGGCCATCATCAAGCATCTTTTGGACACCTTTCATGACAAGGAAGACTATGCCGTCGTGGTACCCAAGGAATTGTTGGCACAGGCAGAACGGACGCGGGCCATGTTCAACGTGTTGCTGGTGGTGATTGCGGGAATTTCCCTGATGGTGGGTGGCATCGGGATCATGAATATCATGCTGGCTACCGTTACCGAGCGTACCCGGGAAATCGGAATCCGGCGGGCGCTGGGGGCACGCCGAAGTGACATCATCCGTCAGTTCCTGACTGAAACGGTGGTGTTGACCGCCAGCGGTGGGCTGTTGGGAGTGGTCTTTGGCTTACTGTGCAAGCCGCTATTCCGGGGAGGGCGGTACCTGATCGACCTTGCGTCTCCCGATTTCCTGCCTCCCATTGTCCACAATCTTGAACCCCGTGTGGCTTTCTGGTCGGTCGGTTTGTCCCTGCTGATTTCCTTTGGGGTCGGGATTCTTTTTGGTGTTTATCCAGCGCGGCAAGCGGCCTACATGGATCCCATTGAAGCGCTGCGACACGAATAAGCCGATTTTTGCGATTCTATTTTGAAATAATGTGGGTCATGGTTTATCCAAACGGCAAGTTATTTGGATTCGAAAAAGGCAAGGCTTATGTCAATTAAAAACATTTTGGTAGCGGCAAGTTTTGATGTTTTACTGCCAGGTCCCCACATCCAGGGCGGATGGTTCTGAAGGTTTATTTTCTTCGGGGCTGGGCGTTACGATACTTGTCCTGCCATTCCTGCGGTTTGGGAGTCACATCGGTAGTGTCCCCATACTGCAGGCGAAGTCGGTCCAGTTCCTCCTTGAGACGACTGATTTCAGACTGGTATTCCGGGTTTTGATACTGGTTGACCTTTTCATCCGGGTCTTTTTGAAGGTCGTAAAATTCCCACTCGTCGAACTCGTAAAAACGCATCAATTTGTACCGGCTGGTCCGGATGCCGTAGTGTTTGGCGATCATGTGGACGCTGGGGAATTCAAAATAGTGGTAGTAGATACTGGTCCGCCAATCCTTGGGCTTTTTTCCCTCCAGCAGGGGGACCAGTGACTTGCCCTGCATGTCGTTGGGAATGTCGGTTTTTGCAATCTCGAGAAAGGTCTCTGCGTAATCAAGATTCTGGACCAGGTCCTCATTGACGGATCCGGGCTTTGTCACTCCTGGCCATTTGACAATCAATGGCATTTTGAGGGACTCCTCATACATCCACCGTTTGTCGTACCAGCCGTGGTCACCCAGGTAAAAACCCTGGTCGGATGAGTAGATTACGATCGTGTTTTTGGAAAGGCCGGAGTCTTCTATGAATTTCATGATTTTGCCCACGCTTTCATCAACGCCCTTGATGCAACGCAGGTAATTTTTGATGTAACGCTGGTACTTCCATCGAACGAGTTCTTTTCCCATCAGTTTGGACTTGAGAAAAGCCTCGTTTTTGGCACGATAGGCATCGTCCCAGGTGTCTCGCTGTTTTTTGGTCATGGTTTGCAGGTTACGGAACCCTGATTTGTCCATGCTCTTTCCCTTGTTTGGGTCCCAGCCTTCATGGGGATTCACGAACAGGTCATAGACGATGTTCATGTGACGGTCGATCTCCAACTCCTGGATGTGAGCTGGGCTGGCATTGTCCCGGTAATTGTCAAACAGGGTGTCCGGTTCCGGGATTTTGATGTCATCGTAGGTGTTGAGGTGCCTGAGGGCTGGCATCCAGGTTCGGTGGGGCGCCTTGTGCTGGCACATCAGCATGAATGGCTTGTCACTCTTACGGTCCTTCAGCCAGTCGAGGGCCAGGTCGGTGACAATGTCGGTGCAGTAACCGTTGACTTTGCGGCGCCCCTCCTTCGACAGCATGAAAGGGTTGTAGTAGAGCCCCTGTCCGGGCAGAACATCCCAGTAATCGAATCCCTGTGGCTTGCTCTTGAGGTGCCACTTTCCAATCATCGCTGTCTGGTAACCCGCCTTTTGCAGTAGTTTGGGAAAGGTCTGTTGGGAAGCGTCGAACAGGTTGCCATTGTGCTTGAATCCATTGATGTGACTGTGTTTCCCGGTCTGGATGACCGCCCGACTGGGACCGCAGATACTGTTGGTGCAAAAGCTGTTTCGAAACAGCATTCCCTGGCTGGCAAGTTTGTCAATGTTGGGGGTGGGGTTGACTTGCCTGTAAATCCCGTCGTAGGCCCCGATGGCATGAGGTGCGTGGTCGTCGGTAAAGATGAAGACAATGTTGGGGCGATCGTCTGCCCATGTCAGGTTGGGCCCCGCCAGGTTGATCAAAAAAAGGTTGGACAGGAAAAGGAGGTTCAGTGAAAAGGAGCAGATCGTGCGATTCATGGATATTCAACCGGAAGGACGTTTCAACACTTTTTATTCTAGCAGGGATGCCAATGCGGGTTAAGTAAAGCGGTGGTCCTGGTGGCGGGTGGTGAACCAGCCATGCCTGACCGTTCCGTTGAATCGAAATTGAATTGGATGGTCGAGCAGGCTAGGATGTGACGATGCCCTGATGGGAAGCGGAGTTCCCGGTTCTCGAGTTCCACTGTTCAAAAGTTGGCAGACTTTTCAGGGGAAATCGGTTGCCTTGCGGGTGTTTTGTTAATGGGTGGTAAAGCCGGGGAGTCCATCCAGTCCGAAGGGCGCTGGAAAAGGGGTTACTGGAGCCTGTTGATCGTCCAGGTGCAGGGAGCGTTCAGCGACAGTGTTTTCAAATTCTTGGTTGTGTTCCTGATCACCACGGCAATCACCGGAGAGGTCGCCGACGAATTTGGGCTGCCAGTCGAGGGCGTATCGGCTGTCCCGGGGGAAATGACCGCGGAAATCAACCGTCGGCGGGATCCCATGATCACGATGATCATGATGCTGTTTGCCCTGCCAATGATCCTGTTCGTCATGTCGGCAGGTTTTCTTTCGGATACCCGGTCCAAGGCGAGAATTATCTTTCTCACCAAGGTTGCGGAAATTGGCATCATGCTGCTGGCTGCTGTTTTCCTGTACCTGCAATGGATGGTTGGGCTGCTGGCGGTTCTGTTCCTGATGGCAACCCAAAGCAGTTTCTTTGCGCCGGCGAAATTTGGGCTGATGCCGGAGATGTTGCCCTCCAGGCATTTGAGTTGGGCGAATGGAATCATGGCCATGGGGTCTTTCGTCTTATCATTTCCGGTGGCATCCTGGCAGGACTTCTGTCAGTTACCTTGGGAAACCAGGGCGCCTGGATTGCAGGTTCCGGGCTGGTGATGCTGGCGGTTGTGGGTATGGTTTTCAGTCTTGGTTTGCCGGTGCTGCCGGCAGCCAACCGGGGCAAACGCTGCCGTGTGAATTTTATGGGTGAAATCTGGGGCAGCCTGAAGTTGGCTCGCAAAGATCGAACATTGATCCTGGCAATCGCAGGTTCTGCCTATTTCTGGTTTCTGGCGGCTCTTCTGGGGGAGCCGGCTGTCTTTGTGTACGGCAAAGACCTGTTGAGTCTCGATGATTCCCAAATTGGCATTCTGCGGGCGTTCCTGGCAATCGGTATTGCCCTGGGATCGGTTCTGGCTGGTTTCCTTTAACGGAACCAGATCGAATACGGACTGATTCCTGCAGGTTCGATTGGTCTGTCGGTAACCGGGATGCTGATGGCCCTGCCCGGTCTGGGGCTGATGCAGGTGACCGTGCTCCTTTTTCTGCTTGGGGTTTCGGGTGGTTTTTTTATTGTGCCGGTAAATTCACTCGTGCAGTTTCGTCCCGATGCGGCCAACAAGGGGATGGTGATTGCCACCGAACGCTGGTTGACGGCGGCTGGTGTTTTCGCTGCTTCACTTGTTTTTGGTCTGCTGAAAACAGCCTGGGGACTGACGCCCACCGAAATATTCATGGTAGGAGGAATCCTGACACTGCTGGTGACCGTTTATGCCTGCTGGCTTTTGCCTGAAGCGCTGACCCGCCTGGCGCTGTGGTTGGTAACCAATACGCTCTACCGTTTGACAGTCAAAGGTAGACCCCACCTCCCCGACAAGGGAGGTGCGTTGCTGGTGGCCAATCACATGTCCTGGGTGGATGCGCTCTTCCTGATTGCATCGACCCACCGATCGATACGCTTTGTGATGCACCAGAAGATGTATCGTATCTGGTGGATTTATCCCTTTGCCCGAATGCTCCGCTGTATTCCGATTGCCTCGGAAATGAATCCCCGGGAACTGGTGGCATCCCTGAACGAGGCCAGTCAGACCATCCGGGACGGCGAGCTGGTCTGTATCTTTGCGGAGGTTCAGATCGGACATTTTGGGCAGGTTCTTCCTTTTCGAAGGGGGTTGAACCGGATTCTCAAGGGGGTCGACGCGCCCATCATTCCGGTTCACCTGGACAATGTCTGGGGGAGTATCTTCAGTTTTTCCGGGGGCAGATTCTACTTCAAATTGCCGCGGCAGATGCCCTACCCGGTAACGGTCAGCTATGGCACTGAGCTTCCTGGCACCACCTCTCCTGGTGGGGTTCGCAAAGCGGTAATCGATTTAAGCGCTGATGCGTGGAAAGAGCGGAAAAGACGGATTCCTGCGTTGTCGAGGGCAATAATACAAACCTCGCGCAGGTATCCCCGACGAATAGCCATGACCGACGAATCCGGTGAAAAAATCCGGTTTCGCAAAGCGTTCCTGGAGACGATACGGTACTGTCGGCAGTTGGGACCGGTTTGCGAAGGTGAAGAGCGGGTTGGCGTTTTCTTTCCCAATTCCGTACAGGGGACCCTGGTGAACTGGTGCCTGTTGATGCAGGGCAGGATCCCGGTCAATCTCCACGAGTCACTGGATTCCCGGTCGATCCACGGGGTTCTAAGCCAGAGTGGCGTCGGAACCATTCTCACCAATGCGGAAGGCTGTTCGCATCTGGCAGGCCTGTCCGATGTCCGTGTTCAAACTGTTGAAGATTCATTGCGAGTGCCCGGTATCCTGGCCCGCTTGAGGGACACCGCCCTGGCCCGGTTCTGTCCGACCGGGTTGCTGGAAAGGTACCTGCATGCCGATGGCGGCCGGGTTCACCTGGATGATTTGGCAACGATCAGCATGACTCGTGGCCGCTCGGGAAGTCCCCGCTGTGTGGGTTTGTCCCATAACAATGTTGTGTCTAACGCATTGCAGCTGAACCAGGTGTTTGATTTTGAGAACCATGACAGCCAGCTGGGTGCGATTCCCGGTTCCCACCCCCTGGGATTCGGAACTTGCATTGTCTTTCCAGCCGTTCTGGGAATGACCACGCACTACTGTAGCTCTGCCGAAGATGCCCGAACCGTCGGCAGGCTGACCCATGAACAGCAGATTACGCTGTTTTTTACCAGTCCTCGGTTGATCCGCATCTATCTCAAGGGTTGTGAGGGTCGGCAATTCGGAAGCCTGGGGAAAGTTCTGATTGGCGGTGAAAATCCGGATCCCGACCTGGTTTCTGAATTCGAGGAAAAGTTTGGACTTCGGCCACTGGAGGCTTATGGCTGCGCTGAATGTTCGCCGGTTGTTTCTGTCAATACGACCGATTTTCGGTCGGCTGGCATTCGGCAAGTAGGGTCGAGGCGGGGGAGTGCCGGGCTGATTTTGCCAGGAATGACCTGTAAGATCACCGACCGCAACGGGAGTGATCTCGGTTTCGGCGAGGCTGGGACCCTTTGCGTTCGAGGGCCCAATGTGATGCTCGGTTACCTGGGGAAAGACGGCACCCTCGAAATGCGGCAGGAAGGTGACTGGCTGGAGACTGGGGACACCGCTTCACTGGACAAAAGCGGATTTTTGTTCATTGAGTGTTGATGCCCTGTGATTCTGCGGAGTTCTTGCGTTTGCTTAATCCCTGGATGGGTGATCCGGATTTTGATGGTGTTGGCATGGCGTGCGGTCGATGTCCAGACACTCCGGACGACCTGCAAAACCTGAATCCGGCGGGGCCTGGGTGTGGCAGAATTCGGTAAAACCTGACAAACGGGATCAAGGAGCAACCGATAATGAACGGGAGGAATTTAAATGAAAACCGTTCCACAGGCAGAAATGACCGGTTCGCTGATACTGAATGCTGAAGTCGACGCATCCATTCCCGTTTGCGGATTGAACATCAAAGACCGCAGGACCGAATGGCTTCCGGGTGGCGAGCGAGTTGCCATACGGGTTCATTTTGAAGGGCAGGGTGCGGGGACCTTCCGTGCCGGTGACTACGATACCGCCCGGGGAACCCGAAGTGCTTGGACGAAACCGCAAGCAGTGTTGAGTCTTGAGGCGTTTCCCGACCCGGGGCACCGATTCTCACATTGGATGATCGACAGGGAGTTTTCAGGGTCCAATCCGTTTCGGCGGGTGCTGGTTGCCCGCGGGATGATCATTCGGGCAGTCTTTGTTTCCTGCAATACCGCCGATATCCGCAGCTGACAGGAACGGATGGGTTTTGCCTTTTTTTTCGAATCGCCCGGGCGAGGGAATGCCCGTAATTCTGTCATGATTCGGGACGGTTTGCACCATCCCCGATCCACATGCGGGTGACCAGGCTATTTCCAGGTGTTGGGGGCAACAGGCTTTCCATTGGTGGTCAGTACCTGGAAGTGATGAAACCCGGCGTTCATCCCGGAATAACGCCACACGACTTTCTTTTCACGGGTCACCTCAAAAAGTTTGACCCGATTCCCCTTGGAATGGTAGCTGGTAACAACCGTGTTCCCGTTGGGGAGTCGTTGCACACCGCAGGCATCGTCAAAAAGTTTTTCACCAATATCATCGTTGTCCACTTTCCAGACGATTTTTCCATTGGAGTCGACTTCAATGATCCGGTTGCCGTTGGTGCAACCGATCAGGGTGTTTCCGTTTTTGAGTCGAATTGCCGTGAATGGCCAGTCGCGTTTTTCACGACCGCGATCATCGGTGGGAAAGGATTTGACAACCTTACCGGTGCTGGAGTCGTATTCCTTGACGGCAAAATCAAGCAGGTGCGGTGCAATGTAGTTTCCATTGGGAAGCACCCGTAACATGCGGGTCTGCATGTGGAAGTTGCTTTTCTGACATTGCAGCGGTATTTCCTCGACGATTTCCGCTTTCGAGTTGAGTTCGATGGCCCGGGGATTGGGCCCCAATTCAGAAACCAGGATGTTGCTATTGGCAAGTTTGACAGCAGTGGAAATTTCGTTTTGTTGGCCCTGGTATTCAAAAAGAAACTTCCTGGTTTTGCGGTCCACAATCACGACCCCCCCCTTGGGGAATTGTTTGGTGTTATAGAGGGCCAGGAGAATATTGCCGTCAGGCAGCACGTAGCCGTCACTGGCAGGCATGTCCAGGTTCCATTTCACCTTGTGATCTTCGCCAACGATCACGACCCGGTTTGCTTTGCCAACACCGAGAAAGGAGTGCCGGATTTCCTCGCCCGAAAGCGTGGCCGAAAAAAGAACACCAATGACAGGGAACAGAAGCAGAAGTCGATTCATGGGACGTTGTCTGGGTCAGTTGGGAAATTGTGAATGGAAGGGACCGTGGGCTGTCGGCACCATCTTAACATGGATTATTTGGCATTGCGGAACGTTGGACGTCCCCGACGCGGAACGACGTTGAATGGCTGCTTGAATTCCCGGTGACCGTGAAATTTCTGCAACTGAAAAAAACTGCGGTCAGTCGATCGCAACCTCTTTTGCGCCCATCAACGCCGATTCCAGGGCGGTATCGAGGACCTTCTGGGTTTTGAGTGAAACCTCGGGCCAAAAAGGGTCCGCCGTGCCGGACAGGACCTGGTGGGAAAACGCTTCAAACAGGCGGCTTTCCTGGGAGCCGGGCTTGTTGTTGGCGTATTCGGCCACCGAGTTTTCGCTGATATGCCGCTCCATGGTGAAATCACACTTGTTGACGACGAAATTGGAATTGAAAACCTGGTATTGGAGCCGGTTGCCACAGAAGGGAAGGACAAAATCGTCGATTCGCAGAAAACCGCTTGTGCCCGCGACCGTGCAAACCTGCTGATGCTCGGTGATAAACGAACTGTAAAAGTTGGCGCTGACGCCATTTTCAAAAAACAGGTCCATGCTGAATTCCATCGGCACCGGCGAGGGGCTTCCCTCCCTTTTGAGGTCCGTCAGCATCCGGCCGACGACCGTTTTGGGCATCTGGTAATCCATGGCCCAGAGTGCGAATCGAATCTGGTACCAGCCCAGGTCACCAAGACAACCCTGCGGCTCGAGATGACTGGCGGTGCGAATGTTGTCAGCCTGGAATTCCTCCGGACCATTGAAACTGAAGTTGCCCGAAATGCGGCGGATTTCCCCGATCTGGTCCTTTTGCTGAAGGCTGTTCTGCATGGCCTTGAGGCGGCTGCTGTGCATGTACATGATGCCGTCCATGAACTGAACGTTGTTTTTTTCACAGGCAGCAGTCATCTCCATCAAATCGGCATGGTTGATCGCGCACGGTTTTTCGCAAAGCACGTGCTTGCCTGCCTCGGCAGCCTTGATGACCCACTCCTTGCGGACGCCGGTAGGAAGTGGGACGTACACGGCGTGAATGTCATCGGAGGCGAGCAGTTCTTCGTAACTGCCATAGGCTGTCGGGCGGGTGGCGAATGAGGTGCAACTCTGGCACAGATCGATAAAAGCCTCTGCCTTGTCAACGGAACGACTGCCCACTCCGGCCAAAGTGGCATTGGAAGCATGGCAAATCGCTGCCCAGTTCTTTTGGGCGATTTCGGCAGTGCTCAGGATTCCCCACCTGCAAATTCCGTCAGACATTTTTTTCCTTTTTCTGATTTTCGGGATTGATGACAGCCGTCAATTTTAAACCACCGACCGGAATGATAAGATGGGGGGGAGAGAAATTTCAGCAGTGGGGCTGCCGATTGGTTTCACGCGGCTGCTGCCCCTCCATCCGGTACGACACAATTTGAAAGAAGCGATGCGAGACGGGTCCAGAGGCCGGTTTTTGGGCGTGCGAAGCTTTCTGGTGGGCTTTACCCTGTTGGCTATCCTGTTGCTGGGGCTGTCATGGTTGTTGCTGGATGACACCCTGGCTGGTGTGACGGATTCCTGGATCGCCGGGGACCAGATCGATCCGCTCACCTATTCCCTTTTGGTTGCCGGTTTGTTGAGTTCGGATCTTCTTCTTCCGATCCCCTCAAGCGGGTTGATCACACACGCTGGCAGGACCCTGGGGGTGATGGGGGGGACGCTGGTGGGATCGGTCGGCCTGACCCTTGGCGGCTTGCTGGGATTTTTAAGCGCAAGAATACTGGGAAACCGGTTTGTTGAACGACTGGTGGAAGCCGGAGAGCGGGAGAAAATGCAGGAAACGATCCGAAAAACCGGTGCCTGGGTGATTGTGCTGTTGCGACCGGTTCCCATACTGGCCGAGGCGAGTGTTCTGCTGCTGGCAGCAGGCGGTATGTCTTTTCGGCCATTCCTGGGGTGGCTCCTGGTCAGCAACCTCTGTGTCGCCGGATTTTTCGCAGCGTTTGGTCACCTTGCCGCGGAGCAGGAAATGGGTGAAACAACGTCCCTGCTGGTTTCACTGGTGCTCCCTGTTTTATTGCTGCTTCTTTCAAAATTTCAATTTGGCAATTCGCATCGAAAAGAGAAAACTGACGATGTCCCTACTTGATCAACGATTTCAACGCCCTGGCGTTTCTTTTCCAACCGAGGGAGAGGTTCAAAAGGGAAAGCTTCCCCTGACCGACGAGATCCTTTCTTCCTGGTCAAGTGGGGACCTGTTTGGACTGACTCAAAATGCAGGCATGGGCTGGGACCCGAACAAGATGCTCAACCCGCAGTACCTGGTGATGAGTACCCAGGGGGGGCTTCGGGCGGCCGATGGTTCACCAACGGCCCTCGGTTTTCATACCGGACATTACGAAGTGGGCTTGCTGGTTGAGGCGGCGGCCAGGGTGATAGCCGAACAGGAAGGGATACCGTTTGCCGGATATTGCAGTGATCCCTGTGATGGCCGCAGCCAGGGGACCACCGGCATGTTCGACAGTCTCCCCTACCGCAATGATGCCGCGATCACAATGAGACGGATGATCCGTTCGTTACCCACCCGGCAGGGCGTGCTGGGTGTTGCAACCTGCGACAAGGGTTTGCCAGCCATGATGATGGCTCTTGCCGGATGCCGGGAAATTCCGAGTGTGATCGTTCCCGGCGGGGTGACTCTGCCACCCGCCAATGGAGAGGACACCGGTAAAGTTCAGACCATTGGTGCCCGCTATGTTCACGGGGAGATTTCACTGGAAGAAGCCTCTTCTGCTGGTTGCCGCGCCTGTGGATCTGCCGGAGGGGGCTGTCAGTTCCTGGGGACTGCAGCCACTTCCCAGGTGGTTGCCGAGGCGATGGGATTGGCCATTCCCCACTCGGCGCTGGTTCCCAGTGGGCAGGAAGTCTGGCTGGATGTGGCACGTGACAGCGCAAAGGCGTTGATGGCGATGGAGGCAGGTAACGATTTTGAACACCCCGGTTTCAGTGACCGTTCGATCCGCAATGCCATGGCCGTTCATGCTGCTTTTGGTGGGTCAACGAACCTGCTTTTGCATATTCCGGCGATTGCGTTTGCGGCCGGATTGGAACGTCCGACGGTTGCACAATGGCAGGAGGTCAATTCCAGGGTTCCCAGGTTTGTCGATGTTTTGCCCAATGGTCCGACGAACTACTTCACACTACAGGTTTATTTGGCGGGTGGTGTGCCCGAGGTCATGTGGCACCTGCGAGAGATGAACCTGATCGATAGTTCCGCTCCGACGGTTACAGGGCACTCACTGGATGAGGTCCTTGACGATTGGAAAGGATCCCCGAGGCGGGAATTCTACCGGGAAATGCTGAGGAAGAGTGATGGGATCGATCCGGAGGATGTCATTATTCCACCCAAAACGGCTCTGGCACGGGGTTTTACAAGTACGGTCTGTTTTCCACAGGGGAACCTTTGCCCCGAAGGATCGGTGATCAAGTCGACTGCAATCGACAAATCAGTTATCGATGAAGATGGAGTGTACAGAAAGACCGGTCCGGCCAAAGTTTTTACCACCGAAAAAGATGCGATTGCCGCCATCAAGGGGAAAAGCGAAACGAAAGTGGTACCAGGCGACGTGATTGTTCTGGCGGGTCGTGGTCCGATGGGGAGTGGGATGGAGGAGACCTATCAACTGACTTCTGCCCTGAAATTCATTCCCTGGGGAAAAGAGGTCGCGATCGTCACCGATGCAAGGTTTTCCGGCGTGAGTACGGGGCCCTGTATTGGTCATGTCGGTCCGGAGGCGCTCGCCGGGGGGCCCATCGGAAAGGTCATTCACGGTGACCTGGTTGAGATTGAGATTGACTGCAACAACCTGTCGGGAACGATCCATTTGATCGGGCACGGTGACGAACGTTTTGATGCCGCCCAGGCAGAGGTCGTTTTGAAATCTCGAGAAATGAACCCGGATATCCGACCGGATGATGACTTGCCAACCGATACCAGGCTTTGGGCGTTGCTGCAAAAGGTGAGCGGCGGTACCTGGGGCGGCTGCGTTTACGACTTTGAATTGATAGAAGCCGCGGTAAACCGTGCTGGTGAAAGCTGAACGTGCCTCGGCATGTCCGCATCCGCAAATCAATTGACTGTCAGGCGGTCACTGGGTAATTACCGCGTCGGGAATTACCGCATGGCCATCCGGCGGTTCGGCAGGCTGATTTTGTGCCTTCAGCTGGAAACCCGGTTATCAGGGTTCCGTTTCAGATCGCCCGTAACCTCGAGAATCGAAACCAACTGAACCAGCGCGGTCTTTGAACAGTCGCAGGCTGTTGCCCGACATCAACCGCGAATAGGTCGGATAATCCAGGGACTGAGAACTGAGGTATTCGGTGGAACCGTCAACTCTCAGGATATTGAAACCCTTTCCATGGTAACTGGCAGGGCGAGCGTAAAAATAGGCCGATTCAAAGGCAGTTGCCGAGACGTCGTAATCAACCGGCTTGTAGGAAAAATCAGGATGGGTGAAATCGACGTATTCTCCCAAAAGGCCTCCGCCGCCGCTGTCACCGTCCGAGTCGTCCACGTCGTAAAAGAAATTTTTGTAGTTCCCGTCATCCCTTTCGTGCCATACGACACCGATGTCAAACTCCTGCAGACGCCGACCGAGGTAATAACGGTTCCAGACGGTGGCGTCCGGGTTCTCGGTGACCAACAGGGTATTGGAACTTCCGTCGCGGGCGTCGGTGGATTTAAGTTTGGGTACGGTGGTATAGGCATAGACCAGGCCACCTGCCCCGGAATTGGTGCGACTGTCGAATGGGCCGCCGTCTGGTTGAACCAGATCGTAACCGGTGAAATCGAAATTCCAATCCCGCATTCCAAGGTTGGCAGCATAGCTTAACTGGGGAGAGTTGCTTTCCTGGGTTTCGGCCGGGCAAACCAGTGTGGGGAGACGTACCTGGCTGAAATTGGCAAGACCGTCGTCGTTAATTTCATCGGCCAAGAGGTTTTCATCAAGCTCTCTGAAAATAGCAATCGCCCAGTTGAACTCGTCCATATCAAGGTCATTGACCGTGCCATCCATGTTGTAGTCAAAGCTGTAGCGATGATTGTAAAACGAGGGAGGCAGGTAACGATTGGATCCTTCAAAACTCTGGAAAGCGACCCCAATCTGTTTCAGGTTGTTTTGACATTGCGTCCTTCTTGCCGCCCGACGCGCCGCCTGGACGGCGGGGATGGTGAGACCAACAAGAATCCCGATGATGGCAATGACCACCAGCAGTTCAACCAGGGTAAATCCACTTTTTTTCGTTCTCAATTTCTTTTCCGATGATGAACGGGAATACTGTGAGGATCAGGCATGTTGCTTGTCGATTGTAGAGGGTCTGCCTGTTTTCAAAACAGGGGCCCTGGGCCTGGCATTGGATGG
>JAYZFP010000193.1:0-48744 GCA_036336715.1 Planctomycetota bacterium
TCCAGATCGGTATCTCGCGTTCCCTGAAGCGGGACATGACCGGTTGCATCTATGCCCCAAAAGATAAAAAAGGGAGTTATCCAGGCAAGACCGACAAAGTTTCGAAATTCCACAAGGTGGGTGACTGGAACCGTCTCAGGATCGTCGTGCGTGGAAAAAACATCAAGACCTTTTTGAATGGCGAACCTTTTGTCGACTATGACGCGGCTACCATTCCCGAAAGCGGCCCCATCGGACTGCAGCTACATGGTGGAGTCCACATGAAAGTGAAATTCAGGAATCTCAAGCTGAGTCTACCCTGATACCAATGGCCGTGTTTCGTTCAGGCCCTCGATGGAATCATCGATCGGCTCCAGGCCCCGGCCAGCCTTAACGTCAACAAGTAACCCAACCACCCCTGGAAACCAGAAAGCCCATCCCGAGCGAGTTAATCAAAATCACCCTGGTATGATCACCCCCAAAACGATCAATTCCGTAACCATCTCGCCGGCGACGCTCAACCCGTCGACTGTGGATCCGGCAACGATTAATCCGACCACAATGATGCCTACGACCATCAATCCGGCAACCATGAAACCGGCGACGGTGAATCCGACAACGATGAATCCGCCTTCCATTGACCCGCCCGCGATGACACCAGCAACCATCAAACCGTCGAGCATCGATCCCAGTCTCATTAACCCTGACAAGATCACCCCCTATACCATCCGGCCCAGTATGATGAAGCCCAGTACGATCAACCCGACGTCGATCAATCCGACGTCGATCAATCCAAGTGCTATCAATCCAAGTGCTATCAATCCGAACACCATGAGTCCGTCGACGATCGATCCGGCCAAAATGACGCCGCCGACCATGAATCCCGAAACCATCGCTCCGAACACTGTAACCCCGCCCATTATCCAACCCACCACCCTGGATCCACCTACCATCCGACCGAGCACCATGACACCCTATACAATCAACCCGGTCACAATGAAGCCTTCTACCATTGCTCCCAGCCGGATGACTCCTCCCACGATCGAATCGAGTACTCTAGAAAGTGAAACCATCGATCCTTCTTCGTTGAATCCGTCCACCATCCAACCGCCCACTATCAATTCCAAGCAAATCGATTGAACATGTTGAAATCAGTCTCACGATTCACATTTTCCTGGTACCTGCTGTTTTCAATACTTCTTCTGCCTCCTCTTTTTTCCCAGGACAAATCCCTCGACCGCTTCGAAAAAAGAACATTCCAGGGTTCGCAGGGGGAGAAACTCCTTTATCGGGTACTCCCGCCACGGGAGCTGGAAAAGGGAAAAAAATACCCCCTGGTTCTGTTTCTTCATGGGGCCGGCGAGAGGGGCAGCGACAACCGGAAACAGCTGGTCCATGGCATGAGGGATTTTGCCAGCGCAGAGGTCGCCGACAAGTACCCGGCCTTTGTCATTGCCCCCCAGTGCCCATCCGGGAAACAGTGGGTCGAAGTTCCCTGGAATACCAAAAGCCACAAGCTTCCGGCCGAACCGAGCGTCCCCTTGAGACTGTCCCTGGAATTGGTCGATCAGACCATTGTTTCCCTTCCGATTGACCCCTCCCGTGTTTACGTGACCGGACTATCGATGGGTGGTTACGGTACTTTTGATGCCATCTGTCGGCGACCCGGTCTTTTTGCGGCCGCCCTTCCAATCTGTGGAGGTGGCGATGAAAACCTTGCTCCCAAAATCCGTTCGGTCCCCATCTGGATCGTGCACGGAGATGCCGATCGGGTAGTGGTTCCATCCCGTTCTGAAAACATGTTCCAGGCACTGAAAAAGGCAGGGGGAACCCCCAGGCTGACACTGCTGAAGGGTGTGGGGCACAACAGCTGGTCCTCCACCTACTCCAATCCCGCTACCTACCAGTGGCTGTTTTCCCAAAAGCGCAAAGGTAAAGCGACGGATCGATGAATCTGGACAACCCGGTTCCCGTCTTTACGGCCAAAACCAATATCGAGGCAATTCAGATTGCAGCCCTCCTCGTATCGAAGGGGATTCCCGCTTTTGCCATGGAGGATGATCATTCTTTTTCCACACTTCCGGGCACCGTTCACAAACCGGATGTCTACGTGGAAGAACAACTCAAGGAAAAAGCGCTGCTCCTGATCCATCAACTGGAAGAGGAGAGAGTTGCGCAGACCCGGGCCGCCGAACTGGTGGACGGCCCGATCAAAGTTCATTGCGAAGAATGCAACCGAAGTTCCACATTCGCCAAGTCCCTCAATGGCACCACGCAGGAATGCCCTCATTGCCATGCCTATGTTGACGTGGGAGATCTGCCCTGGGAAGAGGATTGGGGTGTGCCGGAGGATTAAGACATTTCCGTTGAAATCTCCAGCTCTCAAAGTTCCAGCTCTCAAGGGTCCAGCTGAAATCCTCAATTACGGTGAACAGGCTTCCTGTTTTCTCCATTTCACCCACAACCCCCTGTCATGAACGCCTGGGTGATGAAGCCTGTGCCGGGCGAAAACAAACCGGACTCCCAAAAGCAGGTTTCGCTGATTTTTTTCTTTCCAATTCAAATCAAATCCTGATAACCTGACCCTGTCTGTTCTCGTGGAGACTGAATTGTTGAATGAGATTCTTGCGCAATGTCAGTGCGGTCAACAACTGATGGCCCCGCCGGGACAACAGGTCCAATGCCCTGCCTGCCAGATGATGCTGCAGATCCCGCACCCATCACCTGCTCCTCCTGCTACCTCCACGGTCTCGCAGCAGTCCCTTTCCCACCGGGGAACCCAACCGGGAGAGCCGGCTCACGGCGGGGCAGCTCATCAACTTCCTCCTGCCCATTCCCCTTATTCAGGCCCCCCCTCCGCTTCGGGCCAGACTCCCCAAGCTGTTCCGCATCCCCAAGCCGGTTTGCAACCCCAACCCGCTTTGCAACCCCAGGGGGTACACGATCCGGCGATGGTCGGAACCGCCCAGGCGGCTGGCTGGTCCAGATCAACACTCCTGGGCATCCTCCTGGGTGCCGGTTGCCTGCTATTGTTGTTCCTGGCATTTGTATTCATGAATGCCAAAAGGATCCTCGACACGGATGAAAAGGTGGCCGGGCAATCGCCCAAGGAAATAACTGGCAATGGCAATCCCAACCCGGGCAACGACAAACAGCAGGCAAATCGTCCACCGGGAAAAAAGCAGCCAGACACCGGTGCGAACCGGCAGGCTCCCAACCCCGGCAGCGGTCATTCCACAGACGCCGACAGCGTGTACGGCCCCCCACCGATCGATCCCTCTGACCCACCTGAAAAACTGATCGCTTCGGCCCCTCTTTCGCTACCCGGAGACAACCTTCGGCTGATATCCGGAGAAAGTCGACCGTTTGCGGTCATCAGTCAAAGCAGTCGACCGGGAAAGCCATCCCGGAACAACGAGTCTCCCTACCTGATTTATGACCTTCTCAACGAAACAATTGTTGGCAACCCCCTGGTCAACAACCAGGGAAAAATATGCGCGGTCTCCAAAACAGGCAAACGCTTTGTGATTCTCCGGAGTGGTTACGCGCTGGTCCTGGACGTTTTTCTGACCGCCGCAACGGACAAAACCGAAGCCACACTGGAAATCGACAAGAACGGGCGTGCTGACCTGGTTTATTTCGAGGATGATCAACATTTGATTGTTGCCAGCGGCAACCGTTTGCAACGCTGGTCCCTGCCCGATGGCAAGAAAGTCTTCGAGGAGCGGTGCGGAACCATCCAGGGCACCACCCCGGGCGGAAATTTTCTGCTGGAAAGCGGGCCAAACAGGCTCCACTTTCGAAAACGCGAAAACCTGAAACGTGTCGGGACCTTTACCCCCTTTCAGAAGGGGGGACTTGGCCGTCAACTCGCGATTTCACCCGATGGCCGCAAGATCGCCCGTTACGTCTTCAACCCGATGCACATGTCTTCCGTCATGCACCAGCAACTCAAGGGCCGCAAGGATCACAACTCGGTTTACGTCTGCGACCTGGCCAGCGGAAAGCGGCTATTTTCCGCTCCGGTTCCACCCGATCATGTCCCCCGAATCCGCTGGATCGACAACGAGTACCTTGCTTGCGGCTCGAGGGTGATCAGCATTGCCCAGCAGGCCTATGTTGCCCGAGCCCACCAATGGGAAAGCCTCGTTCAGGGACCGGGCCAAACCTTATGGCGGAAAAAATCCATTTCCGGAAGGCTTGCCATCTGGCCTGGAAAAGCCGAAGAAATGGAGCCCCAACTCAATACGGCGGGCCCTCTCGCACCCCCCCTGATACAACCAGCCGATGCCATCGAACTTTCGATTCGGTTCCGAACCCAACCTCCCGTTGACTGGCAATCCAAACTGGAAAAGAGCTTTCGGGACAGTTTCCAGAAATCGGGATTTCGGGAGGGGCAGGGCCAGCGCAAAAGACTCGAAATCGTTGTGGAAGACCTGAACAGCGGTGAAACGTTCGAAATCATGAAATTCACCGAACAAAAAACGGCGGGCCCGTTTCGCAAAAAAGAGAATGTGAAATTACAACGTCTTCCCGAAAAGATTCTCAGGGTGACCTGCAACCTGACCGCCAATGGGGAACCACTGTGAAAACATTCCCGCTCCCAGAATCTGATCTCCCTTTTCAACAGGGACGTCCCTCTCAAAAACCCCAAAGCAGGCACCCAAGATTTCCTCAACATGCGTTGGAAACCGTTCTTTTATAAACTGGAAGATTTGCGAATCCCCAGCGAATTTTACAGCTTTGAAGAGCCCGAGGATATTTTATTTTCCGAAGGCATCGATCAGGCAAGTGTCGGCAGGATCACACGAGAGGCCGAATTTGACCGAATTCCCAAGCTGGAACTGAAGTCGATTTCGGGGCGTCCGTGGAAGATTTCTCCCGATCCGTCAGCTCCTTTCGAGGATCCCATCCGAGCGGGTCTGATCCGACTGGGAAAATCCAGGGTGGTCGGGAATCCCTGCTTTGCTTCGCAACAGGTCGGTCAGGCAGTGATCCCGCTAATTGAAGCCGAAGAGGAAAAAAGGATGTTCTACCGGCTGGATCTCCGCACTCGGAAAGTGCTCGCCCGCTCACCGACCAACGAAGCCACGCTGCTGGATTTTCGTGCCGATGGCAAAGTCTTTCTGGCACTACGGCCCAACGGCTCGCTGGAAGTCTGGCAATGTGGGACCGATTCCGATTCCCCAGTGGTAAGGATACCGTCGCCCGGGGATCTCCGATTCGATGAGGCCCGTTTCGTGGGCACACAGGGACTCCTGACCCGAAGTGGAAAAAATATCCAGTTTCGCAAGCTCCCCTCCGGTGAGGTCGCCCATGAGCGGGAACTGAAGGTCGAGTCCTAATGCCTGAGCTGGAATCGAAGGTACCTGCTGGACATTGAAAATGGCAAACCATCCCTCCTGAATGTGTCCGACGGCAGCTTGGCCGGCGAACTCGCACCGATACCCGGGGAACCATCCTCATCGTCGGGCGAAAAATCGCCTGTGATCCGGGACGCCGCTTTCCATCCCGACGGCAGGACGCTGATCGGACTGACCGATCGCTCACGGGGAAACGCCACACAGCTGTTGACGTGGAACCTTGCCGACGGCTCTCTCTCCCAGGATTTTTTTGTCCAGGAGGTGCAACGCCCCCTCCGCTGGACAAGTCCCGTACATGTGATGGCTGGAAAAAAACTGGTCAATGTCCTGCTGGAGCGGAGCGAGTGGTCCTATACCCAGGGCCTGCATGAGGACACCTCCTGTGGTCTGGGGTTCTACCAGACCACCGATTCATCCGGCCAGACATGCATGGCTGCGATTACCATGCCCAGTGACTTTGTCGCCGCTGCCATCAAATCCGCCCAGCAAAAACGCTCCCTGCAGGTCGGTGACAGTCTTAACCTGACTGTCCAGGTGCCCGATGATCACCCCCGCAGTGAAAAGCTGCGGGATCAAATGTCCGAAAATTTCAGGAAGCGTCTCAAAACATCGGGTAAAACGATTGATTTCGACCAGCCGACAACCCTTGCGATCGCGTGGTCAAAATCCGACAACAACAGTTTCTTCAAGATCAGGCAGGGCGAAAAGGAAACGCTGGTCCCCAACGTTGACCTGGTCGCAAAGGTTCAATTGAAATCTTCCAGCGGTAGCGAGTACTGGAGCCGTGAAACCCGGACCAACCTGTAGGATTTCAAGGTTGACATCCCAACTGAATCTTCGGATCTTGTTGCCGACGTGCTGCTGCAGCAGGAAAACGAACTCCTCCGCCGCGTTGGACGGATGAATCTGCCGATGATCAAACAGCGTACGGAAACCTTTGAAGGATTCGGGAATTCGCTGCTCACCAGTCGAGGTGAAGTTGTTCAGCTGGAACTCTCCTTTCGTTGATGATCGACGTCGTTCCCTCCCACAACAGGCTTTCTTTTTTGAGCCTGCCAACAATGAAAACCGGGCAATCGCTCTCGCATCGAGTCAGGTAAAAAGGGCGAGCCCCCTGGTGATTCGTCCACACGCCGTCTGCAGCGCCAACCTCGGAGGCAGCCCGGGTTTACCCGGCCATCCTGCGAGGAAGGTTGGATTGAACTACAATCAGTGCTTCTTTTACCGTTTCCACTTTTTTATTGTCTGAATTACCGATGACTGTTTTCTGCACCCGCCCCTGCTGCACACCTGGTGCAAGGTTCCGTGCCAGCCTGGCACTGCTGTTCCTGTCTTCTTTCGCTTCGGTCTCCCTCGCGCAGTCGGTCCCCTCCAATGGAAAGCTGAAAGTCTTTGTCCTCGCCGGTCAGTCGAACATGCAAGGTCATGGCGTGATTGAGCTGAACCCCGAAAGAAACGAGGGAAAAGGTAGCCTGGAGTACCTGGTAAAGAACAACTCGAAAAAGTACGGGCACTTGGTGGGTCCCGGTGGAAAATGGAAGCCCCGTAAGGATGTCTGGATCTGGTACCTCGACCGGAAAGGTGAATTGAATGCAGGCTACGGGGCCAACGAAAACCTGATAGGACCGGAACTCCAGTTTGGGCATGTGATGGGAGATCATTTTGAAGACCAGGTCCTGATCATCAAGACGGCCTGGGGAGGGAAATCGGTTGCCGTTGATTTCCGATCGCCTTCCGCAGGAAAAACGGGCCCCGAATTCAGTGAAAAATTTCTCGAGGAACTGAAGGGCCAACCGGACAAGGTCGGTTTCTATTACCGTGAAATGCTCAAACTGACCCGGGGTGTGCTGGACGACATTCGAGGCCAGTTTCCCAAGTACGGTGGAAAGGGGTACGAATTGCTGGGGATCGCATGGCACCAGGGATGGAATGACCGGGTCAACCAGGGATTTAACGATCATTACCGCGACAACCTGGCCTGCATGATTCGGGACCTTCGGAAAGACCTCGCCCGGCCCGGGCTCCCGTTTGTTCTTGCCGAAACCGGCATGAGCGGCTTCGAAGAAAAACACCCGCGGGCCGTTTCGCTGATGAAGCACCAGGCGGCGGTCGCCGAATTGCCCGAATTCCGTGGCAACGTCGGTTTCGTCGGCACCCGAACTTTCTTTCGGCCCCGCGAAGTTTCTCCGTCCGGTCAGGCTTACCACTGGAACACCAACGCCGAAACCTATTGTCTCATTGGGGAGGGGCTCGCCAGGAGTCTGATCCAACTGCTGGACTGATCGGAAAAGCAACCCGTATGACCGCCAGGAGCGGTTGAGTTTTTACGGCACTTTTCATCTAGAATCAATTGTTTTGGGTGTCCCATTCATTCCCCCAGTCAATACCCGGACTTGGTGATGACGGAGTTTGGTGATGGCAGGCCCCGGTGACGGCGGGGCGTGAAACGCACCTCTTGTGTTTTCTCGCCTGAAATGAGCTTGTAGGCCCGGTGGATGCTGGCGCGTCAGGAACCTTCTTTCCGTCCCGAGGTTTTGTGGCCGGGCCCCTTGAGAAGGTGATTCCACGAATTTCGTCGGACCTCATTTGCTGGGGCTGACTGCCGAATGCACCATCGGGCGACTTTCCCGATTTTGGGGTCATTTCTGCTACCAGAATTCGGTTGCGCGAGAATCTTTACAACCTGTTTACAAAAAAACCATCGGCTGAAAAACACAGTTTTTCCCGTAAAAATCCGCCTTTCCGGCCAGCAACAGGAACGCGAGAGGGTCCTGAAAGCCAGATTTGAAGAAATTTGGCAGCCATCTTCGGTAAAAAAAGCGTTTAACAGGCGTAGAGAGGGTTGTCAGACGGATTGGAACAGTCGCTTCCATATTCATCCCAGCCCCTCATTTTGAAACAGACAAACGGATTGTACTTTTCATCACGGAAACGCTCCGATGCATACTTTGAGAACCACGGAAACATCAGAATGGGGCACGCCTGCCGGCAGTCCGGACAGGGCGGTTCTTTCTTCGCGGGAAAACCTGGACGGAAACCTCACCCGGGTTGATTTGACCCAATTTGAGGAAGGTCCCCTGACCACCTCCTTTGATTCAGAATTCCAAACTCCTGAAGAATTCTCAAACTCTCCATCTCGGTCGGCTGATCCAAATCTCGGCCAGTCGGTAACATTTCACTGCCAGGGAAGCTTGCGACGAATGAAGTTGATCGCTTTGCTGGGTGAAGGAGGAATGGGACGGGTCTACATTGCACGTTCCTCAGACTGGGAGGGTCAAGCGGTCGTCAAAATTGCCAGGCAATTCCGAAACCGGATTTCCATCCGCCAGCGGTTTCAGTCCGAATCCGAAACCATGCAACGGGTCGACCACCCGAATGTCATCCGCTACTACGACAATGGAAACCTGGATTCGGGAGCCGAATTCATCGCCATGGAACGGCTTGCCAAACAGAACGTGGTTCAATTTGCAAACGATCTTCAGTTGCAACTTGATGGCAGATTACGTCTTTTCCAGCAGATTTGTCATGGAGTTCAGGCGTGCCACCAACTGGGGATCATTCATCGTGACATCAAGCCAGCCAACGTGATGATGAGCTGCACCCAACCCCCACGGCCCAAGCTGATCGATTTCGGAATCGCCAAGCAACTGGAAGGGTCGCGGTCCGGAGAAAATCCCCAGTCCAATCCACAGCAGGAGAACGAGGAAGGCCGGCTTGTGGGGACCCTGCAGTACATGAGTCCCGAACAAGCCGGGGGTGCCGATCAGTCGCTGGGCATTCAATCAGATATTTATTCCCTGGGAGTTCTGCTGTACGAGCTCGTATCCGGTGAACCTCCCCTCTCCAGCGATTCCATGCGGGACCAGACATTCGACGCAATCGTTGAAGAACTCCAAAAGTCCACCAGCCCAACGCTTACGGGGTCAACGGTGGTTGACCTTTCCAAAGCCCCCGGAATGGTGGAAGGACTGGAACTGGTTTTTTCAAGGACCATCACCCCCCTTGTCGAAGATCGTTATGAATCAGTTGAACGGCTGATCCTTGAGGTTTCCGCCCTTCAATCCAATGCTCTTTCCTTTGTGGAGGCGGCCAAGCCGACCGTTCTCCCCAAACGAGTCCAATCCGCACCCGTAACGCGAAGAATCCGAACCCGTTGCTGGCAAGCTCTCGCCCTCGGCCTGATGGTGCTCCTTTTTCTCTCCTTCCGAAGCAGCAATGGACCGATGGAACAGAATGCCCGCACCAACCTGAAAACCGATTCCAGGGTCACCCCCGGTTCTCCTTTTGAGGGTTACGTCCAACAGGTTCCACCACCTGAAACGAATCCCTCCCTTTCGGAAAAAACCACTGAAAATCCTGAGCCTTTCCTGGAAGGGGATTTCCTGGTGGAACACCAGGCCGAAAAAGCGAATACGGAACACTCGGTACAGGAATCAGGAAGACATGTCCATCCACCCCAAGCGGACGACTGTGTCAACCAACTGGAGTATGTCTCCAAAGATCCAACCCGGCCGCATCCACGGACACCGGGGAAAAGCGACAAACAGCCTGGCCTGCCCACCCGAAAAATCCGCTGGCTGGCGGATTCATCAAACGGCTCCAGCCCGAGTTGGCTGTTTTATGGAAAACGAATTGAAAAACGCCACGTCCAGGATCATGCTCTCCAGAATTTTTCGCAGGCCATCCAGCAGGTTCGACAGGACACTCCGGAAAGATTTATCCGCATGATCCCGCAAATTCCCCTGCAAGCCAACCAGCATTGCGGGCAACAGCCTTCCGGATCCAACGGTTCCCGGCAGGTTCAAAAATTCTGAGTCCGGCCGGGTCGCCTATCGGCTGTCGACATCGCCAACCCTTCAGCGGTATGATAGAAGCATCCAACCGTTTTTCCCTGGCGTAAAAAATGAAACGAACCTTGGCATTGTCCGCGTTGACTTCCATTCCATTCCTGGCACTCGGCACCTCGTTGATAGCGCAACAGCGGTCCGATTTTGTCTCCGAAGCGAGTTTCGTTGTGGGCACCTACCAGCCCGCAAAAGCCAATCATTCACCTCTTGAAATGGCAGAACGGGCCAACGCCTTCCTCAAGACGCTTGACGCCAGCCAGGTCAAACAGGTGCGAGGGCCTTTGGGCGGCGAAATCCGCCGGGCTTGGACCAACCTGCCGGCACGTCCGGATGCAGATGGTATCCGCATGGGATTACTTAACAGCCAGCAGGCAAAGGCTGCCTGCGACCTGATGGCCTCACTGTTCAGCAAGCAGGGTTACGACAAAATGGTTCACATCATGCTGGCGGATGACCAGCTACTCAGGGGCGGACGACCGAGAAGGGGATTTGGCACAGAGGACTTTTCCCTAGTCATTTTCGGCAATCCCTCGGAAAAAGACCCGTGGGCCTTTCAGCTCGATGGGCACCACGTGGGAGTCAACCTCTCCATCGAAGGGGAAAAGGTAACCATGTCGCCCAGCTTTATTGGAACCCAACCGGAGGCCTTTAAAATCGGCAAGAAAACCTACCGGCCCTTTGCCGGGGAAATGGACCTTGCCTACAAACTGGCTGGCAGCCTGACCTTTGAACAGCTGAAAACGGCCATCATTTCTGATCGCCGGGGTCCCATCCGTACAGGCCCTGGCAGGGATGGTCGCATCCCCCGCAAAGAAGGAGTTTCCTGCTCCACTTTTTCTGAGTCGCAGAAAAAAGATATCCTCAAGCTGATCTCGCAGTGGGTCAACGACCTGCCTGAGAAACAGGCTCGCGTTCGAATGGCCACCATAGAAAAGGAGCTGGACCAGACGTCATTTGCCTGGAGTGGAGACAAGGCACCCAGGAGCGATGTTTCCTACATCATCCAGGGGCCGTCGCTGATTATTGAATATGCCTGCCAGGACCTCGGGGGGAATCCATTGAATCACCTCCATTCGGTCTACCGAGATCCCACCAATGAGTACGGTGGCCAGTTGAAGTGACGGCCGATTCCCGGCACTTCCGGGGGTCCACTCCCTGGCGGAACGGTTTCGAGGAATTGCTGGCATGTTGGCACGCAGAGCCGGGGTTACCAGCGGATGCTCGCTGCAGGTGTCGCAAAACGGCCTGACCGGCGGATGAACGGTTCCTCCATGAATGCCCGGTGTCCGTTTACCAGTAAGACCGAACCCACATGGATTTGAGCTGGTCGGCTGAAAGGGCACCCGTTTTTCGTTTCATTTCCTTCCCTTTCACAACGTGAATGAAGGTCGGAACTCTGTGAACCCCATATTTTTCCGCCAGTTCGGACGCCTTGCGAATGTTCACCGTCTGAATTCGAAATCCTTCCCGACGCACCTCTGAAACCACCGGCTTCATTTGCTCACAGGGTCCTCACCCCGGGGAGGTGAACCAGATCAGGTTCCCTCGGCGAACCTGGCTCGAGGTGGCCGTCGAATTCGAATCCGCATGATTGACCAGAACGTAGACGACTGGCGCGACCAGGAAAAAGAGAGACCAGACGATGGTTTGGAGCGACATGGATGGACCGTTTCCGGAAAAATTGCGACTTCCGTCAAAAACCTACCTTGTGATTGTCCCGGCCGTGGATTCAAATCCCGATTTTTTGACTTTTTGGCCTGTCAACCGGCGTTGAAAGGACTCGCGAATCCCTGTTGAATAGAAAATCCCGCACCACGAACGGCTTGGATCCGCCCCGGCCCACCGGCAGCCTCGTTTGGCCAGACCTTCCGGCCCTGCCTGGAGCGCGGGAACCTCAACAAGTTCCCACAACAGCTGATACCTCTTTCAATTTTCAATGACCGTCCTGATTCAACTCCGAAACGCTCACAAACGATATGGTGACCAGGTCCTGCTCGACGGGGCAGAAGCCTCGATCGTGGACAACATCAAGACAGGTTTTGTTGGACGAAACGGGGCAGGAAAGTCGACCCTGCTCAAGGTGCTTTTGGACGAGGAAGAACTGGAACAGGGCGAAGTCATCCGGCATCCCGATCTTCGCGTGGGCTACCTGAGACAACACGATCCTTTTGAACCTGATGAAACCGCGTTGGGCTTTTTGATGCGAGACAGCGGACAGCCCGACTGGAAATGTGGCGAGGTGGCCGGACAGTTTGAACTCAAGGGGGAATACCTGAACGGTCCCGTCAAATCACTTTCGGGTGGCTGGCAAACCCGCGTCAAACTGGCGGCCCTTTTGCTTCATGAACCCAACCTGTTGCTGCTGGACGAACCGACAAACTTCCTCGATCTGCGGACCCAGATTCTGCTGCAGCATTTCCTGCAGAATTTCCGCAAGGCAGCCATCATCGTCTCTCACGACCGGGGTTTCCTTCGCGAAACCTGCACCCATACGCTGGACCTCTCACGCGGGAAGCTGACCCAATTCACTGGAAAAATCGACGAGTTCATCGAGCACCAGCAGGAGCGACGGGAACACGATCAGCGGGTCAACCAGACCACGTTGCAAAAGCAGAAACAACTGCAGCGGTTTATCGACAAGAACCGTGCCAATGCGTCCACCGCCAGCCAGGCTCGCTCCAAGGCCAAGCAACTGGAAAGGCTTGAACTGCTGGATGTGGAAGCGGACCTGGCGACCGCCCACATTGCAGCTCCGGTGGTAAAACCGAGACAGGGCCCCGCTGTACGCACCCTGGATCTCAATATTGGCTATCCCGACCTGACCGTCGCAAGTGATGTTAACCTGGAAATTGAACATGGGGACCGGGCTGCCATCGTGGGGGACAATGGCCAGGGAAAAACGACCCTCCTGAGAACTTTGGTCGATTCGTTGAAGCCACTCGGGGGTCATGCCAAATGGGGGCACGGTTGCAAAATCGGTGTTTACGCCCAACACGTCTATACCAGCATCCGCGAAGACCAGACCGTCCTGGAATACCTGGAATACCAGTCGCTGCCGACCACCACCCACCAGGACCGGATGGCCATCGCGGGCGCGCTCCTGTTTCGCGAAGACCATGTCAAAAAGAAAATCAAGGTTCTGTCCGGGGGCGAACGGGCACGTCTCTGTTTGGCCGGTCTCCTCCTGGGAGACTACAACATCCTGGTCCTCGACGAACCGGGGAACCACCTGGACGTGGAAACCATTGACGCCCTTTGCGAGGCGTTGGTGGATTACAAGGGCACAGTCATTTTCACCAGCCACGACCGTCATTTCATGAACCGGGTCGCGACCAGTGTCATCGAAGTCCGGGACGGAAAGGTCCGCAATTATGGCCGCGATTACGAGGCCTATCTTTACGCCGTGAACCAGGAGATTGAAGAAGGAGAAAGGGAACGCAACACCAGGGGAATCGGCAATCCTGGAAAGGCCAAGACAGAATCGACGAACAAGCTGAAGGGCAAGGAATATGCCATGGACAAGCGGGAGGGGAGAAAACTTCGCAAGGAAATGATGAACCTCGAACGCAAGGTCCGCGACCTGACCAAGGAAAAGACCAGGCTGAATGACAAGCTGATGTCCACCACCGATGTGGACGAAGCGTTAAAGCTGCATGGCCAATTCGAGCGGGTGGCCACCGAACTGGAAATGTCGGAAAGCCGTTGGCTGGAACTGCACGAACAGCTGGAGTCCTGAAAGCAGGTCTCTCTGCCCACCGCGGTTTTTTTCCAGACCCTCGCGTCATGCATTCACCCGCGGATCGGTTCGGACAAAATGAAACACGGTGTCCGACCGCGGTAATTCACCGGGGATGAATCCGAAGCCCGTTACCCTTCCGCAGAACCGCCTCGATGTCTGGAAACACTCACCACCCAACCAGCGCTCGAGAAAACATTTTCGAACTGATCGGACTGGGAATCGGAATGCTTCTGCTGGGATCCAGCGGCGCCTGGGTTGGCCCGCTGTTTGGATCCGAAAAAGTTTCCCTGGCCTGTTATTTGGCCGGGTCCATGCTAGGTGCCTACACGGGTGCTCTCGTGGTTCGCACCCTTCGCCGCCGCATTCTTTCAAGGCAGACACCCGCCCCAACCAATTCCATGCCAGCCCACCCCAAAACAACGTTCGAAAAACCGGAACCTGAAGAGCAATCGAAAAAAAACGTCACATAACTTTGGAGATCTCCTGGCAGGCTCCGGGAACGGGAGGAGCGACGGGCCCCAACAGCTGGAATTGGTTGGCATAAGCTTCAGGGCGGGGCAGCAAAAGCCGCACACAGAGTTCCTTTTAGATAATTGTCAGGCCAACTTATACAAGTTCCAGTGGAAACAAAAAAAGAAGCGGGTTCATGCCCGCTTCCGGAGAAATCAAAATTGCCAGTCACATCCCGGGGCGGTATCCGCTCCCCCTGGACGGCATCTACTGGGTGCAATCGACCTTGATCGTACGCTCCTTGACTTCGGTCACCTTGCCAAAGTTGATCTTTTTCGCAAAAGCTTCCGGATCGGAAACAGGTGACAGCGAAACGGACATGCTCTCTCCGGCAAAGCTGGAAAACATCGAGTGCCCCCCGGATCCATCCACCATCCCTTCGAGGGTTTCAGTGATCGTCTCCCGCTCACTCGCCTTGACGCCGCTGATTTCCACGGAGACGGTTTTCTCGGGATCCTGTTCCAGGCTGATATTACAACCGACCTGCATGAGCAGGAATCCAGCGAGTGCCAACAGGGTGAAACATTGCAAAGCCATTCGGTTCTGTACAGTCATTAAAACCTCCAAAGTTCCTAAAGAAAAGAAAAACCACAGCCGGCCACGAGGACCCGACAGGTGCAGAAATCTGGCGGGGATTCCACCAACCGGTTCCCGAATCCCGCCCACTGACATTCGACTGACGATTTCGTTTTTGCTAGGTTATCGGCCCCTGCCGTTTTCGCCAATCGGATCAGTCATTGAGAGCCGCCCGTTCGATGATTGGGCGACAGTTTACATACCTCTATTCGCCAACCAGTGCGGTATCTTGGGAAAATTCCCGGACTTGGGCAGGCGTCTTATCCGCAGTAAGATTTTCCGACCTCAAGGCCGAAACCCCAAACCGGGAACAGCACTCACCACGATCAGGCGAGAATGTCGCGGATCACATGTCCGTGCACATCGGTGAGGCGAAAGTCCCGTCCCTGGTAACGGTAGGTCAGCTTCTTGTGATCGATTCCCAGCAGGTGCAAGAGGGTCGCATTCAAATCATGAATGTGCATCGTGCCGGGCGTCCATTTCTCCTTGGTCGGTTGAGGCAGAATCGGGTTTCCATCGCTGTCGGCTATGTTGTAACCGTACTCATCGGACTGACCATAGGTAATTCCGGGTTTCACACCTCCACCTGCCATCCAGGTCGTGAAGCATCGAGGATGATGGTCCCGGCCGTAATTCTTTTCAGAAAGGCCACCCTGGCAGTAGGCGGTGCGACCGAATTCCCCTCCCCAGACCACCAGCGTTTCGTCCAGCATTCCCCGTTTTTTCAAATCCATAATCAGGGCCGCGCTCCCCTGGTCGATATCACGGGCCTGGGATTCGTGCTCCCTTGGCAGATTTCCGTGAGCGTCCCATCCCCGGTGAAAAATCTGGATATTCCGCACGCCCCGCTCTGCCAAACGACGCGCATTCAGGCAACAGGCTGCGAAGGATCCCGGTTCCCGAACCGAATCCCCGTACATTTTCAGCGTCTCCCCGGTTTCATTCCGATGGTCCATCAGTTCGGGTACCGATGCCTGCATCTTGTAAGCCATTTCGTGCTGCTTGATACGCGCCAAAATTTCGGGATCCCCGAATTGCTTGTGCTGAGAAAGGTTGAGAGCAGTGACCGCGTCAATCTGCTCACGACGGTCCTGCCGGGAAACTCCCTTGGGGTTACTGAGATAAAGAACCGGGTCCCCCTGGCTTCTCATCAGGATTCCCTGGTGTTCCGACGGCATGAAGCCGGTTCCCCAAAGCCGGTTAAAGAGACTCTGTTCCGGAAAACGTGTCTTGGCATGCATCACGATGTAACTGGGGAGGTTTTCGTTCATGCTTCCCAGTCCATAACTGAGCCAGGCACCCAGGCTGGGACGGCCCGGTATCTGGCTACCGGTCTGGATGTAAGTGATAGCCGGATCGTGGTTGATCGCCTCAGTGAATGTGCTGTGGACCACACACAACTCTTTGGCCACCTTGGCGGTGTGGGGGAGCAAGGAACTGACCCAGACACCTTCCTGGTTGTTGTCATGCCTGGTGAACTTGTATTTCGATGGACAGAGAGGAAGACCGTTTTTCTGGTTGGCGGTCATCCCCGTAATTCTCTGGCCATCACGAACTTCGTCGGGAAGCTGCTGGTTGTACATTTCCTTCAGCTTGGGTTTGTAATCCCAGAGGTCGAGGTGACTTGGTCCGCCGCTCATGAAAAGGTAAATCACCCTCTTGGCTTTGGGACGATGATGCAAACCGTTGGCCACACTTCCCCGGTTGCTGCCCAACAAGTCCCGCGATCCCAGCAAACCGGCCATCGCTGCGGTCCCCAGGCCAAGGGACGCGCGGCCAAACAGCTGACGACGGGTTTGCATCAGCTCGAATTCGCGAACAGGGTTGGATTCGTTCATGTTGTTGCCTCTGCGGCCGTAAATTGACTGCTTTGTGTTAGGTTATTTTTGGTCATTCGTGGTCCCGGTCCCCGTGTGGGGAGCAGGAAAGTGAGGCCCCGGCTCGAGGGACCCATTTTGAGGCCCCGACGAACAGGCACACCACCGGGGAATCAGTAGAGCAACAGCGCTGCGTCACTGGCCAGCACGGTCACCACCACCTGGGTCCAGGCAGCCACTTCTGCCGGGTCCAGTTTTTCATCACGCGGGGCGTCCCCAATCGACAACAGGTCCAACGCATCTTTTTCGGAAGACCGGTAACGCTTGAGTACCTTTTGCCGATAAGTTCCAAGAACCTCTTTTTCCACCTCGTTGGGCGGACGACAGACGACCAGGCGATAGAGCCATTCCAGTCGCTGGCCATCCGTTTTTTCCCGCACTAACCGCTCCGCGAATTTTCTTGAAAGCTCAATACGCTGGGTTTCATTGAACAGCCCCAGGGATTGCAGTGAGGTGTTAGTCCTGGAACGCCGCACGCAACTGGATTCCCGGCTGGGAGCATCAAACAGGGTCATCATCGGGTGCGGACTGGTGCGTTTCCAATAGACATAAAGACTGCGGCGATACAGTTTCTCACCTTTGTCGGCCACATAATTTTTGGTGTTACTCCCCGGGTGGGCGAGTGCCTTCCACATTCCAGGCGGCTGGTAAGGTTTGACACCTTCGCCCCCTCTTTCGTCGGCCATCAATCCACTGCCCCAGAGAGCAATGTCCCGCAGGACTTCAGCGTCCAGCCGATAGGACGGGCCACGTGCAAAGAGCCTGTTTTCCGGATCATCGACATCCGTTCGCCAGCTGGATTCCTGTTGAAAGGTTTTGGTCATCACCATCATTTTGATAAGTTTCTTCAGGTCCCAACCGCTCTCACGGAACTCAACCGCCAGCCAGTCCAGGAGTTTGGGGTGAGTCGGTTGCTCGCCCTGAAGACCAAAATCCTCCGGGGTGCGTACCAGGGCGTCTCCAAAAACACGTTGCCAGATCCGGTTGACGAGGACCCGGCTGGTGAGTGGGTTCTCCGGTGAGGTAATCCACTGGGCCAAACCGAGCCGATTCGGCGGTGCATTTCGGGGCAGGGGATTGGCGACGGAAATCACCCCCGGCTGCAGGGGATCTCCGGTCGGCTGATTGTATTCTCCCCTGTGAAGAACACGGGTCACACGCGGCTTGGCCAACTCTTTGGCCACCAGGGTTGTGGTAAACCCTTTTTCCAGCTCTTCATATTCCCTGACCCAGGCTGCTGCCGTTGGACCGAACGCCTGGTCCTTGAAAAAACCAAGTGGCTTTGCGATCAACCGAAGCTGCTCCCGACGGTTTCCGGCCGATTTCTTCCAGGCCTCGACGTCCGGTCCGGCTCCGAGGCGAACACGGGAAAGAAACGTATTTGCCTGTTCCAGCAGCGCACCCGCACGCTGGTTGAGCGAATCCAGCCGGGCCCACTGCTCCTGATTATCGGGAGCCTTGACGATCGGTCCGTAGATGTAGCGATTACCATCCATGGAGGGTTCGGCGGTCGAATTGAAAAAGGCCATCAATCGGTAATACTCGCTCTGGGGGATCGGGTCATACTTGTGGGTATGGCACCGGGCGCAGACCAGCGACATGCCAAGAAAGACGGTTCCCAGGTTTTCCGTCCGGTCAAAGTTATTCTTGGCCTGGAATTCCGCAGGGATCGCTCCCCCTTCGGCCGTGCTCGGGTTCATTCGCACAAAACCGGTGGCCACCTGCTGTTCGAGAGTTGGCTGCGGGAGCAGATCACCCGCCAGTTGCCAGGTAATGAACTGGTCAAACGGGAGGTTTCGGTTGAAGGCCCGAACCACCCAGTCCCGGTAGGGGTAGATGCCCCTTTTGTTATCCAGGTGAAGCCCGTGGGTATCCCCGTACCGCACCGCATCCAGCCAGTACCTTGCCTGGTGCTCTCCATACTTTTTGTCAGCCAGCAGGCGATCCACGTAACGGCCAAAAGCGTCATCGGCTTTGTCCTTGAGGAATCGATTCAGCAGTTCCGGTGCCGGTGGCAAGCCGGTCAGTACCAGTGCTGCCCGGCGGGCCAGGATTTCCGCGGACGCGGTCGGGGCGTGGCCAATCTTTTGGCGAATCAAAAGGTCACCAATGAATCCGTCAATCTGCTCGGAACCACTGGGGCCCGTCGCTGATTCGGGTTTTGACTTTTTGGGAACCACGTATGCCCAGTGGCGTGTGTAAGTCCCCCCCTCGGCAATCCAGCGGGACAGGATCTTTTTCTCATCAGGTGTCAACTGTTTTTCCGCATCGAGGGGGGGCATCGGGTCCTCTTTGGAAAGCACCCTCTTCAGCAATTCGCTCTTTTCAGGACTTTCGGGATGAACCGCCTGGTAACCACCCAGGTCCGCATGGGCCCCCTTTTCTGAATCAAGCCGCAATTCGGTGTCATCGTGGCTGTCCGGACCATGACAGACAAAACACTTGTTGGAAAGGATCGGCAACACCTGGCGGGAGAAACTGACTTTTTCCTCTCCACGCAACAGGGACGGGAACCCGCTCAACAGGCAGGCAAAAACGAGGACAACAGGTCTCAAGGACGGAACAGGGCTTTTCATGGCGTCATTTTTGGCAATCAGGAACAACTCAACCATTATGACGTTCTCTGATGCGCTCCGCAATCAAAGACCCTCCCCGCCCACGGGGTGTTGGGTTCCGATGCTTCGAACAGGGATCCAGCACCGATTGTTTGTCCTTTTGCCACAGGATGGCCTAGAATGACATCCGTCATTCTTCCGATTGAAAGGCCTGGCCATGATTTGTTTCCCTTTCGTCTCGCGGTTTTACGTTCTACTCATCCTGGCCGCATCCTTGATACCGAACACCGTCCAGGCAGAACAATGGGGCTCGCTGGTGACTGCCGACCAATTGGCCCAAACGGTCGACAGCAAGGTTCCCTGCCGCATTCTCGACCTGGGGCCCAAAAAGTCGGCCTACCTGGAGGGGCATATTCCAGGGTCCGTTTACGTTGACTGGATTCGTGACATCACGGCACTCACCAAAAGTGAGCGTTACAACCTGCCACCCCGAAAACAGTTTGAAGAATTGATGAGCCGGTGCGGTATCACTCCGAAGACCCACATCTTTCTCTACGATGATCTCGACAACCGGATTTCGGTAAGAATGTTCTGGACGCTGCGTTATTTTGGTCACCCCCACATCCACATCCTGGACGGTGGCAAGAGGGCCTGGCAGAAGGGGGGCCATCCCCTGCAACGGAACGTCATCCGCATCCCGCCAACCGATTACCGCTGCCCCGGCGAAAATCGATCGTTAACCGCCTCGGCCGACTTTATTTTCTCAAATCTGAACCAGTCCGGACTTTGGCTGATTGATGGACGACCTTTGAAACAGTACACCGGCGAAGATGCAGGCAAGGTTTACCACACCGGTAAGCCACACAGCAAACGGGGCCACATTCCCGGAGCGAGACATCTTTTCTGGAAAGACAATCTTGAAGCGGACGGTACGTTCAAATCAAAAGAAGAGCTGAAACGCATGTACGCAAAATTTCTCCAGCAGCAAAACCGGGAAATTGTCACCTATTGCAACGAGGGGTTACATGCAGCGGTTCCCTGGTTTGTTCTCAGCGAACTGCTGGACAGGAAAAACGTCAAGGTTTATGACGATTCCATGTGTGAATGGGCCAATTCAAACCGCCCCACGGAACGTGCCAAGTAAAACAATTGCACACGGACAAACCGACGGAATATCCTGCCGGTCAATCTTCATCTTTTTTGGCCGGTCGGTTTCATTTAAACTACAGGGGCAACCGCCTTTGAGGTTCCCACCATGTTCGACTCCCCCCTCCACCTGCGATCGAACCGCACGTCCGGATGCCAAACGGATCCCGGTCCGGTTGATTCCGCTTGCACTCCTGGACGCTCAATGCTGATTGCTCTCCGCATTCTTGCATGGCCCCTGATCCTCATGATCGGTCCACTGGCTTGCACCATCCTGCCCGGCCATGCTGGCACGGGCTCCTCTTTTGCCGAAGACCATCTGCTTCGGTTTGAAAAGACGATTCGTCCGATTCTCAAGGCCCATTGTTTCCATTGCCACGGCGAAGAGGGCGTTCGTGAATCCGGTCTCGATCTTCGACTGACCCGGTTCATCCAAAAGGGGGGCGATTCCGGGTCGGCCATCAACCTGGAACACCCGGACCAGTCCCTTCTGCTGAAAAAGGTTATATCCGGGGAAATGCCCCCCGAGGATAAAAAACTCTCGACCGGTGAGATCGCCCTGATCCGGGAATGGATTCAGAGCGGAGCCCGGACCACTCGACCCGAGCCGGAGACGATTGCGGATGACCACCTGACAGACGAAGAAAAATCCTTTTGGTCCTTCCAGCCAATCCGGGACCCATCCCTTCCCCGGATTGGAGTCAACGCCGAAATTCAGACCCCGGTGGATTCTTTTGTTCTTGAAAAACTGCGAAAGGAAAAACTTGATTTTTCCCCGGCGGCGTCACGGGAAACCCTGGTTCGCCGCCTTTATTTCGATCTGTTGGGTTTGCCCCCGGAACCGCAGCAGGTAAAGGCATTTCTCGAGGACCGTTCCCCGGACGCATTTGCAAAGCTTGTCGATCAACTGCTGATTTCGCCACGGTACGGTGAACGTTGGGGGCGACACTGGCTCGACGTTGCCGGCTATGCGGATTCCGAGGGGTACACTGACAAGGACCCGGTGCGGGAATTCGCTTTTTTCTATCGGGATTACGTGATTGACAGTTTCAACGAAGGGATGCCCTTCGACCAGTTTGTCGTGGAACAACTGGCTGGTGACGAACTGGTTACCAGCCCATTGGATTCCCTGACGATTGACGATCAACGGCGTCTCAAGGCAACCGGCTTTTTACGCATGGCACCCGATGGAACCGCCAGTGGCGGAGTGGATCGAAACGTTTCCACCAATCAGACCGTCGCCGACACAATCAACATCGTCTCCACCAGCCTGCTTGGTCTGACGGTGGGTTGCGCCCGTTGCCACAATCATCGCTACGACCCGATCACCCACGTCGATTATCACCGGATGCGAGCCATCCTCGAACCGGCATTGGACTGGAAAAAATGGAAGAACCCGCAACAGCGACAGGTGTCCCTCTATACGGACGATGAGAAAAAAATCCGTGCCGACGTAGAAGCCCGGGCAAAAAAGGTTGAAACCGAACGAAGTCAAAAACAGGCGGCTCATATTGAGCGCACCCTGTATGAAGAATTGCTGGTGGCGCCTGATGAAAAACGGGACGCACTGCAAAAAGCCTACAAAACCGAAAAATCAAAACGTTCGCCCGACCAGGTGGCCCTGCTGGAAGAATTTCCCAACATTCAAAACATCTCCACCGGGTCCCTTTACCTGTATGCCGAACAAAGGGCTCGGCGGGCCAACGAGATCCTTGCCGAAGCCAAAAAGCGAGAAGAAAAACTGCTGTCCGAAATTCGGGAGACCCACCTGGCAAAAGCCTCCCCCGAGGTCCTCGATGCATTGAAATCAGCCCTCACGACCGAAGCGGCTAAAAGGAATCCGGAACAGTTGAAACTGGCGGAGCAGTACCCGGGTGTTTTTGTCAGCAGTCAGACCCTGGACAAGTTCAACGGCCCGGGAGCCACGCGAATCGCCGAATACCGAAAAGCGGCCGAAAGGTGTCGAAAACTCGATGCCAAAACCGAACTGGCCAAGATGGCGGAAGAGGCAGCCAGGATCCGCCAAAGCGCGCCTCGCGAGTTTTTTGTCCGTGCACTCATGGAACCAGACAACCACACACCTCCCACTCACCTCTTCAAGCGGGGCAACCACAGCCAACCGGCGCAGCAGGTGGGACCGGGAGAATTGAGTGTCCTCGGTCGTGCTGCACCCGCCTCGATCCCGGTCAACGATCCCGGGTTGAAGACCACTGGCCGGCGACTGGCGTATGCAAAACATTTGACCGGCGGACGTCATCCGCTGCTGGCCAGGGTCATTGTCAATCGGATCTGGCTCCACCACTTTGGCCGGGGAATTGTCCAAACCACCGGTGATTTCGGCACCCTCGGGACGCCACCGACCCACCCCGAACTGCTGGACTGGCTGGCTACCGAATTCATGCGTTCCGGTTGGAACCTCAAGCAACTGCAGCGCCTGATCCTGCTGTCGAGGACCTACCAACAGGTCTCAACGCGAACCGACCAACTGGACCGGGTCGACCCTGAGAATCTCTGGTACGGACGGCAGAACATCAGACGACTGGAATCAGAGATCCTGAGGGATTCGGTTCTCGCGGTCTCAGGTCAAATGGTCAACCGGATGCACGGCCCCTCCATTCCGGTCAAGGAAGACGGGGTCGGCCAGATCGTGTTGGGGAAACAAAAGCTGGATGGTGAAAGAAAGCCGCAACCCGGCAACCAGCTGGGGGCCGATGCCGAGCGGAGAAGCCTTTACGTCCAGGTCCGACGGACCCGCCCCCTGGCGGTGCTGGAATCCTTTGACATTGCCACCCATACACCCAATTGCCTCAAAAGGCATTTCTCCACTGTAGCGCCGCAATCCCTCATGTTGATGAACAGCGACTTCATTCTTCGCTATGCCGACCTGCTTGCGAAACGCCTCCAACGCGAATCATCCGACGCCGGTCAGCAGATCAACACAGCCCTGGAAATCTGTTACTCCAGGTTTGCTGACCCCCAAATGGTCGGCGAACTGGAAAAATACCTTGCTGAACAACGAGCGCTGTTCCAGCAGCATTCTCCCAAAACAGACTCATCCGCATTGGACCAGAAAGCGCTTGCCAGCCTGTGTCACGCGCTGTTGAGCTCAAACGAATTTCTTTATGTCGACTGATTTCCATCAACGCGACCGGCACCAGGACACAAAACGGGTCACATGAAATGAAACCACTCTCCCGAGAACAACCAACCTCGAATGTCGCTACCCGATCCAGCCGGCGGCATTTTCTCGCCACTTCGGCGATGAGCCTCGGGCCCCTCGCACTTGCAGGCCTGGTCCACCAGCAATCGGCCCGTGCGGAGGATCCGGTCAAACCGGACCTCGGCAAAAATGGTTACACGCTCGCCGCCAGGAATCCCCCCCGTCCGCCACGGGCCACCGCCATGATCTCAATGTTCATGCAGGGGGGACCGAGCCAGGTCGACCTGCTGGATCCCAAACCGATTCTCAACAAACTGCACCTGCAGAAATTCCCCGGCAAAATCAAATATGATAACGCGGCCCAGGCCAGCTCCCGGATCCTTGGATCCCCCTGGAAATTTCGCCGTTTTGGCCAGGCGGGAACCGATGTCTCGGAGCTACTGCCTCATTTCACCAACATTGTTGACGACGCCCTGGTGATTCGCTCGATGCACACCGGTGTTAACAATCACGGCCAGTCCATCCATGCCATGAATTCCGGAAGGACGCAACAGGGCCGGCCTTCCCTGGGCGCGTGGATGACCTATGGACTGGGCGCTTTTACCAATGAGCTTCCGGCCTATGTGGCCATGACCGACCCCGGGGGTCTTCCGGTCGAAGGGGTCCTGAACTGGTCCAACGGCTGGCTGCCCTCTCTGTTTCAGGGGACGGTGCTGCGTCCCGTGGAGCCTCGAATCCTGAACCTCAATCCGCCAACTCATTACACACCCCGGACCCAGCAGAACCTGCTGGACCTGGTTGCCGATCTCAACCGAAAACATCTGTCAAAACGCAATCGCGAACAACAACTCCACGCCCGGATGGAAAACTTCAAACTTGCCCAGCGGATGCAAACGGCCGCCAAAGAAGCCCTGGACCTGAACCGGGAAACCAAGGCGACTCACCGCATGTATGGACTGGAAGACGAAGAAACCCGCGAATTCGGGGAACGTTGCCTGATTGCCAGAAGACTCGTTGAAAGAGGCGTGCGGTTTGTACAGATTTTCACCCGCAACCAGTTTTGGGATCACCACGGCAGCATCATGAAATCGTTGCCTCGATCCTGCAAGAAGATCGACCAACCCTCTGCGGCACTGGTGATGGACCTCAAGCAAAGGGGACTCTTGGATTCAACCGTGGTTCACTGGGGAGGTGAAATGGGACGCCTTCCTGTCATTCAAAATGACACCGGATTGCAGAATGTGGGCCGCGACCACAACACCTACGGTTTTACCATGTGGGTTGCCGGGGGTGGCTTCCGCGCCGGCGGCACCTATGGCGCTACCGATGAATTCGGTCATCACGCGGTGCAGGACCGGGTCAACCATTTCGATTATCATGCCACGTTGCTGGAGCTTTTTGGCCTGGATCCGGAAACGCTTGTTTTCAAACAGAATGGACGGGCCCAGTCCTTGCTGGATGGACAGCCCGGAAAAGTCATTCCAGGGCTGCTCGCCTGAATTTTTCGAAACCCGACATCTGTTACCCGGAAAACCGGACGAACTCCCTCATGCCCGGCGTTCTCCATCCTGCGGAATCTTTGGCACGCGTTTTTTGCAAGCAGGATTTTTGCAACCGGGATCTTTTTCAAGCGGGATCGTTTTTCAAACGATAGAGGGGCAGGGAAGGGTGCTTCCCTTTTCAGCTACTGATGCGACTGGGAACCACTATTTTTTCTGCGGGTCTTTTTTTGGGGACCCCGTTTTTTCTTCTTTTGGATCGCACCCGAACACAAAGCAGGCAACACCACTTTCTTCTCGCTGCTTGCCCATTCCAACACCAAATTGCAGACCGCTCTTACTGTCAAACGCGACCACTTCATAATTTTCGCCGGGCATGTCTTCGTTCCGGATCACCTTGATTTCCAGGTCTCTTTTTTCAAATTCGGCAACATAGTGGTCACGAACTTCCACGACAGTGCCCAGGCAATCCCACGTAATCGGCTGATCCTTGCCGTCCTGCTCGTATATCTTGGCAGGGCGATAAAGTTCCAGGTTGTCCGGAAATCCTTCCGGGAAATGGAGTGTGGCAACATCCACTTCATGGGTTTTCCTTCCCTTGGAGAGGTCGATTTTCGGGGCGACCGGCTGGCCGGAATTTCCACAACCGGAACCGAACATCAACCCGGTGAATAAAAGGAAGACAAGCGGCCATCTGCTGAAGCCAATGCACCGCAGGCAGGAACCCTGCCACCAGCCAAAGGAGAAAAGAGCAGTTTTCACAAAGCGAGTCAACGAAACCATCAATCAAACTCCCGGGCAGAATTTCAAACAGGCAGGATCAACACCGATCAGAATGACGAGGATTATAAGGGTTTTTCCCTGGCAAATCCAAACCCGTGAAAGAGGAACCGCCTAGACTCCCTGCTTTCTTTGGACCGTCAGCAAAAACGAACCTGTTTTTCCGACGTCAAACGGAATCTGAGGACAGAAATCGCCCGCGAAAAACTCAAATGATTTCCGCACAATCAAATCCCGGTGCTGAAAATGGGCTGCCTCAAGATCGTGCAGGTAATTCACCAATTTCTTTTCCACCAGGGTTTTTTCGTGCTGGATGGAAAGTCGTTCAAAAGAAAGCTCCTGCGAAACACCCAGCCCACTGAGTGTGAACTGGTTCTTTTTGACAATTGAATCGAGTTCTTCCAACGCCTCCACCGACCTGGGAACCATCAACAAGCGGAGATAGATCTGGCCCCTTTCACGGGTGAAGGGATTCCTGTCCGACCAGTGCGCGATAAAAACCAGGTGGTTTTTCAGGTCGTAGCAGTGTTCACGGATGGCATCATCAAAATCATCCCGAAAAGCAGCTTCCGAAAACTTGAGCCTCAACCCATCCGGCTTGACATAACGGGCCAGTGATAGAAGCGCCTTGCGAGTTTTTTTCTTCGGCAGTCGTGCAGGAACCTGGTAGGTTTCCTCGGCCTGGAACCCGGGTCCCTGTTGAGGATTCATCAAGGGACACTCATCCCCCACCCGTGTAATCAGGTCCAGGTCATTCTGCAATTTGTTCAGGGTGGATTCGCCCCTGGCAATTTCCAGACGAACCCGGTTGATTTCCTTCTCCAGCTCCCGCAACTGGTTTCCATTGAGCGTCTTCTTGTTTTGCAAACGGTTCGCTTCCTCGTTTTTCCACTGCTGAACCCGACTATCGAAATTGGATCGTATCCGGATGATGCCCTGGTAAGCCCGGACGGCGTCTCCGTGGAAGCGAAATTCACGGGCCAGCGTGGTGACCGAAGCCCCAACATCGACCACGGGCGAGTGAATTTGACCGTTATGGGTAAGCCTGATATTGCAAATGATGGTGGAGGTATTGGTAAAGCCGCCGAAGATCGGTTCGGTTCCACTCAGCTTGGTCCCTGTTCCTTCCCGACGAACCTGCCCCGCAGAGAGGTCCTCTTCGGAAGCCCCTTCACCGGCCGCTGTCGCCTGCAGGGAATCGTCTTCAGGTAAATCGGATGAAGAAGGCTGCATCGGTTAGTTATACAAATATGAAAAAAGCCCTATACCAACAGTCGAACCCGGGACATCACCGCCCCGCAGATCCGGTTTTACTCCACGGCTACCTTGAAGGTATGTGTGACTTTCTGGTCTTTTCGGTCTTCAATGGAAACGATCACGTTGTGTTGCTTTCCGCCATCGGAGCGACTGGCACGCCAGGTCACCAATCCTTTGTCGGAAACACGCATGCCCCGCGGACCTGCCTCGATCCTTTAACGAACGCCGCCGTTTTTTGAACGGGTCTCCAGTTGATAACGAAACTGTTTTCCCGCGGCAACCGTTGTTTCGGGCCGGGAAACAACATAGAGGTAATCGATCCCCGCCTTTTCCAGTTCCTGATCGAGGTTCACCTGGTGGGAAACGACCGTCCGGTTGGAAATTGGCAGCGTCACAAGCAAGTTTGCGGCGGGGAGAAAAAAATCCTCTTGTCCAGCGCGACCTTTTCCCTCGTATGAAAATCAGCATAGGCGCCGGGTCGAATCCAGACGTCGTTAAGGGTCACCAACGGCTGATCTTCGCCATTGACATGAAGGGTGACCGAGCTTTTTGTGCTGGCGTCTGACTTGCGGTTGTCATCACGGACGACGCGAACCGAGTAATTCCCTTGAACGGCGGGCACCGAAAAGCTCTGGGCAAACAGACCTTTGCCGGAAAACGGCTTGGTTTGCATGGTATAAATCCCCTTGCTCGTGTGGATCAACTCACCATCAGCGCTGGGTGCCAGGTAGCCCATGGTGTCATGTTGGCGAAAACAGTGAACCAGTCGTCCGGAAACCACAATCGAACGAAAACCGGCCGGCGAAACGTTGGTGCTCCAGTTGGTGAATGTCTGTCCGTTAAAACTGGCCCTCATGCGTGACTCCGGACCAGCGCCGTAAATTCGGGCATCCGATTTACGATAAACATGGTCGACAACCTGGTAGTTGACAGGAGAAAGATTGCGTGGGTTCAGCAGCAGGCCGGGAGAGTGCATAGCACCGACGTATACGGGCCCGGTTGACCCGGCACCGGTGATGACCATATCCACCGGGTTGGAAAAAGGAAGCTTGGTGGTCAGCACCTTCTTGAAGCCACTGAGCGACCATTTTTCCAGAGTGTTCCTGTTCCGGTACCCGATGTAGAGAAAATCCGCACCGCAGGTAAACCGGATGTCTGCATTTTCCAGTTCCACGTAATGGGTTACCTTGCCCGCCATCAGATCATAGAACGCCAGCTTGTTTAGAGTATTGAGTTGAAACACCAGGAAACGGCCGCTTCCGCCAACCGATACATCATCAAAGGCTGCCGGCAGATCATATTTGACAACGGGCTCACTCAACTGAACCGGCTGAAGAGCAACTGACCGACTCGGGGAGGGGGCTTGCTTTGCAGAATCCTTTTTCCGATTTTCTACACCCAACTCACCGAAACCGGCCGCTTCTGCCGCACGTGCTACCGCCTTGGCTTTTTGCAATCCGTTCAGACGGGGCGCAGACAAACTGTAATGGCTTCCTGCCCTGATCATCATCAGGACCTTCTCATCCTCGTTTTCCTGCCGGGCCGACAATTCCCACCACTGGTCAGCAAGCTCCAGCCGGCTTTCGGCCGTCATGGGGGACTGCAATTCCAATTTTGCGATCGACTGGAAATCGGCCTCACCACTTTTTGCCAGGCATTCCATTCCTGCGGTCCAAAGCCCTTTGACGAAGCAATAATATTTTCCCACCACCAGGTTGGCTTCCAGATCCGCAGGATTTTTTTCCAGGTTTTTGAGGTACGACCGAACCTTTTCATGGAGGTCCCGCATGACAACCAGCTGTTTTTGCATCTCAAGGGCGATTTCCCGGTATTCCGATTCGCGTGATCGAACGGTCAACTTGACCAGAGCCTTGACCAGTTGACCAATCGAACCGTACCGGTCTTTTTCGATTGCGGAATCGCAGGCATCCCCCACCCGCTCAATCATGGACTCGGTCTGGTCCACAGGGACTTTCGCGCACAATCGAGTCAGGGCCTTGATCCGTTGATCCTCCGCATCCACCTGGTACTGATCGCACAGGCGGTTAACGAAATCGATGGTTAAATCCACCTCACCCGCATTGATGGCAATATTGCGTCCCAGTTCCAACAGCACGTGAGTTGCCACGACATCTTTTTCCAGATCTGCGGCATCCAGGATCTCTCTGGCCAACTCGGATTTGGCTTTTTGACTGCGGGCAGCGTCGTAGCGGTCTCCATAAATCTCCCGAACCAGATCGAGACTGGCTCTGGATTCTTCCTTGCCGGGTACCGGATTTCGCTCCTGCGCTGACAACAGGCGCTCCCCCCCCGGTCCCGACGAACGAAAACAACCCAATCACCAGCAGGCAGGGCACTGTAAAGAATTTTTTCATCAAACTGGGGTCCTGTTGACGACTTGGGTGGGAGGGTCGACCCGGCAACTGCGGAATACTCTTTTTCCAGGGAATCCGGTAAAAACTTTTTGCTCCCGGCCGGGTCAACTGGAACCATTTTGCTGAAGAAGGCTCCCTCGAGGGAAACGGTTTTCCAGCGAATCGTCGCGTGATATCGAATCGAGAAAACTTCAGGATTGCCCTGGATCCACAAGGTGAGCGCCCGCTTTATTTTTGCAGGCACGCACGGTTTTTGTCGACAGCCATCGGTTCTTTTTCCTGCTTTCCAAAGCAAAATCAGTTACAAAAAAACAACCTACCATCAACCAGGCAGATGGGAGACCACAACCGGCTTTGCAATCCGGATCGAAAAATGGTGTATCCCAAGCTCAAACCGTCCTGCGGGAAGGCGCATCGCGGTCAACTTTTCAGGCTGCTTCGTTTTTGTCCGACGGTGCCTCGCGCCTCGACCTTTTCTATGTACTCGGTTGCCAGTGGGACCTTACAGGCGGTGTCGCCCATATCACACTCGATGACTCCTATTGCATCGGCCGTTTTTTTGGCCTGTTTCAACAGCGACTTGACATAGGTACCGACCGAAATCACAAAACCATTCATGGTGTAGCGAACCCGATTGGGAGCCTGGCCAATCTCCGCCTCAATCTTTTTCAAAAGAGATTTGATTTCAGTTTTGTCGAGGTCCGCGTCTTCCCGGGTCGCCAGCACTCCGGAATAGGTGGCCCAACCACAGGCAGCGATCGATTCGGTTTTGGATTTCATCCACTTGATGGCCAGGTCCCGGGCCGATTTATTTTCCACCGCAACACCAGGAACCGCGTATTCCGAAATATAGTACCAGCTAGCGCCCTTAACCCACTCTTCCAGCTGTTTTTTGGTCATCCTGGCGCCATCCGCTACCATTCCTGCCAGGTACATGGCGTCCGAATTGCCACTTTCATAGAGCTCCATCGCCAGCTGCTGATTCCCCTGGATCCCGCGGGCGATCGGTTTGAGATCCCCCACCTTGACTCCGTAGGTCTCCTCCGGGGCACCATGCCGCAGGTAAGTGTTGCGAGTCGCCGTTGTCCCCTTTCGCTCCAGAACTCCCATGACCTGATCAACGGTTTCCATTGAATTCTCCAATTAAAGTAAGGATGGATTCGACGATTCTCATTATAAAGGCTGGCAATATGCCTCGCCACAACCGCACATAAATTACCATCCAACCTCCCAACCCATTAACGGGGGCGAATCACCCGGTTTTCACCCTGAGAAGTTGTTTCGGTCGATCATCCCACAACGACCAATACCAGGATGCAAAAAAGCCCGAATTTTACTTCGGGCTTCTTCAACCATCAGGGTCCCAGCTTCAACAACCCTGGCTCATACCGCACAAACCGATCGGTGTCCAAATCACACTCGATCCAGGAGGATCCGCCGAATCCACCCGGTCGCAGAAGAGCGTCATAAAACTTCAGGTCCATCACGCCAAACACATCTCCACTCGGTGCTCCCATTGCCGGAAGAAACAGAGGGGTTCCATACCGAAAATTGACATAATCGGGTCCCACCCCCGGGGTCGTGGTTCCTCCATTTGCGAATGTGATGCCACCCATCGTTCCGGGGGTATTCAACCCGAGAAGACTGACACGGTCAAAAGCGGTTTGACTGGGAAGCAGGTCTATTTGAACCCGTGCGATTTCAAACAAAACCGGACGGCCTGCTGAAAGTCCTTCAAACAACCAGGGAGCGGACGCGGTATCACCGGTAATGCTCAAACGCCACAGCGGGCCGCCCGTGTAGGGATTGACTCCCCCCTCGGCGATACCCTGGCCCGCCGCAGGTGACAGAACGATGGCAGTATCGGATCGCACGCCCGAATAGTGATTGCGGTACCACACCCGAACCATCGCGCCGACGGTATCCAAACCGGTAGCGTTGGAACGAAAGTTCGAAACCGGCATTGGCAAGCCGGCATCCACTCCAGGAACAACTGTGACCTGTGCTTTCGAGGAAGCGGATGAAAAACAAATCAAAGTGACAATCAAAGCAATTTTGAGAAGAGATTTCATGGATGTCCCTTTCAGGGAATAATCTTGAGAAGAGAGAAATTGACGCCAGGAAAGTAAACGGACGCCGCAGCAGTTGGAGACTGGAAAAACCGACCTTTTGTTTCGCCAGTGGAAAAGAGCAAAAAACGGGCATCCGGTTCAAACCGGCGGCACCGCTAACAAAGGTCAGAGACGGCGTTCAAAAAAGAGCCGGGTATCCACGGAAAAGGGGCCTGCGAAAAATTCGGAGCACCCTCCAGGATTCTCAAGGGACGGCCCCTCCAACGCAACATTCGAACAGACTTTGGGCCCGGATTTCACCCAACCTTCCTCAGGGCGACGCCGCTGGCGAACTCGATCCGGAAAAGGCCATTAATCCGCCCTGTCCAGAACATTCGAGTTCAATTGAACGGAAGGATCGACGTCCAGGTCCCCCTGGGTGCCCCTGCCGATCCTCGAATGCGCGATCGAGTTGCCAGTTCCCTTGCCCAGCCAACGGATCGCGGTTTCCATCAGGAGTGGCTTGCGGTCATCCAGGACCGTGCAACCTGTCAGGGTGGTGTCATTACAGTCTTTGAGAAGGATACCGATCGGAGTCCCATCGAGAACCTGGACACCGGAAAGGTTGACGCGCGAACAACCTTGCAATTCCAGCAGAGCCTCACGCGAAATCGGTTTCACTCCCTGCACCGTATGTTGCCCCGCTTCGGCGTCTTCGATTAACAGGCCATTCAGGTTGAGATTCCGGGTATCGACAATCCGAATACCGGTCGCCAACTCGTTTTTTCTGTAGTCAGGATTATGGCCCAGGCAATTGGGACCGATCACAACGTTGCGTGATTTTTCCACCAGGATATTCCGGTGGTGTCCGCTGTAGATGTAATTCCCCGAGATCACGACCCCCCTGACCGCTGTCAGGTGGATATTGTTTTTCTGGCTTCCAATCAAATTCCCGCTGATCGTCCACATTCCTGCCCGGTGATTCTGGCCCGAATCCGGGTCGTCAGAACCAATCAGGCGAACGTTGGCCCCCTGGGAGCTGTAGGTCGCCTGGATCGTGTTGCTGGACAGGGTGCCCTCGCGAACCGTCCCCTTTTCGCCAACATCAATATAAATCTCAGCGGTCGGTTCGTCCGCCATTCCCTGGTGACTCCGATAGTTGTTGTACTCGATGTCGTTACCGGTAATCTGCAGGTTGCGGATTTCGCTATTCTCAATCCGTATTCCACCGAGGCGACAATAACTGATGTGGGAATCAGAAATGATGGTCTGGTGCAGGTTGACACCATCCAGGAAAACCCCCACGCCACGGTTATGGTAAAAGTGACACTGGTCGATGATCAGGTTACGTGCCCGGTCCACCACATGAACCGCGTGACGCGTTTCCCGAATCAAAACCGAGGAAAGCGTCGGCTGCATGACGCCACGGATCGAGATTCCGTCCGCTTCCGGGTGCGCGCCCTCAATTTCGATTCCCCGGATGGTTGGCATCCGTTCCTTTTTCCACTCCTCGGGACGAAATCCCCCCGGGTCAGCAGTCGAAGCATGGGTGCCCAAAAGGCGGAAAGCAGCGCCGGCACCCGCCATCACAATCTTGGCCGATCCTCCCTGGCCGGACACGGCAGCCCGGCCGGTTTTTGACGTATCCAATACCAGCGAACGGGTGATCAGAAAGTCACCCCGATCGAATTCAATCTGACCGTCACCATCCTGGATGGCATGCTGAATGGCATTCGTGTCGTCCGTCCGGCCATCACCGACCGCGCCAAAATCCCTTACGTTGGCCATGCGTGCCTCGTTTGAAACTGTAATCCCATTAGAATAACGGAAACCTGGTTGAAATTCCCGCTCCGGCTCCCTGGATTGCCATGAACCGCTTGATCCTGTTTTTTTTGCTTCTGTCTGTCGAATCCGGATGTGCCGATCAGCCACCCAACATCCTGTTTGCCATATCCGATGACCAAAGCTGGTTCAGCTGTGGCGCCTATGGCGACCCGGTCACCCGTACCCCGACATTTGACCGGATCGCCAGGGAAGGTGCCCTGTTCACTCATGCTTTTTGCGCCTCTCCCTCGTGTGCGCCGAGCCGCTCCTCGCTTTTGACAGGGAGGAACATCTGGGAACTCGAAGAAGGGGGCATCCTGTTTGGCAAACTGAAATCAAAGTATCGCCCCTTCACGCTGGACCTGAAAGAAAAGGGGTACCAGTTGGCTGCCACCGGTAAAACCTGGGGCCCCGGAGTGACCAGCGGCATGAGTCTTTACGAGAACACCTCCGGCACTCCCGCGATATTCGGCCAGCAATTCGCCCAACAGAAACTGGCGAAAAAAATCGTCGGACTTTCCGGAAACGACTACGCTTCAAATTTTGATCAGTTCCTCAAAAGCAGGGACCAGGACCGACCCTTTTTCTTCTGGTTTGGCTCAAGTGAACCCCACCAGAATTATGCAAGTGGGCGTTGGAAGGAGATGGGAAAATCACTGGATGAGGTCCGGGTTCCCCCCTTTCTTCCGAACCATCCCCGCGTAGCAGGTGAATTCCTGGATTATTCGCTTGAAATTGAACACTTTGACCAGCATCTTGCCAGGATGATCCAGTCGCTGGAAAACGCCAACCTGCTGGACAACACGCTGGTAGTAGTGACCAGCGATCACGGCAACCCGATGCCACGCAGCAAATGCAATCTCTATGATTCAGGGACCCGGGTGCCGCTGGCGGTTCGCTGGCCTGCGAAAATCGTCAGCCGACAAAAAATCAACCATCTGGTCAGCCTGGTCGATCTGGCACCGACTCTTCTTGAGGCAGCAGGCATCCATCCCCCGGAGGAAATGAGCGGTCGCTCCCTCTGGAAGGGGCTGTCCGATCCAAGCACCACCTTTGGCAAGCGGGATTTCATTGTCACCGGGTTTGAAAGGCATATCATCTGTCGACAGAAAGGTGTGGGCTACCCGATGCGGAGCATTCGAACACGAAAACATGCCTACATTCGCAATTATGAGCCGGACCGCTGGCCCGCCGGGGATCCCGACTTCCTATCGTCGCACCAGGGTTTTTATGGTGACTGCGATCGGGGCGAAACAAAACATTTCCTTCTCAGCGAGGCCCAATCGAGTCCCGGGAACGTCTATTACAGGGTCTGTTTCGGGAGACGACCGGCCGAAGAGCTGTACGATATGGAATCCGACCCCCATCAACTGAACAACCTAGCCAGCGACCCCGCTTGGCAAGGAGTCAAATCCGGATTGATCACCAAAATGAACGAATACCTGGTCCGTACCGGTGATCCCCGACAAGCGGGGAAAACCCCCTGGGACCGTTACCCTTTTTCCGACCAGCGAATCTTCCAGAATCCTGATTGGAGGCGGGAAGGATTCAAAATGAAACTCCCTCCCGCAGCCCGGTAGGACACCATGCAACCGATTCGGATTTTACCGGCCCAGGCCGTACATTACCCACAAATTCAGCGTCTCAACAGTCAGGCGATTCCGCACGTCAATCATCTTTCCCGGGGGGACCTGGAAAAACTTGCCAAACAAAGCCGCTTTTTCCTGGTTGCGATCGATGGCCAGGAACAGGTAGCCGCTTTCCTGCTGGCACTCGATCAGCGCGCGGACTACGCGAGTCCGAACTTTCGTTACTTTGCGGACCATTACGAACAGTTCCTCTACATCGACCGGATCGTGGTCCACACGGATCATCAGCGGCAGGGCCTGGGCAAGTCCCTCTACCAGGCCATCGTCGAAAAAACCGGGGAAGAATTCTCCCTTTTGACCTGTGAGGTCAACTTGCGGCCTCCCAACCCGATCTCCCTTGAGTTCCATCGCGGTTGCGGGTTTTCCGGCGTGCACGAGCAGGAGACCGAACAGGGCAGCAAACGGGTATTGCTGATGACACGCCCCTTCGGGTCACTGGAATCCCACGGGGGAACCTCCTGAGCCGAATACCCGTCCCAATTTCCAGGTCTCAGCTGCTGGCCCGAAACCTGGGCAACCTGATCGCCCCTGTTTTCAGAGGCGGGTAACATTACCCACCGGGCCAGGTATCTGTCACGCGGTAACCCGTCGGAAAGGGATCGTCCTCCCGAATCCAGAGCTCCTGGGTACCGGTAATGAAGCCACTGCCGGAAATTTCCGGAACGACTGCTGAAATGCCCCCGACCGTGGTGGTTCCGGAAATCCGGCATTCGAACCGGGAACCGATGATGGATTCTCCAACAAAGGTCTCTCCAACTTCAAGTTCCCCGCGGGCATGCAGCAGGGCCATCCGGGCACTGCAGCCTGTTCCGGTCGGACTCCGATCGGTCTTTCCCGGTTGGATCGTCACGCACTGTCGCCCCACCTTGATGCCTCCTTCGGTTCGTACCGGCAGCGTCATTTTGCAAAACGCAAAATGTCGCAACCAATCGATTTCAGGGTGAGAAAAAGCGATTTGCTCGTTGGCCGCCGCGATGATCCGGGATCCCAAACCCGCTATCCGGCTCCCTTCTTCGGGAGCCAGGGACAAGCCAAGCTGGCGGGCATCCACCAGAACGAATGAATCCCCGCCGAAAGCGGTGTCGACCAACAACTGGCCGATCCCCGGAACCTCCAACGGGACATCCCTGAGGCAGACAAAGGAAGGAAGATTGGTCAGGCGGACCGCCGTGACCTTTCCGTTTTCGCAGCTTGCCGTTACTTCGACCACACCACCGGGGGCTTCCAGCCTGAGGACGGTTTCCGGCTCATTCATCGGAAACCGTCCGGTTTCCAGCAACACGGTGGCAACACAAATGCAATTGGAACCGGACATCGGTGGTGTGTCATCCGGTTCAAAAATGACAAACGCAAAATCCGCCTGTTCGTCGATTGCAGGCAGAAGAAGATTCCGGTGACGAAAGAGCCCGCCACGAGGTTCGTTCATGAGAAAATGCCGCAGGGGAGAATCGCTCAGCCGTTTTGCAATTTCCCGGATGGAATTTCCGTCGGGAACCTCCAGGCCCTCCACGATCACGTCCCCGACCTCTCCGGCAGCATGACAGTTCACCAGTTTGAGTACGTGCATCGGCAATCCCATCTTTCCAGCTGAAACGGATCAAACGCTCAGTTTGACGTCCGCATGATCGTCGGTCATCATAAACGGCACCACTCGCCAAATTCCATCCCACACGAAGTCCCACCCATGCGATTGATCTTTCCACTTGTTCTGTTGGCACCCTGGATCACCTCTTCAGCCTGCTCCCAGCAATGGCCCCAGTTCCGGGGACCGGATGGAAATGGCCACGCTTCGGCAACTGAATTGCCAAGCTCCTGGAGTGAAAAAGAGAACGTCAGCTGGAAAACCGATCTGCCGGGCAAAGGGTGGTCCTCTCCTGTGATCAGCGGGCAGTTCATCTGGATGACGACAGCCATTCAAAAGGAAGACGGCCCGGTCGATTTGCATGCTCTTTGTGTCTCGCTGAAGACAGGCAAATTCCTTCACAACCGCAAACTGTTTACCCTCGACGACCCTGAAAAAATCCACGCCATGAACAGTTACGCTTCGCCGACCCCGGTAATCGCAGGCGATGGGGTTTTTTGCCATTTCGGCAATTACGGCACCGCCTGTCTGAATGTGGAGACTGGTGAAACCCGCTGGAAAATCAAAAAATTCGATTACGACACCCAGAACGGTCCCGGCGCATCGCCGGTCGCCTGGAATGGTTTGTTGCTGTTCAACTGCGACGGTCGGGACAAACAGTATGCGGTGGCCCTGAACCAGCAGACCGGAGAAACCGTCTGGAATGTGAAACGGTCGGGAACGCTGAATCCCCAGGAAGACTTCAAAAAATCGTACTGCACCCCGGCGATCCTGAAAACGGACCAGGGGGACATCCTGGTTTCCCCGGCGGCAGACTGGGTTTATGCCTACGAACCCTCCTCCGGCAGGGAACTCTGGAAAGCCAATTACGGAAAACTCGGCTTTTCCTGTGTCCCCAAGCCGGTCTTCAAAGATGGGACCGCTTACGTACTGACCAGCTTCATGAAGTCCCGACTGTTGGCAATCGACTGCCAGGGCAAGGGAGACATCAGCCAATCCAATATCCGCTGGACGGCAGAGAGCAACATGCCCAGCAAACCATCTTTGCTGATCGTGGAGAATCTTCTCTACGCAGTGAATGACAAGGGCATCCTGACCTGCCTGGACGCCCAAAGCGGCAAACTGAAATACAGGCAGCGTGTTGGAGGAAACTTTGCGGCTTCTCCCCTGTATGCTGCCGGCCGGATTTACCTGTTTGACACACGGGGCAAGACGACCGTCTTTCAACCCGGCGAAGAGTTCAAACGGGTAGCCGAAAACAGCCTGGAGGGGATGTTTATGGCGTCCCCTGCAGTCACCGGCAATTCACTCGTCCTGCGGACGGACCAGGCCCTTTATCGCATCGACTAGCCGTCTCCCGAAAGGACCGCCCAGCCAGTTTGATCCCGGTCCAAAGACCGCAAACCCTGCAACGTGACGGGTGGCTGGGTATTCCGAATTTGATTTTTAAAATCCCGGCATCTACCTGGCCGGCCCGTTCAACGATTTTCCGGCGTTGGAAATGCCGGAGCGAATTTTAGCCGGACGTGGAAATGGCGGCGGCAGGATGGAGCGAGGTGGATTTTTTCGTATCTGTTTCAGCAGTTCCTCCACGCCACGCTCGATTTGGGGGTCCCGTCCCTGTTGGACGGAACGGGCGTCCATCGTGACATCGATATCGGGTGGGATTCCCTCGTTTTCACCGATCCAACGGCGGTTGACCGGGTCGAATACGGCGTTATCCGGTGCAGTCATGCGTCCTCCATCCACGAACCGGTAATGGGTGGAAGATTTTACCAGACCACCCCAGGTCCGTTTTCCGATCAACAAACCAGCTTTTTGCTGACGGAACACCCAGGGGAAAAAGTCTCCACCCGAACCGGCCCGTTCGTTAATCAACAGTACCTTGGGACCCAGCACCCCTGCAGGCAAACGGAAGGGAATTCCGTTGGGCACCTCGTTGGTAACCGCTGCCCGGAGTTTTCGAGTCATCAGGTCGACCATGTAATCATCCAGCAAACCACCACCATTGAAACGCTCGTCGATCACCGCCCCCAACTTGTCCTGCTGGGCAAACAGGTAGCGGTCGAAAGACGCCAGGCCCGGACTCCCCGTATTGGGTACCCAAACGTAAGCCAGCTTTCCGCCGGAGAGCTCGTCCACCCGTCGCCTGTTGTCTTCCACCCAGGCTCGGCGCCGCAATCGGCTTTCGTCAGAAATCGGTTCCACCGTAAGGGTCCTCGAACCCTTCCAATCAGGTTTGTTATGAATGTGCAGCACGGTCTGCCTGCCGGCAGTACCCTCCAGCCACTGGTAGGGATCCTGCTGATCTGTCAGCGGCACACCATTGATTCCCACCAGGTAGTCCCCTTCCTTGACCTTCAAGCCGGGTTGGTCCAAAGGCGCCTTGAGCGTCGGATTCCAGCTTTCAAAAGTGTAAATGCGTTCCAGTTTCCAGCGTCCCCGGTCGGCGACCAGATCGGCTCCCAGTACCGCTGATTTGGAACTGGGCACCGAGGGCAAATCGCCACCGGAAACGAAACTGTGACCGACCGAGAGCTCCCCATTCATCTGATCCAGGAGATAGTTCAGATCGGCCCGATGACGCACGTAGGGCAAGAGCGGCGCATACCGTTTTTTCACCTCGTTCCAATTCCTTCCGTGAAGCCCGGGATCGTAAAAAAAATCCCGCTGGTAATGCCACGCCTCATCAAAAATTTGCTTCCATTCCGCCAGCCGGTCCAGGTTCATCATCAACGAAACTGACAACGCTCCCTTGGACGCGGCCACGGGAGCCGTCGCATCGACGATTGACCATTTTCCCCCTTGGCGATAGAGCATTTTTCTTCGGTCTGAAGAAACCGAAGGACTGGAAATGCCCTTGGCAAAGAGGGACGTTTTGCGCCCCTTGAGAGAAAACCGGTGAAGTGTCAGCCCAGGGCTTCCCGAGCCTCTCTCGCCAATGAACACCGAATCAGCCGGCCCACCCAGGGTCAGCGCGTAATCGCTGACGGGCAGTGGAAGCGCCAAAACGCGGCGCTGCAAATCATCCCGGGAGATAACCACCTGCCCAACCGATTTTTCACCACCTTCCGATTGCCCCGGTTTCCCTGACGGTTTTCCGGTTGCAGATTTTTTCCCCGCAGGACCGTCCTTCTTTTTGGCGGCTTGATTTTTTTGGTCCTTTTGCTTTCGCTTTCCGCGTTTTTTCGCCGTTTTTTTCCCGGATTTTTTTTCTTTCATTTCGCCCGGAGAACCTGGTACGTCATTCGCTTTTTTCCCTGGAACATCATCCGGGTCCTTGATGGATGCTGGCTTCTCCTCGTCACTTTCAGGTAAAAACGGAGTAGGTGTCTTGTCATCCAGGATCAGCATGTAGGCACCGTATTCCGGCTTGGCTCCCATCTGACTGGTATTCGCCCAACCCGACCGAAGCGCAAGGTTGGTGCTGGCCAGGAAAAAGATGTATTTTCCGTCGGAACTCCATGCAGGGGCAAAAGCATCCGCCATCCGGTCAGTAAGAGGAAAGGGTTTTCCTCCCTCCAGGGGACAGGCCACAATGCGGCGAAACCGATTGGCAAATGTCCTGGCATACGCCAAAAAACGAGAATCGGGCGACCAGATCAGCCCCATGGATCCTCTTTCAATATTCACTCCCCCAGTGTCGAGTGTCCGCAGGTTGCCGTTTCGGGTATCAATCAGGCGAATACGAACATCGTCATCTACAAAGGCAATCCAGTGACCGTCCGGGGACCAGGTGGCCTCCCAGGCCATTTTCGACTCACCCAGCCCGTAACGTCTTTCGGGAGACCTCCCGTCCTGCCCGGAAATCAGCAACTGGTAACCCTGGCCCTGGTTGGAAAACCAGCCAACCTCGTCTCCCCGGGGGGACCAGACAGGCATTCGATCCGCTGCGGAAGAACTTTTGGAGAGGTTCCGTGTGTCACCTTTTTCGGCTGGCACGCTGAAGATCTCTCCCCGCGCTGCGAACAGGGCACGCTTTCCCGTTGCGGAAAGACTGGACGAAGCGATTCGACTGCTGACATCTTCCCATTTCTTTTCCGCCCAGGGAAAGTCACCCTCCACCGTGATGGAAAGACGATTGGCTTTACCGGTTCCCAGGTCCCACAGATGCAGCCAGCCCTCACGCTCGAAAACCAGCGTGTTGCCGACTCCGCTGAGTGATTTGATGTCGGCACCTTGAAACCGTGTCAATTGAGTCAGTTTCTTACCCTGCGGTTCGAAGGACCAGAGGTTGACCACGCCGGTCCGATCCGAAAGAAAATAGATCTTTTCCTCCAGCCACAAAGGCTGTGTGTCCGCGGTCCGTGGACAGGGAATTTCAATCTCCTCCAACGATCTCGGATCGAGAATGACCAGTGGCCGGTTCTGACCACCGCGGTATTGTCGCCACTCGGTATCCCAGCGAGTCACCGGCTCCACGATGACTTTTTGTCCATCCGGCGAAAAACACCCATCGTGACCAAAAGGGGCAGGCAACAGGCGGGATGGACCCCCTTGGGCAGGAACCAGCCAGAGACGTTCATAGCCAGAGGGAGCGGTTTCCCTTGTGGAAGCATAAACCACCGATTTTCCATCGGGAGTCCAACCACGAACCAGGTCCCGCGAAGGGTACCAGGTCAGTCGCCGCGGAGCGCCACCCCGGATCGACATCAGGTAGACTGCCGTGGCTCCGGAACGATTCGAGGAAAACGCCACCCACTTTCCATCCGGGGAGATCGCCGGATCACTTTCCACCGCTGACGTGCTGGTCAGTCTTCTGGCATTCTTTTCACCCCGGTCCACAACCCACAGGTCGCTGGCGTAAACAAACACCAGCTGCCGCGTTCCTAGGGACGGTTGCCGCAACAACCGGGTCTCCCCGGTAACGTCAAGCGACAATGCGAATCCGCTCACCAGTGACCACCCCCAGCAGGCAACCAGCATATTCATCAGGAAGAGACGTGGCATCAGATTTTTCCTTGAAGTTCAACGATTTCAACGAGGCTTTATTGTAATTCAGACGGCTATCGCCTGTTCCGGAAACAGATCCCCCGGACAAAAACCAAAAGGGGATTCCCATATCGGAACCACTGGCCATGCGAAATGAAACCTGCAATGCTGTGGCTGGGAATCGCCGTCCGCCTTTGAATTCGATTCGGGATTGTCCGGCGTGTCGAGTCTCCGTTCTTTCTTTTTCACAGGATCCAGGAACCTTCATGACATCCCCGGAAGAACTGAGCCACGCGCAATTGCGTGTCGACCAATTGAACCAACAATTCCAGTCAGCAAGTGTTTCGTTTGACCTGGGCCGGGGCAGTTTGACCAGGTGCCGGGTTCGAAACCGATGGGCCGAGGCTGAAATCTACCTCCATGGTGCTCACCTGACCCATTTCCGGCCCCACGACCAAACCTCATGGCTCTGGATGAGCCCGCTTTCCGAATTTGATGCCAAACATCCGATCCGTGGTGGAATACCAATTTGTTGGCCCTGGTTCGGCCCACACAACCACCAACCGGAATTCCCCCAACACGGTTTTGCCCGAACCAGCGGATGGCGAGTCAGGGCTGTCCTGGAAATGGAAGGCTCTACCGAAATCCTCCTCGGACTGACTTCCAGCCCACAGACAGCCGAATTTCTTGATGGGGAATTCGATGCTCGCTGTCGAATTTCGCTGGGGGAAAGCCTGACGGTGGAATTGGGAGTCACCAATACCGGGGATCGCCCGTTGGTCGACGTTGGGTGTGCACTTCATTCCTATTTCCGGGTTTCCGCGATTGAAAACGTGCGTTTACTGGGCCTGCAGGACAGACGCTACCTGGACAAACTGACCGGTGAAATCGCAAGCCAATCGGGAGAATTGATCTTTGAAAAGGAAACCGACCGTGTGTACCTGGATGGCGACACCCCACTCACACTGGTCGACCGGGAACGACCGATGAAATTCGGAATCAGCAGTACAGGAAGTCGATCCACCGTGGTTTGGAATCCCTGGGTGGACAAATCAAAGCGGATGGCCGACTTTCCGGACGATGGTTACCGGGAAATGGTCTGCGTCGAAACCGCCAACGCCTGGGACGATGTACGCACCATTGATCCGGGGAAAACCCACCTGGTTTCCCAGACCGTTGCCCAGGTGGAATCCCCATAAGCAGGGATCCGGATCATCTTTCAGAAGAAGGGTTCACAAGGACCGGGGCAACTTCTGCGCCCGTTTCCGGATCCCTTCCCTGGCCTGCCTGGAAACTGTGCGCATCACAGGACGGCCCTGATCCACGTTTTTCTGCCAGCCTCTCTTTCAACCCACCCCGTGTGACTGCAGCCACTCATCTGGCAAATCCGGCATTCGCCAGCCGTTGCCAGGTGATCAGGAGCCCAAAAGGGATTCCACAATCCGGTCAAATCGATTTATCCAACTCCCCCAGTCCGTTGAATCGTTGACCCGGCCACCCGACAGGCTCACATTCGGGTTTCGAGAAACGCTTTGCCGCATCTCACGCGCCATTTCCCGAATGTCCCAGTTTTCAACCGGGTTATGCATGTCGAAGCGTCCCCATTCCAGGTAAAGCCGCGTCGGTTTCTTTAGTTGCAGAAACCCATCGATTGCCGCAGCGCGAGCCTGGTCAAAAACAAGTGGCGACTGAACAGCACATGCACCAAACAGGTCACCATGGGATGTTGCCAGCAACATGGCGGGACTACATCCAAAACCGGCACCATAACTGGCCCGCTGCTGCCTTTCTTTCAAGGTCCGATATTTTCCGTCGATCCAGGGGACGACCCGCTCTGCTACCTCCTTTGCCTGGGCATCCGGGGGACCTGCCGGCCCGTTTTTGAGAAAAACGAGAATCGATGCACGTTCGGGGTGAGAACGAAAATAAAGATCGGCGACTTCGTCAAGGTGTCCAAGCCTCCGGGCCGCTGGCCCATCCTGTACATAAATGGTCGGATATTTTTTTTCGTTCGCCTGGTCGTACCCGGGTGGCAGGTAAATCTCCACCGTCAGAGTCCGCTCATTCCCCAGGGGAATTTTCTCTTCAACGACCTTACCGAGGACCCGCTCTTTTCGATGCAGTTTCATCCAGGCGGGCCGCTCCCATCCCGGCATCCCAAACCAGGACATTTCAAGGGGTTTTTCCTTCCGAAGCCGAATTGCGAATTCCATCTCTCCCGCGTACATCGAACTGGTCATGGTACGCGGATTCAGTGGATCCCGGATCGGCTGAAAATCCTTCAGAAACAGGTAACTGAATCTCACATCCTCCGGCAACGCCAACGTGTAATAAAAAAAATCCGTTCCCGGGACGCGTACCATTTTCTTTTCCTGTCGAGCGCCAAAGAAATCGCACGCCAATGCCATATCCGAAGCGGGTCCCCTGTAAATAAAGTGGGCAATACCGTCCTCAACAATTGGATAGCTGGCATGGGATTCAAGAAATCGATCCACTTTTGCAACCCGTTTTCCCACATCATCCAGGTCTTTGACTTCGCGGAGAAACTCCTGGAAGCGGGAGCCCAGGGGAAGCTTTCCCGCCGCAACTCCCGGAGCGATTTCGTTACCATTCTTAAATTCAATGCAGGCAATTTCGCCAAAACTGCGGGCGAAAACAGCGTTGTCCGCATAAGCGGGAATGGCCCACACCAGGTCCTCGAACACTTTTGCCTGGGCCAATTCCTGGTAACCTCCCGTCGTCGCCCGGGCGAGATGCAAGGTTCCCCTTTTGGTCATGATCACCAGGTGCCCATCCACCACGATCAGGAAACCGTCCCCGGGCTTGCGGGATTTCCAGCGTGCCTTGCCTGTTTCGGGATCGACACAGGTCAGGATCCGCGTTGAATAGGCAAACAGGTGATCCCCCTGGAAAACCGGGACATTGTAACTGTTTTTGATCGATCGATCCGTCCAGACGCCCCTGGCATCCCAACCGTCAACCGCCTGCTTCAATTCAAAAACGGTAGAAGAAGAATCATCGTTCGTCAGCAGGAACCGGTTATTTCCCAACGGCACAGGCATCATGGCCGACCCGTTGGAACCTCCATGCGGAAATTCAAAAAGAACCTTGCCGCTCTCCGGACGAACGCCAAGCAGATTGGAACCGCACCCGGTCACCAGAAGGGCTTCTCCACCAACGCCCGTGACGACCGGTGTCTGAGAGGCAATCTTTCCACTTCCGGCATACCACCGGGTCCTCCCATTTTCCGGGTCCAACCCAACCAACGCTCCCTTCGCGGTACCGGCTAGAACGCACAGTGTCCTACCCGCCATCACCGGCGTTGTGGAAAAACCGTACAGCGGCCGCTGAGATTTCTCTTCGACCAACAAGTCCCGCATCCACTTCAGTTGACCATTCTCCAGGTTCAGGGCAACCAGTTTTCCCCTGGCAGAAAGAAAGAAAACAGTGCCCTTTTCAATCAATGGAGTGGATAGGGGACCATCAAACGAGCCATTGGACCCTCGAAACATCTTTTCTATCGGAACGGACCAGATTTCCTTTCCATCTTTTTGGGAAAAGCATGCGACGCGGTCAAACTTGCCGTCGGCAAACGCTGTCACCACTCTTCCCGAAGCGACTGAAACGCTGGAGTACCCACTACCGATTTTCTTTTTCCAACGAAGCCGTAGACCGGTGCGAGTCGCAGAGGAGAGCAGGGTGGTTCCACTCCATTTCCCGAGTCCCTGGTTTCCTCGCAGCGAATTCCAGTCATCCTTTGCATTCAAGGCTCCTGAAACGCAGAATAAAAACAGACCAATCAGCATCCCCAAAAAACGTGGAAGCATTCAAATCCCCCAAAAGAAAAAACGGGCTGAAACGACTGAAACCTGCCACATGCCCAAAAGCCGAAATCATGACTACCAACGGCAACCAGTCCACACAAGTTCCCGGGAAGTAACCCAGTGCCTGGTCAAAACGGCCTACCCGCGACGGATGTCCGATCCTTCGAAATTGATCTGGATCCGGTAAACCGTCTTGTTGCGTGTGGTAATCTTTCCAGTTTCCAGGTCAAACCGATCCGGAATCTCCCGGATCGTCTTGTCCACGACCGCATGAAACCCCCGTTCGGAAAACACATCGATCAGAATGGGAATCGCACCCGGCTCATCAAACAGGACGTCTTCCGAGTTAACCATCGCTTTACCGGACAGGGCATGACGCTGAATGATGCGGATAAATTTCCCATTGATCAGATCGACCACCCGGCCAAACAATTCCGTCTGCTCAAGTTCGTAGCTGTCCAGACGACGGACCAGCTCCTGCCGGGCATGAATGGTAATTTCCTTCGCCAGCGGAAGAACCCGCAGTCGATCATAGGTCCTGGTGTGCAACTCCAATGAGCTCTGGTACTTCAGTTCCTCGAGGATGTTCTGCTCAACTTCCTCAATCGGCCCTTCGGCGTTAACAAAATGGTAATGGTACGTCTCTTTGAGGGACTGCAGTGCGTCCCAGGTCTGTTCCTTGAAAACGCGGTAACGGTGGGCGGCCGATTCCACATTGGTGTCCGTGTTTCGAAGGCTGATTTTTTCCCCGATCCCGGTTTCCTCTACGTTCCGGTTATAAAGTTCAATTTCTTCACCCCGACGCAACTGCCTTTCGATACTGGTTTTTTGGTTAATGAACAGGACCATAGCGTGAATGGTGGGCCGACGAAAATTAATCGCCTGCGGCGTGTCAGAAAAAAGGGAATGCAGATGATTGATTCGATCCACCAGTTGCTTGAGGCATTCCACCTGAACCCTGGTTCGCGGAAATCCATCCAGCAGGGCACCATCACGAAATTCAGGACTGAGCAGTTTTCGCAGCAGAATGCTGATGACCTCCTTGTCGCCAACCATTCCCCCCTGGTCCTTGATTCTCCGGGCCGCCGGTGAATTCAGAAGACTGCTGATCACAATCGGAGGACAGGTCAGTCCCCTTGCCTTGAGAATGAAATTGGTCTGCGTTCCCTTGCCCGCACCCGGCGCTCCGCCAAGAAGAATCAACTCCTTTGGAAATTGCAGTTCTTCGTTCTGGTATTCCTCCTCCAACTCCTCCCAGACAGCATCAAAAATGACCTGCGCATCCTTGATCTCCAGGTCAACGATCTGCTTGGTTGATTCGATATTCTGACTCATAGACTTATCCAGAAGGGAACTGCCAATTTAATCATTGGGTCCATTTTCCACCAGTACGACCGCCGGGAGAATCGGCACCGGGTTGCCCCAAGAAAAAACGGGGCTGTCACCCCGTTTTTCCACAAAACCATTTTCGGCCAGGGTCACTCGTATTCGTACTCCGAGTCGGTACAGAGTCCCGGCAATGGAACCGGGTATTTACCATTGGCCTCCTTCTGCAAGGGAGCCGGGCCCCCGAGCTCGAGTTTGTCCACGCCCGGGGCGAATTCATGTTCGCAATTCAGGAATTGATCGTAGGTGATTTCCTGACCGGTATGGGCAGCCATGCGGCCCATCGATGTAACCAGGCTGGCTTTCACTCCACGATCCACCTCGTTGTAGGGTTGGTCATTTCGAATGGCATCAATCAAATCCTGCCATTCCACCTGGTAAGGGTTGGGCTCGTTTTTCCCAAAGGACCAGACCATGTCGTCTTTCACCATGTTTTGCCCTTTGAATATCCGGCTTTTGGCCGGAACATGACCGGCCGTCGAAAAGATGGATGACCCTTTGGTTCCGTGAACAAAGGTCGCAAATTCATTCTTGCAACCCGGAATGGTCCGGCCATCGACCATCATTTTCGTGCCGTCACCAAAGGTATATTCAATCGAATACGAATCGAAATTCTGATCGATTTTTTTACCACGGTAATGCCGGCCCCCGGTGGCAATTGCCTTGACAGGCCAATCCCCCTTGGCCCAACAGCCTTCGTCGATGTTGTGAATCAGGAAATCACTGACCGCGCCACCACTGGCCCAGAGGAAACCATGAAACCGGCGGATCTGCCACTCCAGATCGCTCATCCCTTCCGGCGCCGACCCCACGGACGCCCAACCGGTCGGGCCGGCCATCCGGTAGGCCCGGATCAGCAAAATGTCACCGATGGCTCCTTCACGGAATTTTTCCTCCGCTGCACGCCGGGAATGACAATGGCGACACATCAAACCAACGCCAACCTTGAGCCCTTTTTTCTTGGCCTTTTCGTTGAGGGCAAACATCCTTTTACTGGTCGGTCCGTCAGTGGTGACGGGCTTTTCCATGAAAACATTCACACCCTTTTCAATTGCGTACTGATAATGAACCCAGCGAAAAGCAACCGGGGTGGTAAAGATGGCGACATCCCCCTTGCCGAGACTGTCGATCGCCTGCTTGTAGGCCTGGAATCCGATGAACTGTCGCTCCTTGGGAACATCCAGCTGATCCGGCTTCTGGGCGTTGATGCTTTTGTAACTGGTGTCCAGCCGATCCTGGAACACATCGGCCATGGCAACCATTTTGACCGGACCGCCTTCGACGCTGAGCGCATTCATGGCAGCACCGGTTCCACGACCACCACAACCAATCAAGGCCACGTTAACGGTATTATTTTCCGCGACATGCACCGAAGAGTTGGCAGCTGCCGACAAAGTGGATGGAGTCGAGGTCGACGCGGCGGCGGCGGATGCCGCAACGACACCCGCCTTGAGAAAATTCCGGCGATTGGAAGGGTTTTGTGAGTTCATGGATTTCAGTCTCTGGAAGGATAATTTCGGGGAATGATGAATTTCTGAATATGAATCGCTTTGGTTCAGGAGGCCAATCACGACTGCCTGCACCGGAAACCTGTTGTTGCAACCTGAAACCGGATTGGAAAATCAGGTGCCTGCCCCGAAAAGGAAAAACCCTCGGGGCACCTCCTGTCACTTGGGAGGATCTTTTTGCTCGGGGGCCGTTCGCTCCCATTTGGCCTTTTTCTGATCTTCCTCTGGCTCGGCCAAGGGGCGGACCACCCGAAAACCGACCCACAATGCTTCCGTATGATACCAGATGCTCTGGGGCTCCTGCGGATCCTGCTCTTTCCAGTCT
>JAYZFP010000194.1:0-15186 GCA_036336715.1 Planctomycetota bacterium
GTTTCTGACCCGGGGTGCCTGGGGACCGGAATAGACATGCATCAGAACAGGATACTTTTTTGACTCATCAAAATCGGGGGGCAGGATCAACATCGAATCCATCTGGTCACCATCCCGAGTCGGCACCCGCTGAAACACCGGTGAAGCGATATCGTAGTAATCAAGATGGTCCACAAGGTTGGGTTCGACATAGCGGACGAATGAACCATCCATCTGTCGCAGCGCAACCCGGGTCGGCATATTGACACTGCTTTCATAATCAAAAAAGTAACTCAGCGAGGGATTCACCTTGACCGTGTGATTCAAACCCGGGTTGGTGATCATCCTGGAACGCCCATCTGAAGTCAGACAATACAGTTGAAGTCGTGTCACGTCGGCTGGATTCGCTGCCAGAAAGTAAACCGCTTCCCGATCCGCACCGAGAAGTTCCCGGACCTCGATTCCCGAACCCTTCGGGTGGGTCTTCGCCTGACCACTCTCAAGCAGCTTTCCGCCAGGGCTATAGGAGGCAATCTGCCGTTTGCCATTTCTATGGGTGAACCAGACAAACCCATCCTGCCCCTCCGGCCAGAGCGGGTTACCGGGAGAATCGATCCATCCTTTTTCCACGGATTCGCTGACCAGGACTTTTGCCGGCTCCCCCGGTCGCCAGCGAACGAGATTCATCCGGTTTTGAATCCGGTTTTGCAGTTGCAGGTAGACCGCGTTGTCAGGGCCCCAGCAAACCTGGGAAATCAGCGGCTCATTGATCCCAAACGGCTTGAGGTCGAGCGATTGATCTTCCACGAAAAGTTCCACCGTCGGGTTGGGGTCTCCCGCTTTGGGGTAGGGGTAGATTTCGTGAGATTGGCGGACCGGTATATGGTCGGTGACCTGATACCGTTTCACCTCTTGCTGGTTGAGACGCAAGTAGGCCAGCGAACTCGAATCGGGTGACCACCAGAATCCCTTGAAATTGCCCCGACCATAAAGCTCTTCCTGGTAGACCCAATCCAGTTTTCCATTCAGACGGTTTTCGCTCCCGGATCGGGTGAGACGAACCAGTGTGCCATCCTTCACGACCAACCGGTAAAGGTCATTTGACTTGACGAAGGCGAGCTGCTTTCCATCCGGGCTCGCCGTCACCAATTCCTCGACCTGCTCGTCAGCCGTCAAACGGCGGGCACCGGACTCCCCGTTGGAAATCCAATACAGGTCTCCCCCGCCATTGACCACAATTCCACCTTCCACTTCGACCTGTTTCCCTGCGGAAACCAGGGCAGCCAGTTCCATCGGAAGCCCAACCGAATTGACAAGCCGGGACTGAATCACGCGGCTGGAAAGGGAAGGAGGCCGCTCCAGTTTGCCGGTTTGTGCATCGACCACCACCGGGCGGCCATTCCAACGAGTCCGGTAGCGGTTGTCCGAAACCCATTCGAGGTCGGAAGCAGGTGTGCCACCAAAATCGATTTTTCCCTGCAGTCCGTACAACTCATCCAGTGTCAATTGCCGTCGGGGGGCCACCTCCACCACGTCCTCCAGATCGAGAGCATCCGCGTTACCCTGGAAAGCAATTACCGGGAACGGTCCACCGGTTTCCAGTGTGGAATCAAAGAAATTCCAGGTAACCAGGCCATCATTGGATTCCGGTTCCAGAAGGTAGGCGGCCAACCTTCCCAGCGGCTGGGCCGTTGAAACAAAATAACAACCGGCATTGATTTTTTCCCGGCGACCTTGCCATTCGCCGGTCAGGCTCAGCATGGCGTGCTTCTGGAAGACCCTTGAACGTTTCCTGTCCCGGACACTGAATCGTTCAACGGAAAGAATGGCATCGGCCTGTAAACGGGAAACCCGAATCCCGTGCATCAGCAGTCGATCCACTGCACGTCCATGTTTCGGGGCCAGAATGTACCCGTCGGGTATCACTTTCTTCCGCGTGGCGATGTAGTCTCCGAAAAATTCGACTTCGACATCCTTGGGTCGATCTGAATTTCCTTCATACCCCTTGAGAGTGAATTTTTCCGGAAACGGCCTGACTTCTGCAGCCAGGGAAAGCTCTTTCCCTCCCTTTGCAGCGTCTTTTTCGATTTTTCCCAGCAACTCCTGGACATCTTCAGAATGATCCACAACGTATTGAATGCATTCCCGAACAAATTCCCTGGACGCAAGAATTCGCTCCCGGTAGGGAATGTAGGAATAGGCTTCCGAGAGAATCGACAATCGGCCACGTAATCCAACATACTCGGTGCTGTACCTTGGTTCGTGCCCATAAGTCGTCCAGCGAGTCTGGTCCCGACTGAAATTTCCGTAGTAGAAGGTGGAAAGTTTTTTTTCCTCCAGACTCCGGGTAACCGAGGGCATCATTCGGCCCCGCATGAAATCACGAAGGGATTTCGGTGTGGTTGGATTGTGGGGAATATCATAGGTCAAAGCGTATCTGTGCTTTGAGCCGTTGGTCGTATGACAGTCGATGAAAAGATGCGGATTCAGATGGTCGATCAACCTGACCAGTGCCCGCGCCTCGGGAGACTCGATTTTCATGAAATCCCGGTTCAGGTCGAGTTGTTGGGCATTTTCCCGCAATCCCATTCCGGCGGAGGGACCCATTTGCCCGGGCCGATGAATCTCGTTCCTGCCGATGCGATCATTGCCATCGGCGTTGTAATTTGGCAAGCAGACAATCACCGATTTTTCCAGCCAGGGGTGTGCCGCATCTGCCGCCAATTCCCGCAGCAGCATCAGCAAGCCCTCTTTGCCAGCACATTCCCCGGAGTGGATGTTACCTAACAGCAGAATCAGCAATCGCTTTTCCGCCCGGTCTCCCAAACGGTAAGCCGGCTGGGCAACGACCGTTGCCTGCATGGATCTTCCGTTGACCGTCTTGCCAATTTCCATGTTGGTTACATGCTCTACCTCTCTTGCCAGGTCCTGCTGGAACGCCAGTAATTCGTCATGCCGACAGGTTGCCGAAAAATTACTTTTTTCCGCAACGGTTTTCAGCTGCATGATTTTTTCGGATTGGCCATTCAATGAGAAAGCGGCGGAAACGACAAATGCGCAACACAGTGGCAGAGACTTTTTTAAAATCATGTATTGATTTCTCTTGGTGGGATTCTTGGCGTTTCTGCAATTTACCAGAAGGAGAGCCTCGAATTCAGGACCCCTGCAACAGGTTTTCACGGGAGTTCGCGTAGAAACGGACCGAATCACCAACAGGATTAGCCCGTTTTGAACGGGAAGCCCGAGCCCTGGCCCGAATCCAGCATCCCAACGTCATCAGCGTCTATGATTTTGGCAACCAGGCAGACCAGTTTTACATTGCGATGGAATATGTCGACGGTCAGGATGCCCAAAAACTGGTTCAGCGGGAATCCCGATTAACCGAAAATCGGGCCTGGGGAATGATTCGCCAGGTGGCCGCCGGACTGGCTCATGCGTGGAAAAACGGCATCGTTCACCGGGACATCAAACCGGCGAACATCCTGCTCCTTCAGCCGCCGGAAGGGACCATCATCCCCGGGAACGCACCCCTTGCCAAAATTGCCGATTTTGGCCTCGCTCATCTCGATGAGACAAATACCGACACCCGGTTCACCGACGAACGCGTGATCCTGGGCAGCCCCAGCTACATGTCTCCCGAGCAATTCGATGGTTCCAACGTCGATTTCAGGTCGGACATTTATGCCCGTGGAGCGACCGCCTATCAAATGATCTCGGGAGTCAAACCGTTTGCGGGTCTTTCGCCGACCAAACTGATGGCGGCCAAGGCCGAAGGGGATCTCCCTCTTCCAATCAACGAACTCGATTGTTCAGAAAAATCGCGTGGGCTCATCGAAAGAATGATGGCAACCGATCCTGGAGATCGATTACGGGACTACCAGGAACTGATCTCCGAAATTGATTCCCTTCTGAAAACCCCGGAATCCGACAGACCCTTTCACGCTGGAGAACCCGTGGTGATCGCGGCAGCGGAACAGGAAGCCACCCGGGTCTCCTCCGGAACACTTGCGAATTCCCAAACCGATTCCACCTCCAGAGATTTTAACGCCAGTCCATTCCTGCGATGGGCCAACCTGGGCATCGGCGTCATCCTGGCGGTACTGGTTGGGTTCCTTGTCATGGAACTGGTGAAATATCGGCCAGGCGATAGAAACCTGGTACCCGGTCAGCCTCCCGTTTCCCGCTTTCCTTATGACCCGACCCTCGGAGCTGGCAAATGGAGCAACCGGGAGGGCGGAAATTTCAGCTTTGGCAATCAACAGGAGGACGGATCCAAACCGATCAGCGGGACCAACGGTTACTGCTACAGGAATATTGACGACCTGCCCCCAAACAACCTTTTGGAGGTTTCGGTCAATCCACTGCAGGATGCCGAAGCGCAAATTCGCTTTGGTATCCTACGGGATGAGACGAAATGGTGTGGTAGCCGTTCAACAGGATTCGATTGCCATTTTCGAAGAAAACGCCGGGGGCCGAAAAAACCACTATCGCTGCCTGACAAATTCCTCAACTGGCGAATACGTCAGCATCAAAATTGAAAAGCAGGCCAGGGACTGGTTTCTCCTGATCAACGACGAACTGGTTGGGTCGCTACCAATTGCTGGTGACGAACTGTTGAACGAAATCCGGTTCTCAACCAGCGGGGGCGAGTCCTGGTTCAACGAGGTTCGAGTGGTCGAACTTGTAGAGACCGAAAACCATTAAAAAGAAGATCATCCCGCTTCGAAAACAGGGGCAAGTTGAATTCCAGCCAGACCTTTTTTGCTTCCCCCTCCCAAAATCACCTCTTGTGAAGAAAAGGGTCACTCAGGGCGATGTTTTTCATGAGGGTCCGCAGGGAATCCTCTCCAGCCATTGCCTTGGCCGTAATGACGTCCAGGGCGGGAGAATCGGCCGGCGACAGTTCCCGACCCAGGGCGTAACTGAGCAGGTGCGCTGCAAATGCCCGAATGAACCTCTGTTTCTGCTGAAGGATGATCTTTTTGAATTGCGGAAACGTTTCAAACCCATACTGGCGGAAAAGCTCCCCACTGACGTCCACCTTCCGTCCGTTGGTATATTGATCTCGCCAGACCCCGGTTGGACCGAAGTTTTCAAGTGCAAAACCGAGTGGATCGATCCTGTCATGGCAACCTGCACAGTCGGCCCGTTTGCGGTGTATGGCCAATCGCTCCCGAATGGTCAATTTTTCGAGTGTCTCTTTTTTTGCCTCCGGAAGAGGCGGAACGTCCGCCGGAGGAGGCTCTGGGGGGTCATTGAAGATAACCGCGTTCACCCAGGCACCCCGGGTGATGGGCTGTGTTCGTGTCGGCGTGGAGGTCATGGTCATGACAGCAGCATTGGCGATCACGCCTCCCCGACGTGAATCTTCAAGCGCAACCCGCCGAAAGGTCTGCACCTGGACTTCAATTCCTGCCTTTGAATTTCCGGCGTAGTTGGCCTTCAACATGTTGTTTTGGTAGGTAAACCCGGGATCAATCAGGTCCATCACGGAACGATCCTCCACGAAGACCGTATCAAACAGCAGAAGTGGTTCTGACATCATGTGCATGCTGGTACGGTAACCGGCATAGTAGAAGTAACCGAATTTTTTCCTGTCCGGGATCGAGGTCACCAGTCGATCAAGTTGCAACCACTGGCTGGGAAAGTTGTCGCAAAATCGCGAGGTTTTCCGATCGTTCATCATCCGCTCGATTTGTCCAGCCAACACCGCGGGTTGACCAAGCGTTCCCTCCTCCGCCAGGTCCAACAGCGCATCATCAGGAAGGCTGCTCCAGAAAAACTGCGAAAGTCGATTCGCCAGCTCAAAATCGCTGACACGAACATGGGTACCGGATGGTTCCTCTGCTTCGTTTTTCTTTTCATAAATGTAGTTAAATTCGGGCATGCCAATCGCTGCACCGACCACGGTTCGCATGGTCTGTTCGATCGACTTGCCCTCTTCCATTTGCTGATCAGCAAATTCGACGAACCGACGCAGAGTCTGCTCGTCCGCTGGTCGCCGAAATGCCCTCCGCAACAGTTTTTCAATTCGCGTTCGAAGCTGTTCCTTGCGTGAGGGCAACTCTTTTTTCCCCGTTCCCCCTTTACCGGTGACAGGCGAATCCTGCAGCAACTCGACGTAATCGAGGCCGAAATAGTGGCCCCTGGATTTTGCGTTTTTCCCCAGGCACCGTAGTTCCAGGCGGTGCACCCCGGGCGACAAATTGAGCTTTGAAAAATCGCGAACAAGCGTCCGGACCTGAGGATGGTAAAGATCCACCTTTCCAATCGATTTCTCATCCAGCAGAACCTGGAATTCTCCATAGTCACCGGCACGTGTTAGACCAAGACGGATTCCATTAACCCTGTTCCCGGTCTTCCAGGAAAGAACCAGCGATTCCTTTGCAGCGGGAACCCTCCAGAATAACTGAGAACCGTTGCTCCAATCCCCCTGGAATACAGCCATTCCCTGCGGTCCGATCGGGCCTCCGGAAACCGAGACCCTTTTCAGTTGTCCCGGGTTCTCGCCCTCGTACCGTTGGCCAACAGCCGCTTCGGCAGACGGTCCGAACTCTGCAAAAAAATCATTCCAGCTCCCACATTCCGCCGGGTTGAGATCAGGACTTTCGGCAATCGTCTGGCTTAACTTGAGAAAGGACTCCATCAACAGGGGAGACATCGTCAGGTGATCGCCCCGGTTATCGAAACCGTGCTCGGCCCGCTTGTCCTGCGGAAAGGGAGCGACACCGCGAAATCCCTCGGGTCTCTGGTTGTCGATATCCTTGCTCAAGGGCCGACTCGACACCTGGACAACGTCGGGCATTTTTCTTGAAGCAGGATCAAAATAATTACTGCGACGCCGCATCAGCCTTTCATTCATCTGGAAGATATCCCGTTTCAACTCCAACAGGTCAACAACCGCGTTGTTGTATTGAAAACGGTTCATCCGCCGGATGGGGGTTTCGGGGAAAGCCTGGTTTTTGACCGAAAGATGAAACAGCCTCCGCAAACCGGACATCAACTTCTTGCGTTCCCCATCCTCCAAAGCTGTCCCTTCTTCGGGAGGCATGACACGGTCCTCTACCTCATGCATGATCTTCTGAAGGAGTGCCGGATTTTTCAACAGCGGCTTTTCGTCGGTGATCTTTTCGAGGTTCAGGTCCCTCTCGGCCAGGTCACGACCGTGACAATCCACGCAATGGGAGCGAAAAACGGCCAGCACCGCCGCCACGTCATCCGAAGAACCAGCCTTTGCCGTTCTTTCCTGAACGATCCCGTCTGGTAGAGCCAGTGGCAGAAGAACCTGGGCGAAAGCCAGGAAAACAAAACCTCGCTGCGGCAAAACGACTTGCATGCTTGGAATCCCAATGCAGGTGAATGAACAGCTGAAGTATAACCGATCGTCGGATGCCTGCCCGGCACGATTCCCCTTTCTTCTGGCAAACTCCATTCCCTTGGCTTCAATTGGGATTCCGACGGGGTTAGATTAATCGCAGGCTCGTCAGCCGGGTTGATTCCTCCAAATCCACCTGAAATTCCTGGACTTTTCCTGAAACGGAATTTCCGGAGAGTGGTGGAACGAATCTGAATCCGCAAGTTGCACCTCCAGGAACCTTACCCGGGAATCCATTCACAATGAAAATTCTCCACGGTCCCCTTTCACACCCTCCCAGCCTGGGCGTTCTTCTTTTGGCATTGAACGTCGCAGGCTTCCATTCCCCCCTGGTCTCAGAAGACTGGCCTCAATTCCGGGGCCCCGATTCGGATGGGCACGCCCGGGGAAAACCGACACCGCTGGAATGGTCTCCCACCCGTCATGTCAAATGGAAAACTGAAGTTCCGGGACTCGGCTGGTCCTCGCCATCGGTCGTCGGTGATCACCTGTTCCTGACAACGGCCGTTGAATTGGAAGGAAAGCTCTCGCTACGCTGCCTTGCCCTCGATGTTGCCACTGGCCGAACCCTTTGGGAAAAGGAAGTTTTCACACTCGATCAAGTTCCCCGCATCCATAAAAAAAACAGCCATGCCAGCCCCACGCCCCTTGTCGACCAAGGCAACGTGTATGTCCATTTTGGAACCTATGGCATGGCCTGCCTGTCTGCAAAAGATGGAAGCATTCAATGGAAAAACCAGGAGTTGAATTATCCGCCACAGCACGGCAGTGGTGCCTCGCCCGTTTTGTATGACAACCGGCTGATGGTCACCTGCGACGGTGCCAAGCGCCCCTTCGTAGTAGCCATCGATGCCCTGACCGGAAAAATCGCCTGGAAGACCCTCCGCTCCGCAGATGCCAAAATCAAGTTTTCATTTGCCACGCCAATCGTTGCCAAGGTCGGGGGCCAACCGCAACTGATGGCTCCTGGCTCAGACCAGTTTGCCGCCTATGACGTAACTACCGGAAAGGAAATCTGGCAGGTCAGGGCTCCGGGTTGGAGCGTTGTTCCCCAACCCGTCATCGGGCATGGGATGATTTTTTACAACCACGACTATGACCATCCGGAACTGATGGGCGTTCGACTGGGAGGCCGGGGGGATGTCACACAATCCCACGTTGCATGGAAAATCAAGAAGGGCGCTCCCAGCACGCCTTCTCCGCTGCTGGTGGGTGACGAATTGTATTTTGTTTCCGACCGCGGCATTGCATCCTGTGTCGACGCAAAGACCGGGAAACGCCACTGGATGGAAAGACTTCGCGGTAACTACTCGGCATCTCCACTTTTTGCCAATGGGAGAATCCTGTTTCTTAACGAAACCGGTCTCGCCAGTTGGGTCAAAACAGGCACAAAGTTTGAAGTACTTGGAACCAACCAGTTACCGGGCCGGACCCTTGCTACCCCGGCCATCTCAAATGGTGCGATGTACATTCGCACGGATTCAAGCCTGTACCGGATTTCGAATGATTGAGAGCCAAAAACCGGTCCGGATGGGTATGCCAGTACAGATGTGTCCATCGACGCGGCTGCCAACAAAATCCGCGTCGAAACACCCGGCAGTCGAAATGAGCCATTCAAACAAACAGGAAGTGGAACTGACCACGTCCTGAGTCCTCCCTGGCTCGCTCAATCCTGCTTTCCGTAAACCGGCGGCTTCCAACCGCGCGGGAGTTTCCCCTGGGGGCGAACCCCCAATGCTTCAGCCGGGATCGGAAAATCCCTGAAATCCTTCAACGGCAAATCGTCCGGAAGGTGCCGAATGCGAAAATTCCTGTACTGGATTTTCATGGCGGGCCCCACATGCACCTGGACCGCCAGCACACCTTCGAGCGACCGACCGGCCTCATCAAAATCGAGCAGGTCGGCGGTGGGATGTCCGTCGATCCAGTGACGATGGTGATTCCCTTCCACCAGCACCCGGAATTCATGCCACTGGTCCGCCTCGAACTTTTTTACCGGCATCTGCCCTACGATCCAGCCTCGACCGCGGGGATCGATGATCACTTTTTCACCCGTGTGGGAGAGAATCCGACGACCACGTTCCTCGTACAACATTCCGTTGTAACGTGGCACATCGGCCACGACATCACACTGATAGCCGGTCACCACGTCCAGCCCGATATCGGGCCGGGAAATCCCGCGGTACTGGATCCCACTGTTACCCCCGGCAGTGACCTTGACCTCGACCCGGATTTCAAAGTTGCGGATCGTGGATCCCTTCCAGGTAATGAAACGGTTCTTTGTCAGCGAACCATCGGTCACTCCGGTGAGGACTCCTTTTTTTATGGACCAGTACCGGGTGTCGCCGGCCCAACCACGCAGCCCATTTCCGCCCAGCAGGTTGACAAAATCGCCACCTCCGCGGTTGGTCACAGCAGCCGAGGCAACCGGGTGGGGCGGCGTCGATTGCGACAGGCTATTTTTCATCGGCGCCAGCTCCCCTCCGAGCTCCCGGACCCGCCCGCTGGTTCGGTCACGCATTTGCAGAAGCACTTTTTCATACGCCGGGTCCGACGCAAAATTTTGCAACTCGTCCGGGTCCTTTTTCAAATCATGCAGGAATTCGTAGTTTCCCTGGTCGACGTAACGCACGTACTTGAACCGTTCATTTCGAATCCCCTCAAAGGCTGGTATCCGACCGCGAACCGCAAAGTGTTCGTGAAACGTGTCCGTCCGCCAATCGGCCGGCTTTCCAATGGAAACAACCGGTTTCAAGCTCCTTCCCTGGTATTTCCCGGGAACCTGGATGCCCGCCCAGTCCAGGAAGGTGGACGGCAAATCAAGATTCAGAGCCATGGCATCGGTCACCTGCCCCTGGAGCGTTTTGGGAACCCGTGGGTCACAGACAATCAGGGGAACCCGGAGCGATTCCTCGTAATGAGACCACTTGCCTGCAAACCCCCGGTTTCCCATGTGATATCCATTGTCGGCCGAATAGACAACAATCGTATTCTCAGCCAAACCCTGCTCCTCGAGCGCCTTGAGAAATCTGCCGATTGCCCCATCGATTCCACTGACCATCCTCAGGTAGGCCCGCATATTGGTACGGTATTTTTCGTCTGTGTTCCAACGCCAGAAAAAACGTTCCCGGTTAATCGTGGTTTTCAGAAAATCAGGCTGGCTCTCAAATATTTTCGGGTCATTCAACCTGGGCGGCGCAATTTCGTCCTCTTCATACATGCCATCCATAGCCCGGGGCCAGGGAAAGTGGCCGATCCCGGGGCGGCGGTCACCGTCCTCCGCGTGACAGGCATTGAACCACATGTTCAATGCAAACGGTTGATCGCGGGGATGTTCCCGCAAAAAACGGATCCCACGATCCACGATCAACTCTGTTTCGTGCCGCAAGGTCCCGTCTTTCTGTTTTTTGTAAAAGGGATTGCGGCCGATCGCTTCAAATTCATCGAAATGGTCTTCCCGCTTGTAACCACGTGGCATCTTGGCATGCCATTTTCCAAATTGTCCCGTGCGGTAGCCCTTGGACCTCAGGATATCCGTGTACAACGTTTCCACCGCATCGGGTCGTGCCTGGTCATGTGCGCCACGAGTACCATAACCGCGGCCCGTCAATCCGGTCAGTATGGTGGTTCGACTGACCCAACAGATCGAATGGGAAACAAATGCATTTGTAAAACGGGTCCCGCGGGACGCCAGGCGGTCAATGTTGGGAGTCTGTACTAACGGGTGTCCATAGCAACCAAGCGTGCTGTTGGTCTGATCGTCGGTAAAAAAGAAAACGATGTTCGGTCGCTCATCGGCAACTGACCTGTTGACGAGACTGGTGATCATCAGGGCGAACAGGAAAACGGCAACGATTCTTGGCATCATTCTTCTTCAATCGGGGTGCGTCGCGACAGGTCAAGGGCAAGGAAAACCGCCTCCGTTTCAACGGGGGGGAAGCCACCGACCAGTATATCCGGAATCCGAAACAACCAAGGCGTGAAAAAACATTCAATCGCAACCAGGCAATCCTCCGGCCTTCTCTCAGCGGGGCGTTCGGTCAAGAGCCGCCTGCCGGGAATGTCTTTTTGACTCGGCTTTCCACTTGGCAACCAGGGAATCCCGTTTGTCGGGTTGCTCACCGCCAAGATTGGTCAGTTCGAGCGGATCCTGCTGCAAATCGTAAAGTTCCCATTCGTATTTCTTTCCTTTTTTCAGGGCCACCACTTTCCAGTTTCCCTCCCGGTAGGCCCTCCCCTTGTTGTGATCAAAAAAAATCGCATGGCGACCCGGGTACCCCTCCCCTCGAAAAGCAGAGGCAAACGATTGTCCATCGAGCGGAATCACCTGGCTGGCCGGCGGGGATCCTGTAACTTCCCGCACCGTCGGCAGGATGTCCACCAGGTGAGTGGGACCCCGAATCAACGAACCTGGTTTCCGGATTCCGTCCGGCCAATGAGCAATCATGGAAGTCCGGATTCCTCCCTCGTGGTCATACTGTTTGAAATAACGAAAGGGAGTGTTGGAGGCATTGGCCCAGCCATGGCCATAACTTTGGTAGGTATCCTCGGGACCGGGAAGGATGCCCGGGAGATTTCCGGGTCGCATTTTTCTGCCATCACGGGTTGTGGCTGGCAGGTAATCTCCCTTTCTTTCGGGACCATATTCGACGTGACAACCGCCATTGTCGACCGTAAAAAGGACCAGTGTCCTTTCCAGCCTTCCCGCCTTTTCCAATGCGGCCACAATCCGTCCAATCCCCTCGTCCATCACCGTTACCTGGGCGGCATAGACCTCCATTCTTCTCTGCTGCCACTGGCTGTTTTCAACGGTTTCCCAGGCCGGAACCTTGGGATGCCTTGGCGAAAGCGGGGTAGAACCAGGGACAATTCCCATTTTTTTCATCCGACTCAACCGTTCTTTTCTTAACTGGTCCCAACCCCCGGCATAACGGCCTTGATAGCGGCGAATGTCGCTCGCGCGGGCATGCAGGGGCCAATGTGCGGCCGTGTAGGCAACCGAAAGAAACAGCCGTTCTTCCTTTTTCGTTTCGGCAATCATCCGCACGGCTTCATCGCTGATGGCGTCCGTCAGGTAGTATTCCGGGTCCTGCAAAGCTTCTTTTTCAATATTCTCCCGGTCACGGGTCAGGAACGCCGGTGCATAAAAGCTGGCAGCCCCGCCAAGGATCCCGTAAAACTCATCGAAGCCACGGTCCAGCGGGTTTACGCGATACGGTTTTCCGGCAAGGTGCCACTTGCCCGACATTTTGCAGACATATCCATTTCGACCGAGTGCTTCAGGCATCGATTCACATTGACGGTGAAGAGCTCCATTGACCAGGGAGGTCTTGTGGTAAACCCCGGTCAACAGGGAAGCCCTGGATACCCAGCACATGTTTTCACTGTAAAAACTGGTAAACCTCAAACCCCGGTTCGCAAGTCGATCCAGGTTGGGTGTCTGAATTTCGCCCCCAAAACACCCGATATCCGAGTACCCCATATCATCCGCCATGATGATCACGATATCCGGACGATCATCCGTCGCCCCTTGAGCGGAATGCATCTCGCACAGACAAGCCAGGCCGGCCAACAGTAAACCCAGGATCCTCATCAATTTTTTCCCTGAACGGTCATTTTTCAAAGTCATGCCCCGCAAAAATCTTACAGGACCTGCGAAATCTGACCAGCAGAACATGTGCAGAAACATTTGGGTAGGACCGCACGAATTTCGCGTGCTTTTCAGGATTGGCAAGCCCCTGGTTTCCCAGCGGGAGCCGACATTCCAATTTTCCGGAAGAGCCTCCACCCGACTGACGCTCTGCCTTTCCTTGAAAAATCGGAGGCGGGTTTCCTGCAAATGCACCAGAAATGATGCAAAAAAAAGACAGTGGCCGAACCTCCTGTAAGGAGAGCGTGCCAAATTCGGGAGTGAGGAACCGCCAATATCAAAAACGGCTCAAAAGGTCCGCATCCGTCAAGAGAAGATCAGCTTGACCCAACCAACCCGATGGCAAGGGGTCAGTTCTGCAAAGGTACCCACTGTTGGCTGAACCATGGAGCGGCTTCTGATTGGCCATTCGCCTCGCTGAGACCAACGTGAATCCATTATCCGAAAGCAGGATTCCCGATACACTGCGCCCAGGCCAACCAACGCCCCCCGAGAATGAAACGCTGTCCCTTTGACACTGCGAAATCTGAACACGGTATGGCAAAGCATGAAAAACCGGCCAACGGTAAAACAGCATGATTCCCGCCAGCCGATTGGGGAATTCCCCCTCAGAGTTTTGATGGGAATCGATTATGCCCACTGGCTGTCGTGGGTAATCAACGAATCCGTCCGGAAGAATCCAGTTCGTCGATCGACTCCACACCTCCCGCCTGCCGGACAGCCCGATCGACCAGGGAATCGTCAGGCAGTGTGACATCTGTGTCAATCAGCATCCGGGCAACTTTCAGTGGTTCCCGGGCAGAGGGATAAACAGTCAGCGCATAGTCGGTGATCGCATGATTGTAATCCCGCACCTGCTTGAAAAACGCCATCCTCTGGTCACGTGTTTCCTTGTGCAAATTGATCACGACCGTGAGGGAGATCTTTCCTGAATCCAGATTCAACATCGATTCCCGCAGTGCCGCCAGGTTGTCATAAAAGGCCCCGCCCCTCAGGTGGGCCAGGTCCCTCATCGACGGAAGTGCCGTGTCAACCTTCCGAATCCGACTGTCAAAACGCCCCGCTTTTACGAAACCATCGCTGTTGGTCCTGTACTTGCCAACCCAGGGCAAATCGGCAAAACAGACCGAACGGTTCACGTCAAATCCGGGCGCCAGCCGATGGAGCTGCCAGGTGGATTTCCGTTCAGCCACCCGGGCTTCCGCCAGCCTGGATTCTGCGGAACTCAGAGCAGCCCTCAACATCAGGCGATCCAGCGAGGAGATTGGCGATGGCAGAGAACGCAACCACTGCAATTCCTCCTCAGCAGCCTGCAAATCCGCCTCGATAACAAAACTGGACCAGTATTGCCTGATGATCTGTTTTCGGTGCGTTGAATCGCGGGCAAATTGTATGGCCTCTGCCAGGCTGAAGCGGTTTTCCCGGGGACGCTTGACGGAATTCAGAATCCACTCCGCAATCTCCTTCAGCTGTGGATTGTAGGAACTGTCAACCGTCGCCGTCTCTGTTGGTTTGGAAGGTTTTCCCAGGCTGTCAACAGCCTGTGACTGAAACCCATTGTTCACCGACTTTGGTTCCTGCACCTCGACAGGCCTGGCCTGAAGACGGGCAGGTTTTTCCGGCAAGTCACTCTGGCTTGCTTTGAACTGTCCTACCTCGTTCCCCTCAAGCAGGCTGGACGAAGCCGATTCCCCCTTTTCCCGGGAAATAAAAGAACCGGTCTCGTCAGGTCGTGCTTCCGGCAATTTTGACTGAATTGGGGAGGTATCCACAGCCGTTGGGGGCTGGAATGAACCTCGAAGTCCGTTCCGGTCCTGGGAGGAAGCAGCCGCAGGTTGGGGTTGAGAGCCACCCACTGCCGTGGTTTCACCGGTTGGCTGAGCGGCTGATGGTGAAACCGAATCCGGTCTGCCAGCCTCGTCTGCAAATGACGGGGAAACCGGGACGGAATTCCTGAGCGGCTTGATTGACTGGGAATCCTTCAATGAAAAGCCGGAGCGATTTTCTGTCTCGAGACGAGTCCCCTTTCCCAACTGCCCCCCATTTGGATCCTGTCGGGCCTCCAGGGGATTCGTCCTGACCGGTGTCGGATGAAATTCACCCTCTGTCTGAACCCCCGAGGACACCGGTGGGACGAAACTGGAGGCGGGCGTTTCCTGCAATACCGGTTTCCGCTTGGTCT
>JAYZFP010000195.1:0-10762 GCA_036336715.1 Planctomycetota bacterium
GAAGCGGACCGGCACGGTGGACATGGAAAAACGGATGCTACGGCAAATTGCAGAAATCGACCGCTTCAACCAGAGGTTGCTATCCACCTGCGAAAAAACCCGCAATGAGTATTTCAAAAAACTGGACCGGAGTTCGCTTGAAAAATTTGGCGATACGATCGAAAACTACCGCGAAAAGTTTGCCACGGAGGTGATCGGCAGGTTTGAACTCCCTTTGAGCCCATCCAAAGCCCGGGCCAGGAAATTTTGTGAGCGGGAAAAATACACGGGCTACGAAATCGTACTGGACGTTTTTGACGAGGTGATTGCCTATGGAATCCTGCTCATTCCGGTTGAGATGGCCACTGATGAAAAGCGACCGGTCGTCGTCTGCCAACACGGGCTCGAAGGACGACCGCAAGATATCGTGCAGGGCGATCATCCCGCCTACCACGACTTCGCTGCCAAGCTGGCCGAAGAAGGATTCATCACCTTTTCTCCACAGAACCTTTATATTTTCAAAGACCGGTTTCGCACTTTACAGCGAAAAGCAAACACCATCGGCAAAACGCTGTTTTCGGTCATTGTTCCGCAACACCAGCAGATTGTGAACTGGCTCAAGACGCTTCCAAATGTGGACCCTGAAAGGATCGCTTTTTACGGTCTTTCCTACGGTGGAAAGAGTGCCATGAGGATCCCGCCCCTGGTCACCGATTATTGCCTCTCAATCTGTTCCGCCGACTTTAACGAATGGGTCTGGAAAAATGCATCCACCCAGAGCCGTTACAGTTACGTCTGGACGGGTGAATACGAGATCTTTGAGTTCGATCTCGGCAGCACCTTCAACTACGCCGAGATGGCCTCTTTGATCGCGCCGCGCCCCTTTATGGTCGAGCGAGGGCACTTTGACGGGGTTTCCTCGAACGAGCGCGTGGCTTACGAATTTGCCAAGGTAAGACATCTTTACCAGGCCAAACTTGGAATTGGCGATCGTTGTGAAATCGAGTTCTTTGTCGGACCGCATACCATCAACGGACAGGGGACCTTCCGGTTTCTTCGCAAGCACCTCAACTGGCCACCTGGAAAATAAGCAAGCCCGACGCGGTCGGTCCGGGAGGATGGGGCTCGCTCGAATCCCTGGCAGCACTACGTGAATTGGCGGTCCCTCCGATGCGGTTAGCGTTCCGAAATCGGCGTCAGCACCTGCCAGCTTGCCCGACCGAGCAATTCTTTGGGAGTACGAGGGCGTCTGTTGTGGTGGCCACCCTGCTGAGCCATAGCAGCTTTTGCTTACTGCGTATTTGAGTCAACCCGCTGACCGGCTTCTTCGCATGCAAGAGCCGATAAGTGTGCCGATGAGTGTCACGCACTCGGCAACAAAAGTTCATGCCACGTCGATCCGGCAGAACTCCCTTTACATCCTGCCCCACTCAACGGGTCTCCCATCCCGGGAAAGCACCGTGTTCCGGGGAAGCACAGTGTTCAGCAGATCCCTGAAGCGGATATCATGGATTGGGTCTCCGGTAACGTGGACTACTCGGGGAAAATCGCAGGCACCTTCTGTTTTTGAATCAGCAAATTCAGGTTTTTCAGGTCCTTGGAAAGAAGGCCCTGCAATCGATTCAGCTCGACATCGATCCTGGCACTGATTTCCCTGTAAACCTGTTCCGCCTGCTGGGTGGGGGGATAATCACCGGTGGAAACCACCCCCGCCAGCGCCGAGAGCTTGTTGTTGAGCCGAATGGGGAAGTTGAGCGGATCCTGGGGACTCCGGTTTTTTGTCTGGTAAAGTTTTTCCTCAATCTCGGTCATGGACTTGACGAGCTCTTGAGCTGCCTTGAGAACCGGCTGGTAGCCTGCTTTCAACTTTTCATTTTTTTCCATTTGCTTGCGCAACCGCCCCGTCAACGTATTGATTTGTTTTCGGGTGGTGCGAATTTTCCGGATAGCAAGGTGAGTAGCCGAAAGCTTGTCACGCAGACGAAGCAAAAAAGCCAACTGCGACTGAAAGTCCGAATCGGTGGCCGGACTGCGAGGATCCTTGAGAATTTCAAATTCGGATGAAAAAGACTCGCTTCCTACCTCCAGCGTCACCGTGTAGCTTCCCGGGATCGCGGCGGGCCCGCGGGTCCCTCCCGCCCAGAGCACCATGCCTTCAAAGGTCTCTGCGTCCGGGTAACGCATGTTCCAGAGAAACTCATTCATCCCTTTCTTGACCACCAGTGGCTGTTCCTTCTTTTCCCGGTCGGGCTGGGTGGAATAAGTTTGCACCGGGGAACCGCCGGAGGTGGCAAACGAAAGTTTCACAACCGTTTCCTTGTCGGGCATGTCCCTCAACAGGAATGCCACCCGAACGCCACCGTCCGGGTTCTGACCATCCTGCAGCGAGGCTCTTCCCCGGCCCGCCCTCGTTTTCACCACCGATCTCGGACGGAAAAGGGAAATGTCCTTTTTCAGTTCTTTCTCGTCCAATTGATGCAACAGGGTCAGGTCATCCAGGATCCAGAAAGAACGTCCCTGGGTAGCAACAACCAGATCATCGTTCTTGACAGCCAGATCGGTTACCGGCACGACCGGAAGATTCATCTGAAACGGAGTCCAGTTTTTCCCGTCATCCAGGGAAGCGTAGATCCCTGATTCGGTACCGGCATACAACAGCCCTTTTCTGCCGGGATCCGCCCGGATCACTCTCGTAAAGTGTTTTCGATCAATGCCGTCAGTAATCCGGGTCCAGGTTTTTCCATAATCGAGGGTACGGTACAGGTAGGGCTTGAAGTCATCGAGCTTGTAACGTGTCGCCGCTACGTAAAGCCCACCCTTTTCCGTGGGATGAGCTTCCAGGCTGTTGATTTGCGACCACTCCGGCAGGCCGGCGGGTGTTACATTGGTCCATGTTTTGCCGCTATTACGGGACAACTGAATCAGTCCATCGTCGCTGCCGGTCCAGAGCACGCCCGGTTCGTGCGGAGATTCAAGCGCGGCGAAGATCGTGCAGTAGTACTCAACGCAGGTGTTATCCTTGGTGATCGGTCCCCCGGACGAACCGAGGCGGGACGGGTCGTTGCGGGTCAGGTCGCCGCTGATCCGGGTCCAGCTCTGACCTTCGTTTTCCGTGACAAACAGGCACTGGGCCGCCGTGTAGAGTTTCCCCGGGTCGTGAGGGGAGAAAAAGATCGGAAAATTCCACTGAAAACGGTACTTGTTGGCCCCCGCTCCACTCCCCATCGGGTTGTCGGGCCAGACATGGATATTGCGGACCTGTCCAGACCGATGATCGCGGCGGGTCAGCAATCCTCCATACGAACCACCGTAAACGATATCGTTGTTGCGGGGGTCAATGGCAAGGTGCCCACTCTCTCCCCCGGCCGTCGGCTCCCAGTCCCGTTCGGTAATTGCGCCCCGGCTTCCACGGCTGCTGATCCTGACGGTCGAATTATCCTGCTGGGCACCGTACACACGGTAGGGATAATGATCGTCCGTGGTTACCCGGTAAAACTGGGATGTCGGCTGGTTCATGTAGGTGGACCAGGTTTTGCCCTGGTTGAAAGTCACCTGGGCACCACCGTCGTCAGCGATGACCATCCGTCGCGGATTGACCGGATCAATCCAGAGATCGTGATGATCTCCATGGGGTGTTCGGATCGAGCTGAAATTCTTGCCGCCATCACGGGAGTGCCAGAAGGAAACATTGACCACATACACTTCATCAATGTTATCCGGCCCCGCATAGATCCGGGTGTAATACCAGGCCCGCTGTCGCAGGTTCCGGTCTTCATTGACCCGGCGGAAGGTACCGCCCGCATCATCACTGCGGAAAACACCGCCATCGGCGGCCTCCACGATGACCCAAACCCGATTGGAATCGACGGGAGAAACGGTAACGCCGATCACACCAAGTGTCCCCGTTGGCAGGCCCGGGTGCCGGCTGATTTCTTCCCAGCTGTCACCACCGTCGGTGCTCTTCCACAGGCCACACCCCTTTCCACCACTTTCCAGGCTGTAGGGCGTCCGGCGAATATTCCAGGTCGTGGCGTAAAGCACACGCGGGTTTCCAGGGTCCAGTGTCAAATCAAAAGCGCCTACATCGTCGTTGACAAAAAGGACCTTTTCCCAGTTCTTCCCCCCATCCCTGGAACGAAAAACCCCCCGCTCCTGGCTCGGCCCATAAAGGTGGCCAAGGACCGCTGCATAGACCAGGTTGGAATCACGGGGATGAACGGCGATCCGGGGAATACGGCGTGAATCTTCCAAACCGATCGAGTTCCAGGTCTTGCCCGCATCCAGACTTTTCCACATCCCGTAGCCATGGGAGACATTGCCGCGAACGGTACATTCTCCTCCACCGACGTAGATTACATTGGAGTCACTCGGGGCAACGGCAACGGCACCAATGGAGCCTCCAAAGAAACCATCCGAAACGTTTTCCCAGTTCGATCCCGCGTCCTCGGTTTTCCAAAGGCCGCCCCCCGCAGCGCCCATGTAATAAAGCATCGGATTTCCGTTGACACCGGTAACCGCCGCGCTCCGTCCTCCTCGAAAGGGGCCAATGCAACGGTATTTCATCACGGAACCCACCTGCTCAAGCCCGTTTTGGGCAGCCAGCCCGCCTGGACACGTCAGTGAGACAAACAGACCCAGCAGCAGGGCAGGGGGAATCAACTTGCTTTCCGGAAGATGCATCGGGTTTCTCTTGAAAAAACAACAGGGAACAGGTTTCTATCTTAATCAGCCCTGACCGGTGGTCGACAGCCGAAATGCGCGAGTTGGTCCGGAAAGAACCAGACTGAAAGCAACCGCACCCCGGGACGTTTTTTCCGGATCCATGGGTAGTCTGTCAGTCTTCCCAAAACGGATTCGCTTTTTGCTCCCCTATTGGTAAGAATATGGGCAATGCCAGGCACAAAACCCCCGGGCTGTTTACAGGGCCGGGCTGTTGACAGGGCCGGGCTTTCTACGACCGGACCGCCAACCTTCGCATCCAGGAAACCAGGATCGCCATTCACATGGCCATCCCGACAAAACAACCGGCTATTCGCAAGGAACGACCGATGAAAAAATTCGCAATTCATCTGCTGGCAATTCATCTACTGGCAATGCACCTGCTCCTCGGTTCTGCGAACGCGCAGCAGGATGTTGCCCCCCCTGGAATTCCTCCCTTGAAAAAAGCGGTCCTCAAGGTCGACCTGTCGATGGAAAAAATCCGGGCAGACAAATCCCTGGGCCCTCTTTTCAGCCAGGACCTCTTCTCCTCCTGGATCGGCCCTCCGATTCCCACAGACGTGCTCAAGAAGATCTCCCGCATCGTGATTCTCCTGGGAATTGACGCAAGGACAGAATCTCCCAATTTCGTGGTACGAATCCAGTGCGTTGAAAAAACGGATGCTGGAGAAGTGGTCAGCCCGATGTTCGGCGAATTGGAAACCCGTGAACAGGAAGGATGGAAGATCGCTTCTCCCGGGTTTGGATCGCCGGTGATCATTCGCTTCCGCGAAAACCAGCTGGAGTTTGGAACCCCCCTTTACGTCCAGAAGCCTTCCAGCGAAGTGCTCCCTTCATCGATGGCCCGATCCTTTGACGCACTGGGAAAGTCATCTTCCCTACGGGTCGTTTTTGATGCCCAGTCCTTTGCACGGATCCTCGAAGGAGTCATGCAGGCCGAAGAACTTGAGGAACGGACGGTCTACGAAATGCTCCGTTGGGGACAACCGTTTTCCGAATATACCGTCGCCCTTTACCTGGCCAGCCTGCTGAAAGAAATCCAGAGCGCCAGCCTTGCGGTCGATCTCAATGCCAGGGAGATGGCCCGACTGAAGATCGTTTCCATGGAGGGCAAGGAAAAAAGCGTTTTTTCCAAGGCCCAGCTGTTGCACGATTTCCTGATGTTCCACATCAGGCTTCCCATTGGAACATTAAAAAAGAAAGAGAATCCAGTCGCTGAAGTTCTCGAAAAAATTGCGGAGGGCGTTCGGCTTTCCAGCAAGAACCGATCGGTGCAACTGACTTTTTCCCGGCCCGACAGCCTGTCGATGAATCTTCAGGAAATGATTCGCAAAATGAAAACAAGTTTTTCGGACCGCAATGACATGAATCGGTTCCAGACGGCTGCCATTGCGATCCACAACTACCATGATGCCATGAAACGATTCCCCTTTGCCCCTCACCCCGCCAGCGATCGCTTCAGCGAAGACTTGAGTTGGCGCGTTCGGATCCTTCCTTACATGGAATTCTTCTCTGAATACAACCAGATGAACAAGGAACAGGGATGGGATTCAAAGGTCAATCGCCCCATGATTGACAAATGCAGAAGCGGATTTGTGCTCACCAATGGTGCCCAGATCTGCCGTGTCAAAACGGGCAAGGGAGCCAAATCCTTTGGTTCCATCCTGGATGGAACCTCCAACACGATCATGTTGATTGAAAACCGCAATCGTTCGATGCAGCCCTGGAGCCAGCCGGGAGACATCGACATTGATGAAGCGATTGAGGCAATCAAAAAACTTGGACCGGGGGACTTTCTGTGGGTCGTTTTATACGATGCAAGTGTGTGGAAAATCCCCAGTATCGAGGGAACCCGGATTCGGGAAAAGGAGCTCCGCAACCTGTTCGATCCACAGGACGGCAACGTTGCCAACACGGAAGCCATCCTCCGCAGCCCCAAACCTCGTCTGCTACCCAACCTGGACAAGCGTGAGGCACCACGATTGGATTCCAAAAAACCGACGGAACCCTCCTTTGACAATATCCGTAAAGCGCTGGAGGATTCGATCGAGGACCAGGACTGCACCCTCCCGCCAGCGCACTCGGTTGACCAGGAAATACAGTCATCCCACCTGACTACGGCCAGCACAATCGAAATGCCCTCAGCACCTGCGCCAGACCCCGCCCACCCTCTTAGCCTGCCAACCTGAAAGCCCATTCCCGGTTTCACTGGACTGCAAAAGCCTGGACTCAAATAACCTGTGCCCCCGGTGCCATGGGGTCAACCAGGCAGTCCCCCAAATAGGGTGAACGGGCTGCGGTACAGGGCAGTGCCGGAATCACTGGCAACACGAAGAACGGTCTTTTCCTGGAGTGCGCTGCAGGCGCATGGCCCACGACCGCGAAGAGCGAGCGAAGTAAAAAACAACCAAATGCTTCGATATTTTCCTGTAACGTCCCATGAACCGGCTGAATTCCATTACCCTCAAGGTGCCAAGCGGCCTTTTTCCGAGATTTCCTGATGAAGACCAACGCATGCCGGCCTCCGCATCTGCTCGCACTCTGCTGGATTTCATTAAGTTGCATCCTGTTTCCCGCTGGCTGCGGTGGTGAGCCTGAACCCCCTCCTGTAAAAGGGCAGGACCAGGAACCGGCCATTCCGTCAGTTGCCAATCCGGAATCTGCGGTACTCGGCGTCCCTTCGCAAAAAGGCCAGAATCCCAAAACAGTCAAAAAGCGATCGCAGGGTAAAGATGCACAAACCAGGTCGCCGCGCAAGGAAACCGCATTAGGGCTGCCGAACCAGGGCGGGGCCGCCAACCCCCTGGATGCCCGCGCGGAACTCCGGGACAAGTTGCAGCTGAAACAACTGGGAATTGCCATCCACACGTATCACGATATCCATGGAAAATTCCCGATGACTGACAGTGAACTCCGGGGTGGCAGGCAACACACCGGGATCAGTTGGCGTGTCCGTCTGTTGCCGCTGCTCGAACGGAGCTCCCTCGCCAAAAAGTTCAACCTTGCCGAAACCTGGGATTCCAATACAAACCTCCCGCTATCGGACCAGCAGGTCAACGAATTCCGCTTGAGTAATGGCAACCTGGTGTGCGCCATTCGGGACAACGATTCTCCCGGGAATTTCAGGGAAATTACCGATGGCGCTTCCAATACGATCATGTTGCTCGAAAACCCGAACGGTCGTGAAGACGCCCGGACCCAACCAACCGACCTGACTCGCAAACAGGCTCCGACCCTGATCAAATCCCTCCCGGCCGACCAGTACCTGCTGGCAGTTTTTTACGATGGTTCCACCTTCCGCATTTACTCCCCCGAGGGTAAAAAAATCAAGGATTCCCAGTTGGAAGCGGTCCTCAACCACCGGGACAGCCAACCGATCGAAACATCGATTTTCGAGCCCCGCCGGTAATTCCCTTTCCCATCCAGGTTTCAGGATGCATGCAAAAACGATTTCCATTTTCTTTCTAAGCTGTTTTTGGCTGCAATCGGCCGCCGCAGACGATTGGCGACAATGGCGTGGACCCTCGGGGAATGGCAAAGCAGCTCCCGACGAGGCTCCCCCCCTTCGCTGGAGCAGCGACTCATCCATTGTCTGGAAAACGGCTCTTCCAGGCCGGGGCCATTCGTCACCCACGGTCGTCGGCAACCGGATTTTTCTCACCACCGCGGATGGAAAAGGTCAGACCCAGTCGGTTCTTTGCGTCGATCGGAACAACGGCAAACGCATGTGGGACAGGACGCTCCACAAGGGAGGGTGGGTGCAGCAGATCCACAAAAAGAATACGCATGCTTCACCAACGATCGCCTCCGACGGATCGGGGCTGTTCGTCCTGTTTCACAACGAAAACCGAATCATCCTGACCCGACTCGACCTCGATGGCAACCAACTCTGGCAGCAGGTTGCCGGGGATTTTCGCCCCTATTACCCGTTCGGCTTCGCCTCGTCCCCGACCCTGTCCGGCAAGCAGGTCATCGTGGCCGCAGAGTCTGAAAAACATGGCTTCCTGCGTTCTTACGACAGGACGACCGGCGAACCCCTCTGGAAAACGGAACGCAACAGCACCAGCTACTCCTCGCCGATCGTGGCCCGGGTAGCAGGCAGAGAACAATTACTGCTCAGTGGTGACAGCAGCATTTCCGGGTTCGACCCCCAGAATGGAAAAAGGCTGTGGACCAGCCCGGCCAACTGGAAGGTTTCCTGCGGCACGCTTGTCTGGAGCAAAGACAAGGTTTTCGCCAGTGGAGGCTTCCCCCGGGGGCAGACACTTTGTGTCAAGGCGGACGACAGCGGCCAGCTGGTCTGGCAAAACCGTGTCAAATGCTACGAACAGTCTCTGCTTTTCCACGAAGGGTACCTGTACGGGATCAGCGATTCCGGAATCGGGTATTGCTGGGACGGAGAAACCGGAAAGGAAATGTGGAAAACCCGTATGGAGGGTCCTGTCAGCAGCTCCCCTGTTCTGGCAGGCGGCAATATCTATTACACCTCGGAAAGGGGGACCACCTACGTCTTCCGGGCCAACCCCAATGCCTACGAAGAACTGGCCCGCAACCGGCTGGGCGATTCCGCGTTCGCAACGCCGGCGTTCTGCGGCAACCGGATTTATGCACGTGTCGGTTTTGACGAGGGGAAGCAACGGCAGGAATACCTGGTCTGTATTGGACGCTGAGAAAGACCGCGGCAGGACTGCTGTAGAAGCGTTGCCAGGGTTCCCCACGGTTCCCTGTGAAAGACCGAAAGTCCGCTGCTCGAAAAGGAGCGATCCCGGCGGTTCCCGACAAAGCCGGCCCGACAACTGGCTGGCAACAGGGTCACCTGGCATTCCCTGCAGCCACCCACCCCGACAGGTGTCCGGAATCAGCGAAGGACGTTCTTCGGCTCATCGGAAGCCGACAGAACCGGGACATCCATCTCGAGAAAAATGTCTCCCGGGGCATTGATGTAAAACCACTCAATGGCATCTGGTGTCTGGTCTCTTTGCTGGATGACCCGGACCAGCTTTTCGGGGTCGATCCTTTTTTCACATCCTCCTATCCCATCCAGTTTTTTGCCGTGCCGCAGCCAATTTTGCTGCTTGATCAGTCGGCCACTATGAACAATGACCTTGGTACCGCTTCGATTCGAAATCGCCCACTGGTCGGTGGGCAGTTCTGCTTGCAGGCAGCGTTCAATAAAAATCTCGGGGATCGGGTTATAGAGACCGGGGCAAACTTCATAGAAATTTTCGGCGATCGTTGTCTGGAAGAGGAACGATTCCTTCCGATCCGGGTAAAACTTGGTGGTATTGACTACCAGGGCGGCCAGCAGGAAAGCAACCGCAGCTCCCCTTTGCCAAACGGGCACCAGCGGGTAGTTCCTCGCAAACCGGTCTAACAGTGGATAGAGAAAGGGCAGGTACCAGAGTGCGTAGCGGGAAATCTTGATCGTGCCACCATGATTGAAATTATTGGTCTTGGTCTGGGCCCAACACAAAATCGTTACCGCCAGAAAACAGAAACAGATCACGGACCAATCCGGTTTCTGCTTCCTCCAGAAGGTCACCGCCAGAACGGCAAGGAGAGGCACAATCAACCAGGGCCAATTGGAAAACAGCCCCACGTCCGGATCCACAAGAAAGCAGGTCCACTCCCTGAAGCCCTTTCCCTCCCCTGAAGCAGCCCCCGTGATCAGTTGCGGAGTGACATTCCCGTGCCGAATGAAGTAGTACAGCGGATGCAGGCAGCCTACCAGCATCCCCGCCAGGCAACCGACCCAGTGCCGCACCATTTTTGGACCGTCCCGGACAATCCCCAGGGCAACGACCAGAAGGGCGACAAGCAAAAAGGGAGGGTTTTGGGTCGACACGATCCCTAGAGCCAGAACGGTCCTGCCGTACCGCCTTTTCAGGAACCAGATCACACCCGTTGTGGCCAGGCAGACGGTAAAGAATTCGGTATGCCCTTTGTTGACAAACCAGAGCAGGGGGGAAGCCAGGGCCAGGGCCGTTGCAACCACCAGGCCCCGTCTGCCAAAGTTGGCTGAGGCGACTTTCAACAGGAGTCCCAGCAGGGTCAGGTTCAGCAG